>CANIRG010000304.1 GCA_947469635.1 Rhodospirillales bacterium | reverse complement strand
CCCAGCAGGCTCGGCAGCATCTCCTTCGGCATGCCCCAGAAGCCGGCCGGCGGCGGCAGCATGACCGCGCCGTCGAGGTCGTTGCCCTGGCTCAGGATGTCGTGGAAGGCCTTGATGTCGAGGGAGAGGATCATGGCGCGCCGGATGTCGGCATTGTCGAACGGCGGCTTGTCGCGATTCACAAGCAGGTTGGAGCTGACGTTGGTCGGCCGCGGCTCGCACACCGCATCGGGCTTCTGCGCCTTGACGTCCTTGAGAAGCGGGAAGGTCACGTCCGAGTCGAAGGTCATGTCGAACTCGCCCGACTGGAAGCCCAGCATGCGCGTGCTGCGGTTGGGCACGATCTTCCAGTCGATGGCGTCGAGATAGGGCTGGCCCTTCTTCCAGTAGTCGGGATTGCGCACCAGCTTGATCGATTCGTTGCGCTTGAAGTCGACCACCTTGAAGGGCCCGGTGCCGATCGGCTTGGAGCGCATGTCGCGGCCGGAGACGTGGCAGGAGTAGACCGGCGAGTAGCCGCCGGCGAGCATGGTCAGGAACGAAGGCTGCGGCCGTTCGAGGTTGAAGGTCACCTCGTCGGGGCCGTTGGTCGTGACTTCCTTGAGGTTGATGTACCAGATCTTCCGCGGGCTCTTGCGGATGATGTCCATCTTCTCGTCGCCCTTGCCCACCAGCGCGTCCCACGTGCATTTCACGTCGGCGCTGGAGAAGGGCTTGCCGTCATGCCACTTCACGCCCTGGCGCAGCTTGAAGGTGAGCTTGGTGTTGCCGGCGCTCCAGGCCCAGCTCTCGGCCAGGTCGGGCACGATGTGGTCGGGGCTGTTCACCTTCTGCTTGGGATCGAAGAAGACGAGGTTGTTGAACGCCGCCATGAAGGGCTGGTTCACCGAGATCGTCGATTCCTCGTGGATCGAGGCGCTGGGGGGATTGTCGCGGTGGGAGATGCGCAGCGTCCCGCCCTGCTTCTGGGCAAACGCCGGCGCGGCCGTCACGAAGACAGCAGAGATCGCGGCTACGATCGCCAGACGTGTACGCATCTTGTCCTCCCAGACCTACGCTACAGACTCTTTTTGAACTTCTTGGCGGGAAGCCTATCACATCGGCTGCAAGCGGGAAGGCCCCTTGAGCTCGATCTGGTTGCCTTCGGGATCGTCGAAATAGACCGACAGGCCCGTGCCTTCGGCGCCGTAACGTTCGACGGCCTCGCCGATCTCGATGCCGAGGGGCGAAAGATGCGAGGAGATCGCATCCCGGTCGAAGGGGGCGATACGGAAGCAGAGGTGATCCATGTTGCCGCCATCCGCAGGCCGCTCACCCTGGATCAGGTCGAGCATCGAGGCGCCCGCCCGCATCTGCACGAGGTTGAGCCGGTCGATGGTGCGCTCGACGCGGAAACCCAGCGCCTGCTCGTAGAACCGCACCATGGCTGCGAGGTCGCGCACGCGGATCACGACATGGTCGATTCGTTCGACATGGAAAGTCATGGCGGCTGTCCCCTTCCGGAAGCGCAAAATACCATAAAGCGCTTGCGCGAAACTCCTCATCGAAAAATCCACTCGCGTCCGTCTTGGGGGGAACGACCCAGAGGGAGAGAGACATGCGAGTGGCAATCGGAGTGGTGACCGTTCTTTTTCTGTCTGCCCTGTGCGGGCAGGCCCATGCTCAACCGAGCCCACCGTCGGCGGTGGTCCAGGATCTGAAGGACGGCCTCGCCAGGCTGCAGGACGCGGAAAAGAAGGTTCAGGACTGGTCGCGGAAGAACCCGACCTATGAACGGGACAATGCGGCCGTCCAACAGGCCGAAGCGAGATTGAAAGCCGAAGTCGGCGAGGTGATGCCTTTCTGCAGCGGAACATATCCCGAACCGGAATTCCGCCGCCGCAAGGCCATCTGCGACCCGAAGTTCGAGAGATTTCGGCAGGTACAGGCCAGCAACAGGACCGAGAGAAGCCGGCTGCAGGCCGCCTACGACAGCTATCAGGCCGCCGCCGCGGAGCGTGCCAACGCGCGCAGCGCCCTGAACCTGAAAAAAGCCGAAGCCCGCATCAACGCGCTGCTGGCAGGCAACTGCCCCGTTTGCCCGACCCAAACGACACCCGAGGCCGAAGCGCAATGCTACATCGCCTGCTGGGACGGGGGACGGCGATAGAGTCTCGACTGACGATGCCAGGAAGCGCGTGAGACGCCGGGAGCAGCTGGTATATAGAGTGAGGCTCGGAAACAGGGTGCGGGGTCGGCAAACGGAACCCGCACCAGCGAGAATAATTGAGGGGGAAGACATGGCCCAAGCAATCAATGCCGCCAAGGCACGGCTGAGGAAGAACGAGCTCGCCATCGGCATCGGCGTCCGGCTGGTGCGCAACGTCGACATCATCAAGGTCATGAAGGCGGCCGGCTACGACTGGCTGTTCCTCGACCTCGAGCACGGCTCGATGTCGATCGAGACCGCCTGCGCCATCTCCGTTGCGGCCCAGGATTCCGGCATCGCCCCGATCGTGCGCGTGCCCTACGGCGAGCTCACCATGGCGACCCGCGTGCTCGACGGTGGCGCGCTCGGCATCGTGATCCCGCACGTCGACACCGCCGAGGAGGCCAAGGAAATCGCCGACAAGCTGCGCTACCCGCCGCGCGGCCATCGCTCCGTCGGCGGTGGCCAGGCGCAGTTCGACTATGCCGCGATGCCCTTGGGCGAGATGACCGCCAAGAGCGACGACAACACGCTGATCACCGTGATGATCGAGACGCCCAAGGCCGTGGAGAATGCCGAGGCGATCGCCGCCGTGCCGGGCATCGATTCCCTGCTGGTGGGATCGAGCGATCTGTCGATGGAGCTCGGCATTCCCGGCGAGAACGGCCACGCCAAGGTCCAGGCCGCCGTCGACAAGGTGGTCGCGGCCTGCCGCAAGCACGGCAAGTGGCCGGGCATGGGCGGCGCCTACAGCGAGGAGCTGCTGAAGCTCTACACCGACAAGGGCATGCAGCTCATCCTGGCCGGCAACGATTTGCCGATGCTCACCACCGCCGCCCGCGCGCATCAGGCCAAGGTGCGGGCGTATCAGAAATAATGTCTTCCGGACCGCGGGCCTCCAGGCCCGCGGTCCGTTTGAAGCCTATCGCTTCCCTTCGATCTCGATCTCGATCAGGTGCGGCTTGCCTGAGGCGAAGGCCGCCGCCACCGCTTCCTTGATGTCGTCGGCCTTGGCGACGTAGGTGCCGGCGACGCCCATGCCCTTGGCCATGTCGACGAAGCCCATCGTGGGGCCCGTCAGGTCCATGTGCATGTAGGGCTTGTTGCTCTTCACGTCGAAGCGCGCGCGGTAGGCGTCGATATTGTGCTTGAGCACGCGGTATTCGCGGTTGGCCAGGATCACGAACACGATCGGCAGCGCGTGATGCGCCGCGGTCCAGATTGCCTGGATCGAGTACATCGACGAGCCGTCGCCCGAGAGGCAGAGGATCGGCTTGCCCGGCTTGCCGACCGCGACGCCGATGCCGCCCGCCAGCCCCTGGCCGATGCCGCCGCCACGGCCGCTGAAATAATCGTCGGCGCCCGAGAAGGTGAAGGTCTTGAACAGGTCGAGGTTGGCCGTGATCGTCTCGTCGACCACGATGGCGTCCTTGGGCGTACCGGCGCGGATCTCCGCCATCGCGCGCGCCATCGAGGTCGGGCTGCGCGCCCAGGCCTTTTCGACACGCGCCTTCTGCGCCGCCGCGTCGGAGTCCCGAAGCGCCTTCAACGCCTCGTTGCGCTTGGCCGCGCCCTCGATCGCGGGAAGCGCCGCGTTCAGCGCCTCCAGCGCCGCACCCGCCTCGGCCAGCACGCCTGAATCGAGCGCGAAATTGTAGGCGAGCCGCGCCGACGAAGCCTCGATCTGCAGCACCTTGCAGCCTGCGGGAAAGGGCGCGCCCGGCGCGTACCAGACTTCCTCGAAGAACGGTCCGCCGACCATCAGCACGAGATCATTGCCCGAAAAATTCTTCGCGACGCCGGGCGCATCGAAAGCGAGCGTGCCGCGATAGGCGGGATGGTCCGTGGGGAAGGAGTTTCGGCCGCGCAGCCCCTCGAACCACACCGACGCGCCAAGCTTCTCGGCCAAAGTCACCAGCGTGCCCACGGCACCGGCGCGGGCGATATCGTCGCCCGCCACGATGGCCGGGCTCTTCGCCGCCGCGAGCAGCTTCACCATCGCGGCGATGCCGGCAGGATCGGGCCGCGAGGCGGAAAACACCGTCGCCGGCTTGCCGGGCGGAATGGCCGTCTCCTGCTCCATCACGTCGATGGGCAGCGCTACGAACACCGGCCCGGCCGGCGCCTCGTTGGCGATCTTGAAGGCGCGCTGCAGGATCGGCCCCAGTTCGTCGGCGCGCTCCACCTGCACGCTCCACTTGGTGACCGGCGCAGCAATGGCCGCGAGGTCGTGGCCCAGCACCGGATCGCGCAGCCGCATGCGCGTGTCCTGCTGGCCCGCCGTCACCACCATCGGCGTGCCGTTCTTCAGCGCGCCGTAGATCATGCCGATCGCATTGCCGAGGCCGGGTGCCACATGGAGATTCACGAAGGCGGTCTTGCCGCTCGCCTGGCCATAGAAGTTGGCGGCACCCACCGCCACGCCCTCGTGCAGATGCACGATGTACTCGATCTGCGGATAGTCGAGGAGCGAATCGAGCAGCGGCGATTCGGTCGTGCCGGGATTGCCGAAGATGCGGTCGACGCCATGGGCGAGCAGCGTCTCCAAGAGCACCTGACGTCCGCGCATTCCTGCCTCCCTCAAATTTCTTGCTTGGTATGGGAAAGCGATGGACCTTGTCGAGCAAATCTCTGAGGCTCACGCGACCACCTCACCCTGAGGAGGGCGCGAAGCGCCCGTCTCGAAGGGTGGGATAGAGCACCGCCCGTTGCCCATCCTTCGAGACGCATCGCTACGCGATGCTCCTCAGGATGAGGTAGAGGGCGGCGGCGCCTACCGGGGGAAACGAATGCAAGCGGATTATGTCGTCGTCGGTGCGGGCTCGGCAGGTTGCGTGGTCGCGTCTCGTCTGTCGGAAACGGGAGCGTCGGTGATCCTGCTCGAGGCGGGCCCCAACGACTGGCATCCGATGATTCATATCCCGGCCGGCATGCGCTCGCTGCTGCGCAATCCGCTGGTGAACTGGAACTATACGACCGAGCCCGAGAAGGGCTCCGGCGAGCGGCGCCTGGACTGGCCGCGCGGCCGCACGTTGGGTGGCTCCTCCTCGATCAACGGCATGCTTTATGTCCGCGGCGCGCCGGCCGATTTCGACGGCTGGGCGCAGATGGGCGCGCGCGGCTGGAGCTACGACGACGTGCTGCCCTACTTCCGCAAATCCGAGCACTATGTGCAGAAGGGCGATCCCGAGGTGCGCGGCCAGGGCGGGCCGCTCAAGGTCGAGGACTACCGCACCATCCTGCCCCTCACCCACCGCTTCGTCGAAGCCGCCCAGCAGGCGGGCTTCCCCTTCAACCCCGACCTCAACGGCAAGCAACGCTACGGCGTCGGCTATTCGCAGATGACGCGGCGCGGCCGCCTGCGCGGCTCGACGGCGCAGACTTTCCTGCGCGAAGCTCGCAAGCATCCGAACCTGCGCGTCGAGACCGATGCGCAGGGCGGCCGCCTCACCTTCGAGGGCAAGCGCTGCACCGGCGTCGAGTTCATCCGCGGCGGCAACACCACGGTGGTGAAGGCCAACCGCGAGGTGATCGTATCGGGCGGCACCATCAACTCGCCGCATATCCTGCAGATCTCGGGAGTCGGCCCGGCGGCACACCTGCAGTCGCTCGGCATCCCGGTGGTGCACGACCTGCCCGGCGTCGGCGCCAACCTGATCGACCATTACGTGATCCGCCTCGTGCACCGCGTGCAGGGCACGGTCACGGTGAACGAGCTGGCGCGCTGGCCAGGCGTGCTGCCCGAAATCGCAAAATTCTTCCTCACCGGCCGCGGCGCGCTCACCTTCGGCGTCACCACGGCGCAGCTCTTCTGCGACAGCCGCGAGGGCCTCGAATCGCCCGACCTGCAGCTGCTGTTCACGCCGGGCAGCACCAACACGCTGAAGTTCGGCCAGCTCGACACCAAGCCGTCCATGAGCTGCGTGGTCTGCGTGGTGAAGCCCGACAGCCGTGGCACCATCATGGCTGTATCGGCCGATCCCTTCGCGCGGCCGGCGATCAAGCCCAACTACCTCACCGCCCATACCGACGAGCTGGCGCTGCTGGGCGGCACGCGCCACGTCCGCCGCGTCTTCGCCCAGCCGGCGCTGGCCCAGCACAGCCTGGGCGAGACCTCCCCCGGCCCCGACATCCAAAGCGATGCCGACCTGCTGGCCTATGCCCGCCGCGCCGGCAACACGCTCTATCATCCCGTCGGCACCTGCAGGATGGGCGAGGACCCGCGCGCCGTCGTCGACTCGCGGCTGAAGGTGCGCGGCATCGAGGGCCTGCGCGTGATCGACGCCTCGGTCATGCCGACGCTCACCACCGGCAACACCAACGCGCCCACCATCATGATCGGCGAGAAGGGTGCCGCGATGATCGCCGAGGACGCGCGCTAGCTAGCCTCATGCGGACCCGCAGACAGGGGGGAGGAATTTCGACACGCGTCGTGCTAATATCCTTCCAATAAGAACGATTGGGAGGAAACGATGCGATACATTACGACCGCCGTCGCGGCGGTGCTGACCTGTTGCCTGCTCGGCGTCCCCGCGTTGGCGCAAAACAAGGCCGTGAAGATCGGCGTGCTGGACGACATGTCCGGCCCCTACGCCGACAACACCGGGCCGGGCGACGTCGCCTCGGTGAAGTTCGCCATCGCCGACTTCGGCGGCTCGGTGCTGGGCAAGCCGATCGAGATGGTGAGCGCCGATTTCCAGAGCAAGGTCGATGTCGGCGTCGGCATCGCCAAGCGCTGGTACGACAATGAGGACGTCGACCTGATCGTCGGCATCCCCAACTCGGCGATTGCGCTGGCCCTGGTGAAGGTGGCCGGCGAGAAGAACCGCATCGTCATGCCGACGGCGGCCGCGACCTCGGAGCTGACCGGCAAGGGCTGCGGCCCCAACAGCATCCACTGGATCTACGACACCTACGGCCAGGGCAAGACCATCGTCAACGCGCTGTCCAAGATGGGCGGCGACACCTGGTACTTCATCACCGTCGACTACGCCTTCGGCCTCGCGGTCGAAGCCGACGCCACCAAGTTCATCACGGCGGCCGGCGGCAAGGTTCTGGGCTCGTCGAAGCATCCGCTCAACTCCATGGACTTCTCCTCCTACGCGCTGCAGGCGCAGGCCTCGAAGGCCAAGGGGCTGATGTTCGCCAACGGCGGCAATGACATCGTGAACGGCGTGAAGCAGGCCGCCGAGTTCGGCCTGGTGAAGCAGGGCATGAAGATCAGCGCGCCGCTGGCGCAGTTCCCCGACGTCCACGGCATCGGCCTCAAGATCGCCCAGGGCCTGATGATCGCCAGCCCGTTCTATTACGACATGACCCCGGAGGCGCGCGCCTACACCGACCGCTTCACCAAGGAGATGGGCAAGCCGCCCAGCTTCATCCAGGCCGGCACCTACGGCGCCGTGATGCATTACCTGAAGGCGGTGAAGGCCGCCGGCACCGACGAGGCCAAGGCGGTGCTGGCCGAGATGCGCAAGATGCCGATCAACGACTTCATGACCAAAAACGGCAGCATCCGCCCCGACGGTCGCGTCATCCGCGACATGTACCTGATGCAGGCAAAGACGCCCGATGAATCGAAGGGCGCCTGGGACTTGGCGAAGATGGTGGCCACGGTGCCGGGCAGCGAGGCCTTCCGGCCGATCGAGGAAGGCGGCTGTTCGCTGACGGCGAAGCCGTAGAGGGCGGCGGCATCATTGCTGGGCGCGCCGCTCCGGTGGCGCGTTCCTCTCAAGCTCAGCCGGACCGCGAGCCTCCGGCTCGCTCATGGGCCGGCCGAAGACTGGAGACATCTAGCCCTTGGAGCGCGCGCGTGGCCGTCGGCACACGGCGCGCTCCTGCGAACTGCGCGCAGGTCGTGGCCGGCGCATCGACGTCCGAAGCTGCCGCGCGATGACGGTCCTTCGCGCTCATAGCGTCGAAGGCACGCCAGTCGGTCCTCGGCGGCTTCTTCGGGTCGAGCTTAAACTTCGTGATGTTATCTTTTTTGGCTCATCAGGAAATCGAGTGGGTAAATCCAATGGGGAATGCGGCTTGAAAGCCGACCGGGATTGAGTTTCCCGGGTTTTACAAGGCTGCCGAATTGGGCATCATTTCGCGATGGCCAATTCATCGAAACGACAGCGGCGCCTTTGG
>CANIRG010000303.1 GCA_947469635.1 Rhodospirillales bacterium | reverse complement strand
TCTTCCACTCGCCCAATGCGCCCTATCCGTGCGACGGCAATCCCATGGGCCGCCAGTGGTTCGGCATCTCGCGGCTCGATCCTCAGATCGCGGCCGCCGGTGTTCGCTCGGCGGCGCCCTTCGTCGACGACTTCCTCGACGACACGATGGCCCGATACGGTCTCGACGAAGGCAAGACGGTGCTGGCAGGCTTCAGCCAGGGCACCATGATGGCGCTGCACGTCGGCCTCCGCCGGCCGAAGCAGCTCGCGGGCATCGTCGGCTTCTCCGGCATGCTGGCGGGCCCCGACACGCTCGAGGCGGAGATCAAGTCGCGGCCACCGGTGCTGCTGGTGCATGGCGACAGCGACGAGATGCTGCCGGCTGTTCTGACCCAGCGCGCCGCCCGTGCGCTGCAGGACAACGACGTGAAGGTGGCCGTTCATATCGCCGAGGGCATCGGCCACGGCATCGACCAGACCGGGCTCAGCCACGCCGCGCGCTTCCTGATCGATGTGCTGAAGCTTCCAGCGCCGAAATGATCGACGGCATCGTCAAGCCTGGCTTCGAGCGCGTTGCCGAAGCCTTCGAGATGAATTTCGCGGCCGGAGGCGAGGACGGCGCCTCGGTCTGCCTCACGCAAGGCGGCGAGACCGTCGTCGACCTGTGGGGCGGCAGCTTCGAGCGCGACACGGTGAGCATCGTCTTCTCCGCCACCAAGGGCGCGACCGCGCTGTGCGCCCATGTGCTGGCGAGCCGCGGCAAGCTCGACCTCGAGGCGCCGGTGGTCGAGCTGTGGCCCGAGTTCGGCCAGCACGGCAAGGAGCGCGTCACCACCCGCATGATGCTCGACCATTCCTCGGCCGTGCCGGCGTTGCGCGCCAAGGTCGAGGGCGCGGCGATCTACGACTGGGACCACATGACGGGACGGCTGGCCGCGGAGGAACCCTTCTGGGCGCCCGGCACGCGCAATGGCTATCACGGAATGACATTCGGCTGGACCGTGGGCGAGATGGTGTGCCGTGCGTCGGGCAAGTCGCTCGGCGCCTTCTTCCAGGACGAGATCGCCCGGCCGCTCGGCCTCGATTTCTGGATCGGCCTGCCCGCGGAGATCGAGCCGCGCGTCGCCCCGGTCATCGCCTACCGCTACAAGCGCGAGGAGGCCGTGACGCCCTTCATGCTCGACCTCGCCGCCGACAAGCAGTCGATCCCGGCGCTGTTCTTCTTCAACGGCGGCGCCTGGGCAAAGGGCGGCGCCAACACCCGCGCGGGACATGCGGCCGAGATCGGCGCCGCCAACGGCGTCACCAATGCGCGCGGCCTCGCCGGCATGTATGCCCCGCTCGCCCAGGGCGGCGGCACGCTGGTCGATGCGGCGACACTGTCGCGCATGGGCGAGGTGTCGATGGCCACGCACGACGATGCGACGCTGCGCATCCCCACGCGCTTTGCGATGGGCTTCATGAAGTCGATGGACAATCGCCGCCGGGCCATTGGCCCAAAGGTGTTCGGCGAGGATGTCGACAGCGTGATCATGGGCAGCGCCGCCTTCGGTCATGTCGGCGCCGGCGGCTCGCTGGGCTTCGCCGATCCCGTCGCCGGGCTCTCGTTCGGCTACACGATGAACAGGATGGGCCCCGGCCTGCTGATGAACGCGCGCGGCCAGGCGCTGGTCGACGCGGCCTATCTCTCGCTCGGCTACACGAACAAGGACGGCGGGGTCTGGGTGCGCTGATGCTGCCCATCTTCCGGCCGCTGAAGGATCCCGCCGTCGCGGTGGTGTGGTCGGGGCTCGCCGCCTCGACCATCGGCGAGGATCTGTTCCGCGTCGCCGTGGTGTGGATCGCCGCCGACGCGATCGGCAATGCCGCGGGTTACGTCAACGCCGCGCAATACGGCGCCATGCTGGTGGTGGGGTTGCTCGGGGCCTCGGCCTTCGACCGCTGGCGCGCCGACCGGGCCATGATGGGAGCCAAGTACGCGAGCGCCGTGCTCGCGCTGATCCCCGTGGCGGGCTTCTTCATCTGGGGCATCTCGATCCCGCTGCTCGTGCTGTCGGTGATGGGGCTGGCCGGCCTGCGCATGGTCTTCACGCCGGCGCTGCAGTCGGCGGTGCCGGTGCTGGTGCCCGACCGCGACGCCATGCAGGCAATCAACGGCCTGTTCGATGCGACGTGGCGGCTGGCGCGGCTGATCGGGCCGATGATGGCCGCGGTCCTGAACACGCTGCTGCCGGTGATCCATTTCCTGTCGATCACTGCCGTGGGCTTCGTGCTCTCCGGCCTTGCGGTGTGGGCGGTGCGCGACCGGCTGATCGATCCCAACCACAGGCCGCGGCCGGGCCGGGGCGGCTGGCGCGGCGCCTGGGACGCGCTGCTCGACGGCACGCGGCTGATGCTGCGCGAGCCGGTCATGGGCGCTCTGCTGATGGTCAATGCCGTCGCCAACGGGCCGTGGAGCGTGGCGCTGCAGCTCTGCATCGCGCTGATGGTGAAGGAGCACGATCCGAATATCTTCGGCTTTCATGGCCTCGCCGCTCTCGGCCTGATCATCGGCACCTGCGGCGTGGGCGATGTCGCGGGCAACCTGGTGGCGGGCAGCGTGCGCTTCCGACGGCCGCTCTCGACCATGTTCATCGGCTATGTCGCCATGGGCATGGGCTTTGCCCTCATCGCGCTCGCCGCCTGGGGTCTCGACAATCCCTACAAGCTGCCGGCCATGATGGCGGCGGGGCTGCTCAGCGGCTTCGGCGGACCGTTCTACTTCATTCCCATGATCACCCGCCTGCAGACGGTCTATCGCGGTGCCGAGATCGCCCGCGTCTTCCGTCTCAGGCTCGCGGTGATGGCCGGCGCCATGCTGTTGTTCAACCTCGGCGCAACGCCAATGTTCGACTGGATCGGCCCGACCCATACCGAGTTCCTGTTCGGCCTCCTGCTGCTGGCGCTCGGCGTGGCGGGCTACATCTATTTCCGCCGCAACGAGATGGCCGGGGCCTCAGGACAGGCCGCGCCCCCGGCGGTCGCCGAGTAGAAACCCTTTCCTCCTCCGCCATCGGGGGAGGCGCCGCACCGATCGCCAAGAAAGCTCTTGCGGGGAACGCCGTGTATCGATAGCCTGAACAAATACACAGCGTTACCTAGAAAGGATCGACGCCATGGCCAAGGCATTCCCGACCGACAATCCCTTTCTGCGCGGCTACTACGCACCGGTGAACACGGAGGCCGACGCCGCCCACCTGCACATCACAGGCGAGCTGCCGCGCGAGCTCTGCGGCACGCTCTACCGCAACGGCCCCAACCCGCAGTTCGCGACGCGCGGCCGGCACCACTGGTTCCAGGGCGACGGCATGATCCACGCCTTCCACATCGAGAACGGCCGCGCCTCCTACAAGAACCGCTGGGTGCGCACGCCCAAGTGGGAGATGGAGCATGCCGAGGGCGAAGGAATGGCCGGCACCTTCGGCATGCCGCAGACAACCGACCCGCGCCTCTTCGCGCTGCAGTCGACCACGGCCAACACCAACATCGTCTGGCACGCCGGCCGCCTGCTCGCGATCGAGGAAGCGCACATGCCCTTCCGCATCGATCCCGCGACGCTGATGCCGGTCGACGGCGGCTACGAGACCTACGGCGGCGCCATCAAAGGTCCCTTCACGGCGCATCCGAAGTTCGATCCCGAGAGCGGCGAGATGATCGCCTTCGGCTATTCGGCCAAGGGCTACTTCTCGCCCAACGTCTCGATCCGCGTCGTCGACCGCGACGGCACCGTGACGCGCGACGAGATGCTCGACATCCCCTTCGCCAGCATGGTCCATGACTTCGCGGTGACGAAAAACTGGATCGTCGTGCCGATCTTCCCGCTCACCGGCTCGATGCAGCGCGCGATGACCGGCATGCCGCCCTTCGCGTGGGAGCCGGACAAGGGCACGCACATCGCCTTCATCCCGCGCAACGGCACGGTCGCCGACGTGAAGTGGGTGACGGCGCCGCCCTCCTACGTCTTCCATCCGATGAACCATTTCGAGACTTCGGACGGCCGCATCGTGGTCGACGTGATGAAGTACGACTCGGCACCGCTGTTCCCGCTGCCCGATGGCTCACCCTCGTCGCAGGAGCCGGCGGCGGCGCGGCTGTTCCGCTGGACCTTCGATCTCAGCGGCCGCAGCAACACCATGAAAGAGGAGCAGCTCGACGACCGCGCCGGCGAGTTCCCGCGCTTCGACGAACGTTTCTGCATGAGCGACTACCGCCACGGCTGGATCGTCTCGGGCAATGTCACGATCGCGGGCCAGCGGCGGCAGGAGGGCATCACCCACTACGATCTCGCCAAGGGCTCCAACGTGACCTACACGGCGGGCGAGGATGACCGTTTCGGCGAACCCGTGTTCGTGCCGCGCGCCGCCGATGCGCCGGAAGGCGATGGCTGGATTTTGGCCACCATCTACCGCTCCGACGAAGGCCGCAGCGACCTCGCGGTCTTCGAGGCGACCGATATCGCCAAGGGCCCGGTGGCGCTCGCCCACCTGAGCGGTCGCGTCCCGGCCGGCTTCCACGGCAACTGGCGGCAGGGTACCCTCTAGAGAACACCTCATCCTGAGGAGCGCCCAAAGGGCGCGTCTCGAAGGACGGGCCACGCAGCACGTCGGTCGCCAACCCTTCGAGACGGCCGCTGCGCGGCCTCCTCAGGGTGAGGACAATCAGAAAGCAGAGCGGGCTCCATGATCACCGTCCACCACCTGAACAACTCGCGCTCGCAGCGCATCCTGTGGATGCTGGAGGAGCTCGGCGTCCCCTACGAGGTCAAGCGCTACCAACGCGAGCCCAGCATGCAGGCGCCGGCCGCGCTGCGCGCCGTGCATCCGCTGGGCAAGTCGCCGGTCATCACCGACGGCGACAAGACCATCGCGGAGTCCGGCGCGATCATCGAATATCTCAACGAGACCTATGGTGCCGGCCGGCTCTCGCCGGCGCCGGGCACACCGGAGCGGCTGCGGTACACCTATTTCCTGCATTATGCCGAAGGCTCGCTGATGCCGCTTCTGTTCATGAAGCTGCTGTTCGGCCTGCTGCCCGGCCGCGTGCCGTGGTTCATCCGGCCGGTGGCGCGCATGGTCTCGGCCGGCGTCGACAAGGGCCTGCTGCTGCCGCAGCTCGGCAATCACTTCATGTTCCTCGAAAGCGAGCTTTACCAGCGCGAGTGGTTCGCCGGGGCGGAGTTCACGGCGGCCGACATCCAGATGAGCTACCCGCTCGAGGCCGCCGCCGCGCGCTCCCCACTGTTCGAGCGGCTGCCCAAGCTGAAAGCCTTCGTTGACCGCATCCAGGCGCGGCCGGCATACAAGCGGGCGATCGAACGGGGCGGCGAATACGCCCTGAAGAAATAGACACAGCCCGCATCAACGAGGAACGACCATGGCCCTGCCCGCCCTGCTGCAAGACACCCTCTCGATCCCCGTGGTCGGTGCGCCGCTGTTCATCGTCTCCAATCCCGACCTGGTGATCGAGCAGTGCAAGGCGGGCATCGTCGGCTCCTTCCCGGCGCTCAACGCCCGGCCGAAGGAGCTGCTGGAGGAGTGGCTGAAGCGCATCACCTCGGAGCTGGCCGAATACAAGGCCAGGCACCCCGAGAAGAAGGTGGCGCCGTTCGCCGTCAACCAGATCGTGCACAGCTCCAACGACCGGCTGCAGCACGACGTCGACCTCTGCGAGAAGTACAAGGTGCCGATCCAGATCACCTCGCTGCGCGCGCCCGACGACGTGGTGAAGTCGGCGCACCGCTACGGCTGCCTGGTGTTCCACGACGTCACCAACGTGACCCACGCCAAGCGCGCGCTGCAGGCCGGCGTCGACGGGCTGATCCTGGTCTGCGCCGGCGCCGGCGGCCATGCCGGCCGGCTGTCGCCGCTCGCCCTCGTGCCCGAGGTTCGCCAGTTCTACGACGGCTGCATCCTGCTCTCGGGCTCTATCGCCAACGGCGCCTCGGTGCTGGCGGCCCAGGCGATGGGCGCCGACCTCGCCTATCTCGGCACGCGCTTCATCGCCGCCAAGGAAGCCAACGCGACCGACGGCAACAAGCAGTGCATCATCGAGTCGAGCGGCGAGGAGATCGTCTACACCAATCTCTTCACCGGCGTGCACGGCAACTATCTCAAGCGCAGCGTCGCCGCGGCCGGACTCGATCCCGATGCCCTGCCCGAGGCCGACAAGAGCAAGATGAACTTCGCCTCGGGCGGCAATTCCAAGGCCAAGGCGTGGCGCGACATCTGGGGCGCGGGCCAGGGCGTCGGCCAGATCTTCGACGCCCCGCCGGCGGGCGAGATCGTGGCCCGCCTAAAGACCGAATATGACGCGGCGCGGGCCGCCCTGTTCGCCGGGGAGACGGTGCCGACGCGCTTGAAACAGGCCGCCGAATAGGGTCATTGGAGCGCGCCACTGCAGTGGCGCACCCCAATGAAGGCCTCCGAATGCTTCGCCGCCTCTACGACTGGGTGATCGCCCTCGCCGGCCATCGCCACGCCATCCCCGCCATGGGCGTCGTCGCCTTTCTGGAAAGCTCGTTCTTTCCCATCCCGCCCGACGTCATGCTGGTGCCGATGGTGCTGGCCAACCGCCGCAAGGCCTTCCTCATCGCGACGGTGTGCACCGTCTGTTCCGTGCTGGGCGGGCTGCTGGGCTATGCCATCGGCTACTATTTCTTCGAGACGGCGGGCGCCTGGGTGGTCAAGACCTATGGCCTGCAGGATGGCCTCGCGAAGTTCCGGGCCGGCTTCGACCAGTACGGCGTGTGGATCATCCTGATCAAGGGCCTGACCCCGATCCCCTACAAGCTCGTCACCATCGCCTCGGGCGCCGCCCACTTCGACCTGTTCACATTCGTGTGGGCGTCGATCCTGACGCGTGGCGTGCGCTTCTTCGCCGTGGCAGCGTTGCTGTGGAAATTCGGCGAGCCGATCCGCGGGTTCCTCGAGAAGCACCTGACCCTGGTCACCTGGGTGTTCCTGATCGCGCTGATCGGGGGCTTCGCCGCCTTCCGCTACCTTTTGTGATGCAGAGCGCCCACCCATGTCCTTCCTCCAGCGTCTGCCGCGTCCCAGCCAGCTAGGCGTGATGGCCGTGATCGGCAGCGGCGCGCTGCTGGGCGGCGCCCTGTTCTTCCAATATGTGGGCGGGCTGGCGCCCTGCGAGATGTGCTTCTGGCAGCGCTATCCGCACATGGTGGCGATCGCCGCTGGCCTCGGCGCGGTGGCCGCCTATCGCTGGCCGCGCGCGGCACTGGCCCTCACCATCACCGCGATCGTGGCCCTGATCGTGACAGCGGGGCTGGGCGTGTTCCATTCCGGCGTCGAGCAGCGCTGGTGGCAGGGCCCGCAATCCTGCACCGGCCGCATCCCGAGCGGCCTCACGATCGAGCAGCTGAAGAAATACCTCGCCGCCATGCCGCTGGTGCGCTGCGACCAGATCCCCTGGTCGCTGATCGGCATCTCCATGGCCGGCTGGAACGCCATCCTCTCCGCCGGCCTCGCCTTCGCCATGAGCATCGGCGTCACGCGCTACCTGCGGTCGCGCCCGTGAACACCGGGGAGCCGCGCAATCCTGGGGACCCCGACGCCCGCGCGATCGTCGAGCGTGTGATCCGGGTCGACCAGGCGGGCGAGTTCGGCGCCGTGCGCATCTACGAGGGGCAGCTGGCAGCGTTGCGCTGGACCGGCCACGCCAAGGGCGATACAGGCCGCAAGATCGCCGCCATGGCGCGGGCCGAGCGGGAGCATCGCGCGGTCTTCGACCGGCTGCTGGTGGAGCGCCGGGTGCGGCCGACCCTGCTGTCGCCGCTGTGGAGCGTCGCCGGCTTCGCGCTGGGCGCCGCCACGGCGCTGATGGGCGAGAAAGCCGCCATGGCCTGCACCGTCGCCGTCGAGGAGACGATCGACGAGCACTATGCGAGCCAGGCCGCCGCGCTGGGCGACGACGAGGCCGAGCTGCGCGCCACGGTCGAGAAGTTCCGCGCCGACGAGTTGCAGCATCGCGACGAGGCCCTGGCCTCCGGCGCCGAGGAGGCGCCCGCCTACGGCGCGCTCACGTCAGCCATCAAGGCCGGCTCGCGCCTGGCGATTTGGCTGTCCACGAGAATTTAATCATCCGGACCGCGGAGCTCCAGCTCCGCTCATGAGCGGGCCTGGAGGCCCGCGGTCCAATGATCAGCTCTGATCCAGCTCGCTGTCCCAATAGAGGAAGTCGCGCCAGCTCTCGTGCAGGTAGCCGGGCGGGAAGGCGCGGCCGTGCTCCTGCAGCTCCTGCGTCGTGGGCTCCGCCGGCATGCGCTGCAGCATCATGCCGCTCTCGCGCAACAGCCGGTTGCC
>CANIRG010000302.1 GCA_947469635.1 Rhodospirillales bacterium | reverse complement strand
GCGACGTCGAACTCTGCGGCCGGCTGGGTTTCGCGAACGATACGCGCCACCTCGCGGCCGGTGCCGACCGGCACGGTCGATTTGGTGACGATGACGGTGTAGCCCCTGATGGCGGCCGCGATCTCCGCCGCGGCGGCATAGACGTAGCTCAGGTCGGCATGGCCGTCGCCGCGACGCGTCGGCGTACCGACGGCGATGAACACGGCATCGGCGGCGGCGACCGCTTCGGCGAAATCGGTGCCGAAGCTCAGGCGGCCTGCGCGTACATTGTCGGCCACCAGCCGATCGAGGCCGGGCTCGTAGATCGGCATCTCGCCGCGATTGAGGCGGGCGATCTTGTCGGGATCCTTGTCGATGCAGGCGACGTCGTGCCCGAACTGGGCGAAGCAGGCACCGGACACCAGGCCGACATAGCCCGATCCGATCATGGCGATACGCATGCCGTCAGCCTTTCATCAAGCGGCCGAGCAGAGCCCGGGTCTCTGCCGCGGTATCGGCACGATCGAGCGCAATCGCGACATTCGCCTCCAGGAAGCCCAGCCGGCTGCCGCAATCGTAACGCCGCCCGGCATAGCGCAAGGCGTGCAGCGGTGGGCCGCCGATCATCCTGGCAATCGCGTCGGTGAGCTGGATCTCTCCACCGGCGCCGGTCTCGTGCCTGTCGAGATGCCCCAGCACCTCCGGCAGCAGCACATAGCGGCCGATGAGGGCGAGCGTCGATGGCGCCTCCTCCGGCCTGGGCTTCTCGACCAGGCCGGTGATTTCGGCCAGCCCGTCCTTCTCGGCCTTCACCGCCGCGATGCCGTAGCTCTTGGTCTGCTCCCGTGGCACGTCCATGACGGCAACGACGCTGCCGCCCGTCTTGTCATGCGCCGCGACGAGCTGGCCGATGCAGGTCGGCGTGTCGAGCGTAAGCTCGTCGGGCAGGAGCACCGCAAACGGCTCGTTGCCGATCCAATGACGCGCGCACCAGACGGCGTGTCCGAGGCCGAGCGGCTTCTGCTGGCGGGTGAAGATCGCATTGCCGGCCTTGATCGTGGCGTCCTGGCTCTGCTTCAGCTCCGCAGTCTTCTTGCGCTGCTCGAGCGTCGCCTCGAGCTCGTAGGCCAAATCGAAATGGTCTTCCAGGGCGCCCTTGTTGCGACCGGTGACGAACACGAACTCTTCGATTCCCGCCGCGAGGCATTCCTCGACCGCATATTGAATCAGCGGCCGATCGACCACCGTCAGCATTTCCTTGGGCATCGCCTTGGTGGCGGGCAGAAAGCGGGTACCCAGCCCAGCCACCGGCAGAACGGCTTTGCGGACGCGCTGCGCCATACTCGTCGACCTCGTTCAGCAGTGGATATTATATAGCAAAATCAATGATTTGACAGCTTGCGTCGCCGCCATGGGCTGAGGGACGGCTAGATGGCACAGCAGCACCCGCCCTGGCAAGGTCATAGGTCCACCAGCACATCCTTGGCCCGGTTGATGCGGGCCGCCAAATCCGCACTGCCGCCGACATCTGGATGCATGCGCTGGATCAATCGCCGGTGCGCGGCCTTGATCTCCTCCACAGTCGCGCCTTCCTGCAGACCCAGAACAGCCAATGCTTCATCGCGGCTCATGTCGCCGCGCGCGGCCGACGGCGGCTTCTGCGCGCGCCGCCAATCCGCGCCGAGTCGCCGGTCCAGATAGGCTTCGAGGATCTTCAGTGAATCGGCATCGCGCGCGCACTCGCCGTGAAGTTCCAACAGCTCGCGGTCGGTCATGCCATCCAGCCCGCGGCTGGCAAAACGGCCGACCAACACCGTGCCGCCCACTTCGCCCGTGCCATGATCGATCCAGGCTTGGAGGAAGGCGGTGCGGACCTGGGTGCGCTTGGCCGAGCCCGGTGTGCTGAAATCCGCGGGCGACGTACGCCGTGCCGCGCGCGCGAGCAGCATGGCGATGCCAATTCCTGCAAGACCCAGAAGCTCCGGCAGCAATCCGGGCAGGAAACGCACGCCGAAGAGCAGCAGCATGCCCAGGACGAGGCTGCCGAGGGCGACCAGAACGAAGCGCAGGCGCCGAGCCAACGTCGCGGGATTGGCGCGCATGAACCAGAAGGTGCCCATGCCGAGCACCGCCAGGAGGACCAGGGCGATGAGCACGGCTGGCATTGGATCACGGCCTGGCGGGTGCGGGCGACGGGCTCGGCGCCGGCGGTGTGCTCTGGCCTTCCTGGCGCTGGCGCTGGATCTCCCGCCAGCGTGCGACGTTGCGGTTGTGCTCGGCCAGGGTCGTCGCGAAGGCGTGGCCGCCCTGGCCGTCGGCGACGAAATAGATCGAACGTTCGCGCGTCGGGCTGACCGCGGCCAGGATCGACGCGCGGCCCGGATTACAGATCGGTCCCGGCGGCAGGCCGGTCACGACGTAGGTGTTGTAGGGAGTGGTCGACTGCAGGTCGGCGCGGGTGAGGTCGCGCCCAAGCGCCGTCTTGCCGTTGGTTAGCCCGTAGATCGTCGTCGGATCGCTCTCGAGCTTCATCTTCATGCGCAGGCGATTGATGTAGACCGCCGACACCCTGGTGCGCTCGGTCGACAGGCTGGTTTCCTTCTCGATGATCGAGGCCAGGACCAGCATATCGCGGCGGTTGGCCAGCGGCAGGCCGGCGGCGCGCTTGCGCCACGCCTCGTCCAGGGTCTTCTCCATCCCCTCCTTCATGCGCGACAGCAATCCGTCGCGCGCATCGTCTCGCGAATAGAAATAGGTCTCCGGCAGCAGGTCGCCTTCCTTGAGATCGAGCGTGATCTGACCCGACAAGGCCTCGGTCTTGCGCACCAGCTCGACGATCTCCGCCGTCGTCATGCCTTCGGGAATCGTGATGCGACGCTGCACGACCTTGCCGGACTGAAGCAGGTCGACCAACGCCTGCATCGAGATGCGGGCGGGGATCTCGTACTCGCCGGCCTTGATCACCTTGGGCGAGGGATCGATCATCAGCGCGATGCGAAAGAGCTGCTGATAGGAGATCACCCCTTCGTCGCGCAGCACCTTCGCCATGATTGCCGGCCCGGCGCCGCGTGGGATGACGATATGCTTGGATTCCTTGAGCGGCCCCTCGGCTTCGACCAGATCGCGCCCGAAGAACAGCGCGCCGCCCATCAGGGTGACGAACACCACCATGAACAACATGACCCAGCGGATGAAGCTGAGCATGTCTCAGCCCCCGATGATCAAACGGAACCGAAGATCAGCGAAGCGTTGGTGCCGCCGAAACCGAACGAATTGCTGAGCGCGTAGCGGACCTTGCGCGGCTTCGCCTGCTTGGGCACCAGATCGATGTCGCAACCTTCCGCGGGATCGTCGAGGTTGAGCGTCGGCGGCACGACCTGGTCGTTGAGCGACTTGATCGCGTAGATCGCCTCGATCGCGCCGGCGGCTCCCAGCAGATGGCCGGTCGCCGACTTGGTCGACGACATCGACAGATTGTAGACGTCCTGGCCGAACGCCCGCTTCACCGCGCCGAGCTCGATCACGTCGGCCATGGTCGACGTGCCGTGGGCATTGATGTAGTCGATCTTGTCCGTGCCGAGCTGAGCCCGCTTCAGCGCGGCCTTCATCGCCCGGAACGCCCCGTCGCCATCCTCGGACGGCGCCGTGATGTGGTAGGCATCGCCCGACAGTCCGTAGCCCAGGATCTCGGCGTAGATCTTGGCGCCGCGCTTCCTGGCGTGCTCGTACTCCTCGACCACGACGCAACCCGCGCCCTCGCCCATGACGAAGCCGTCGCGGGCCTTGTCCCATGGACGCGACGCGCGAGTCGGGGTGTCGTTGAAATCTGTCGACAGCGCCTTGCAGGCATTGAAGCCCGCGATGCCGATGCGGCAGATCGCGGCTTCGGCGCCGCCGGCCACCATCACGTCGGCATCCTCGAGCTGGATCAGCCTCGCGGCATCGCCCAGCGCGTGGGCGCCGGTGGCACAGGCCGTCACCACGGAATGGTTGGGTCCCTTGAAGCCGTACTTGATGGAAACCTGACCCGACGCGAGGTTGATCAGGGCCGATGGAATGAAGAACGGGCTGACGCGACGCGGGCCCCGTTCCTTCAACACCACCGACGTCTCGTAGATGGTGCTGAGGCCGCCGATGCCCGAACCGATCATCACTCCGGTGCGTTGCTGGCCCTCGTCATCCTGCGGCTTCCAGCCAGAATCCTCCACCGCCTGCTCGGCGGCGGCCAGAGCAAAGACGATGAACCTGTCCAGCTTGCGCTGATCCTTGGGCGGCATATAGGCATCGACATTGAAGTGCCCATTGGCCTTGTCGCCCAACGGCACCTCGCCCGCGATCTTGGTTGCAAGATCGGAGGTGTCGAAGGCCTGAATGGCCCGGATGCCCGATTCGGCCGCAAGCAAACGCCGCCAGTTGGTGTCGACACCATCCCCTAGCGGCGTCACCATGCCCATGCCGGTTATGACGACTCGCCTCATCGTCCGCCTTCCGTCCTGCAGGAACCGGCGTCGATCAGGACTTCGCGTTGCTCTTGATGAAGCCCACCGCGTCGCCGAACGTCTGGATCTTCTCCGCGGCGTCGTCGGGAATCTCGATGCCGAACTCTTCTTCGAACGCCATGACCAGCTCGACGGTGTCGAGGCTGTCGGCGCCCAGATCGTCGATGAACTTGGCCTCTTCCTTCACCTGGGCCGCTTCGACTCCCAGATGCTCGACGACGATCTTCTTAACGCGCTCGGCAATGTCGCTCATTTTCTTGTCCTTCCCGTCTTTCAATTCGGTTTTGTCGCAAGGGGGTGGCGAATCCGGCTCTCCTAACATAGCTCCCCGGCTCTGGCTAGCGCCGGAAAGCCCACGAAATCAGGCACTTGTGGCCTTTTCCCTCAGATCATCGCCATCCCGCCGTTGATGTGCAACGTCTGTCCCGTGACATACGCCGCCTCGTCGCTGGCGAGATAAACGACGCCCGCGGCGATCTCCGCCGGCGTACCCAGCCGGTCGGCCGGCACGCGTCCCAGGATGCCTTTTTTCTGCTCGTCGGTGAGCACATCGGTCATCGGTGTAGCGATGAAACCCGGCGCCACGCAATTCACCGTGATGCTGCGCGAAGCGAGTTCCTGGGCCAGCGACTTCGACATGCCGATCAGGCCCGCCTTTGCCGCGGCATAGTTGGCCTGTCCGGCATTGCCGGTGACGCCGACGATCGAGGTGATATTGATCACCCGTCCGAAGCGCCGCCGCATCATGCCGCGCATCGCGGCGCGCGTGAGCCGGAAGGTGCCGGTGAGATTGACCTGCAGCACCTTCTCCCACTCCTCGTCCTTCATGCGCATCGAGATGTTGTCGCGCGTGATGCCGGCATTGTTGACCAGGATGTCGAGCTTGCCCATCGCCGCCTCGGCTTCCTTGCAGAGACGATCGATATCGGCCGCGTCGTCCATCTTCGCCGCGATCGCGAACGCGCGCTCGCCGAGCTCGCCCTTGAGCTGCTCCAGCGCCTCGGCGCGCGTGCCCGACAGGACGACGGTGGCGCCTTGACGATGCAGCGCCCGCGCGATCGCGCCGCCGATGCCGCCCGAAGCGCCGGTGACCAGAGCGGCCTTGCCCGTGAGATCGAACATGGCGTGTGCTCCTATACGGTCTTGAGAAAGGCTTCGATGTCGGCCGGCGTGTTGAGCGCCAGCCCCGTCATTTCCTTGTCGATGCGCTTCACGAGTCCGGACAGGACCTTGCCCGTCCCGCATTCGACCAGCACTTCCACACCGGCGGACTTCATGAACTGAACGCTCTCGCGCCAACGCACGAGACCGGTGACCTGTTCCACCAGCCGCTGCTTGATGTCGTTGGGCGCGGTGATTTCCGTCGCCAGCACATTGGCGACCAGCGGCACGCGCGGCGTGCCCAAGGCCACGCCTTCGAGCGCGGCCTTCATGGCATCGGCGGCGGGTTGCATCAGCGGACAATGGAAGGGCGCGCTCACCGGCAGCATCATGCCACGCTTGCAGCCCCTGGCCTTGGCCGCCTCGATGGTGCGTTCCACCGCCTCCTTGTGCCCGCTCACAACGACCTGGCCGCCGCCATTGTCGTTGGCGACCGCCACGATCTCGCCAAGCGCTGCTTCCTTGCAGGCTTCCTCGGCGGGTCCCAGCTCGATGCCCAGGAGCGCCGCCATGGCGCCGACGCCGACCGGCACCGCCTTCTGCATAGACTGGCCCCGCAGCTTCAGGAGACGCGCGGCGTCTCCCAACTGCAGGGCGCCTGCCGCGGCGAGCGCGGAATACTCACCTAGCGAATGGCCGGCGACAAGGCTCGCCAGGCTGGCCAGCGGCTTGCCGCCGTCCTTCTCCAGGATACGCACCACGGCGACACTTACGGCCATGAGCGCCGGCTGGGCGTTCTCGGTCAGGACCAGGTCGGCCTCAGGCCCTTCACGCATCAATTTCGACAGGTTCTGCTTCAGCGCCTCGTCGACTTCCTGGAAGACATCTCGTGCCGTGACGAAGGCCGCTGCGAGGTCGACACCCATGCCGACCGCCTGGGAACCTTGTCCCGGAAACACAAAAGCGCGACTCATTCGCCGATTTCCCCCATTTTTGGCCTGAAGCGGCATCCTCATAGCGCAGTCCGGCCCGATGCGGCACGCCTTGATTTCGAGGGATATGCCTGTATAACCGCCGCTCTTCGGGGCCTGAATCGGCCTCGATCTCCTTGCCGACCCGAGCATTCCGCGAAGGGCCGGCTAGATCCGACCGGTTCACTGAACTCCGGATCGCAAACATCCAAAAGGAGCCTGGATTTGGCACTCTACGAAAACGTCTTCATTGCGCGCCAGGACGTTCCGGCGACGCAGGTGGAGACCCTCACCCAACAATACGTCGATCTGGTCACCGGCCTCGGTGGCACGGTTTCCAAGAAGGAATACTGGGGCCTCCGGTCCCTCACCTTCCGGATCAAGAAGAACCGCAAGGGCCACTACACCCTGCTCAACATCGACGCGCCGTCGGCCGCCGTGAAGGAGCTGGAGCGCACGATGTCGATCAACGAGGACATCATCCGCTACCTCACCGTGCGCGTCGACGCGCTCGAGGAGGCTCCCTCGGCCGTCATGCTGCGCAGCAGCGAGAAGTCCGACCGTCCCGGTGGCGATCGCGGCGACCGTTGGGGTGATCGTCCGCCGCGCCGCGAGCGTCCGCGCTTCGGTGAGGAAGGCGGGATCGTTCCTGCCGTTGTGGGAGAAGAAGAATGAGCGCCGTCCGTCGTCCTTTCACGCGCCGCCGCAAGAGCTGCCCGTTCTCCGGCGCCAACGCGCCCAAGATCGACTACAAGGATGTGCGCCTGCTTCAGCGCTTCATCTCCGAGCGCGGCAAGATCGTGCCAAGCCGTATTTCGGCGGTGTCGTCCAAGAAGCAGCGCGAGCTCGCCCAGGCGATCAAGCGCGCCCGTTTCCTGGCGCTCCTCCCCTACCTGATCGCCTGAGGAGCTCACCATGCCAATGAACGTGATCCTGCTCGAGCGCGTGCCCAAGCTCGGCCAGATGGGCGATGTGGTGAAGGTGAAGCCCGGCTTCGCCCGCAACTTCCTGCTGCCGCAGAAGAAGGCGCTGCGCGCCACCAAGGACAACATCACCTACTTCGAATCGCAGCGGAAGGTGCTGGAGGCCCAGAACCTCGAGCGCAAGTCCGAAGCCGAGGCGGTTGGCGAGAAGATGAAGGAGCTCAAGGTCACCCTCATCCGCCAGGCGTCCGAAGCCCTGCAGCTCTACGGCTCGGTGTCGTCGCGCGACATCGCCGATGCCACGGGCGTTGCCGGCGTCAAGATCGAGCGCGGCCAGGTCGAGCTCGACCGGCCGATCAAGTCGCTGGGCGCCCACAAGATCAAGGTCCATCTCCATCCGGAAGTGGCGATCGAGATCACTGCGATCATCGCCCGTTCCCCGGACGAGGCCGAGTTCCTCGCCAAGGGTGGCACGCTGGTCGCCGAGAATGAGCGCGCTGCCCTCGAGGCGGCGGAAACAGCCCAGCGGGCGGCCGACCAGGCTGCCGCGCTGTTCGAAGCCAAGGCCGCCAAGGATGCGGAAGCGGCTGCCGCCGGCGAGGAAGCCCCGGCCGAAGAAAAATAGCGCTCCGTCTTGGGCGTGACGACAGACGCATGCCATCGTTGCCCGATGGCATGCGTTTTCTTTTGAGGCCGGCTCCTTCGAGGCCAGCGTGATCTGGCGCCTGGGGGCGATCGCCATCGCCGTGCTCGTCGCCCTGCCGCTGCTGGGGGTCGCCTCGAGCCTGCTCACCTGGCAGGGCGAGATGTGGCGGCACCTGGCAGAGACCCAACTCGCCAGCATCGCCTTCAATACGGTCGTGCTGCTGGTGGGTGTCGGCGTCGG
>CANIRG010000301.1 GCA_947469635.1 Rhodospirillales bacterium | reverse complement strand
ATGCCGCTCTTCTTCAGTGCATAGACGCCGAAGGGCGCGAAATCGTAGGCCATGAAGACGCAGAGGATTTCCTTGCCGGGATTCTTGGCGTTGTACTCGATGGTCGAGTTCACGTCGGCAAAGCCGATCTGGTAGGCGCCGGTGGCGACGCGCTGCACGGCGCCGGCCGAGCCCTGGCCCGGGTCCATGGTGACGTCGAGCCCTTCGGCCTTGTAGTAGCCCTTCTCCAGCGCCACCAGGAACGGCGAGGTCGGCCCCTGGAACACCCAGTCGAGGGTGAACTTGATGGCGGTCTGCGCCTGTGCCGGCACCGTCGCGAAGGCGAGAGCGAGCGCGGCCGCGCCGCCCCATAGCTTGCTGGTTCCGATCATTTCAGTGCCCCCCGTTTGGTTCTTGTCACGCAGATTCTATGCCAGCCCGCTGCGTGGCGACCAGCCCGGCGAACACGCCGCCCTTGGCCAGCAGCTCGCGATAGTCGCCCTGCTCGGCGATCCTTCCATGCTCCAGCACCACGACCTGGTTGGCATCGCGGATGGTCGACAGGCGATGGGCGATCACGAAAGTGGTGCGGCCCTGCATCAGGATTTTCAGCGCCTTCTGGATGCGCGCCTCGGTCATGGCGTCGAGCGCGCTGGTCGCCTCGTCGAGGATGAGGATCGGCGGGTTCTTGAGCAGCGCGCGGGCAATCGCCAGCCGCTGCCGCTCGCCACCCGAGAGCGTGGCGCCACGCTCGCCCACCAGAGTCTCGTAGCCCTGCGGCTGGCGCATGATGAAGTCGTGCGCCTCGGCGAGCTTCGCCGCCTCCTCGAGCTCGGCCTGGGTGGCGTCGGGCTTGCCGATGCGCAGGTTGTCGGCGATGGAGCGATAGAACATCGTCGAATCCTGGAACACCACGCCGATGTTGCGGCGGAGCGATTCGAGCTTGATCTCGCGATGGTCGACGCCGTCGACGCGGATGGTGCCGGACTGCGCATCCCACATGCGATGCAGCAGCGACAGCGCCGTGCTCTTGCCGGCGCCCGTGGGGCCGACGAAGGCGACCGTCGAGCCGGCCGGCACATGCAGGTTGAAATGGACTAGGGCCGGCCGCTTGCCGTCGTAGGAGAAGTTGAGGTCCTCGAAATCGACGTCGCCCTTGGCGCGGCCGATGTCGCGGCCGTTGGGATTGTCGATCACCGTCGATTGATGATCGAGGACGCGGAAGAAATCGGCCAGCGCCGGCATCTGGAAGAAGATGCGGCTCACGAAGCCTGACGCCTGGTCCATGCGGCCGATCAGCATGGTGGCGAAGCCCATGAAGCTCACGATCTCGCCCACGGTGGCCTCGCCCCTCGTATAGAGCCAGGTGCCGAGCACGAAGATCGAGATCACGGTCACGGTCGAGGCGGCGCGCGTCAGCACCGAGAGGAGCGCCCACCAGTTCAGGACAGGATACTGGGCGGCCAGCGTCTGGCCGATGATGCGGTGGACCTCGCCCGCCTCGGCGGAGAGCCGCACGAAGCTCTGGATCAGATGGATGTTGCCCAGCGCGTCGCTGGCGCGGCCGGCGAGCTGGCTGTGATAATCCTCGACCTGCGCCTGCAGCCGGTCGGTGCGTCCCACCACCCAGGCGTTGGCGACGGCGAAGAACAGGATCAGCACGATCAGCAGCAGACCGAGTCGCCAGTTCATGGTCAGGCTGAGCGGCAGCATGACGAACAGGGCCACGAAGGTCGCGAGGTTCTCGCGGAAGAACGACAGCCAGATGCCGAACAGATGGTCGACGCCGGTCAGCATCACCTTGAGCAGGCGGCCGGAATGCTGGGTGTGGTGGAACGAGAAGGGCAGCAGCAGCACATGCTCGAAGTAGCGCGACATGGCGGCGAGCCGCCGCCGGTGCGCCATGCGGTCGGCCTGGAGCGAGACCACGATGTTGGCGCCGATGCCGCCGAGCCCGACGGCCGCCCACAGGATGAGCAGGCTCCTGGTGTCGGCCCACAGCGCTTCGCTGGTCTGGTTCTTGGCGTTGGACAGCAGGTCGACGACCTTGCCGAACAGCACCGGTTCGTAGAACTGCAGCGCCGCCACCGCGATGTTGGCGACCGCCAGCCAGGCGGCGAGCCACCGCTCGTCGCGCAGCAATGCGAGGACCCGGCCGTAGACGCGGAGAAATTCCATCGTTCGGTCGGGTCCTTTCGACCCTAAGCCTGCTGCTCGCCGAGGAAACGCTCGACGGTACGTACGAAGAAGCTCACGCCGAACGGGATCGCCATGTCGTTGAAGTCGTAGCGCGAGTTGTGCAGGCCGGCACCGTTGCCGTCCTCACCGCCGTTGCCCAGCCACACCATGGCACCCGGCACGCGCTCCAGCATATAGGAGAAATCCTCCGCGCCCATGCTGGCCTGCACATTGTCGCGCACGCCGTTGGGGCCGCACACGCCCGCCGCCACGTCGATGGCGAAGGCGGCGCGCTGGGCGTTGTTGATGGTCGGCGGATAGCCGTAGCGGTATTCGACGGCGATCTTCACGCCGTACATCTTCGCGGCGCCCTCGCAGATCTCGCGGATGCGCGCCTCGATCAGCTTGCGGGCCTCCGGCGTCGTGGTGCGGGTCGTGCCGCCGACATGGGCGTCGGTCGGGATGACGTTGTAGGCCGAGCCGCCCTTGACGAAGCCGACGGTGACGACCGCGTTGCCGAACGGGTCGATGTTGCGGCTGACGATGGTCTGCAGCGACAGCACGAGGTTGGCCGCGACGATCAGCGGATCGAGGCTGAGGTGCGGATGCGCGGCATGGCCGCCCTTGCCGGTGATGCGCAGGTCCCAGCGGTCGGCGGCGGCCAGCAGCGGGCCGGGCCTGGTGGCGATCATGCCCAGCGGCAGGCCGGGCTTGTTGTGGATGGCGAAGACCGCGTCGCAGGGGAACTTCTCGAACAGCCCGTCGTCGATCATCATCTTGCCGCCACCGCCACCCTCCTCGGCGGGCTGGAAGATGAAGTGCACGGCGCCTTCGAAGTCGCGCTTCTCGGATAGCATCTTGGCCGCGCCCAGCAGCATGGCGGTGTGGCCGTCATGGCCGCAGGCATGCATGCGGCCGGGGTTCTGCGAGCGGTGCTCGAAATCGTTGGTCTCGTCCATCGGCAGGCAGTCCATGTCGGCGCGCAGGCCGATGGCCTTGACCGAGTTGCCCTTGCGCAGCGTGCCGACCAGGCCGGTCTTGCCCAGGCCGCGCGTCACCTCGAGGCCCCACTCCTCGAGCTTGGCCGCCACGATGTCGGACGTGCGGTTCTCCTCGTAGGCCAGCTCGGGATGGGCATGGAAATCGCGGCGAATGGCGGAAATCTCACCCTGGATCTCGAGCGAACGCGGCAGGACGGGCATCGGGGGCTCCGGTTGGCACTTTGGCGGTTGGGCTGGGGACCATCTTAGACCAAAGTGGCCGCATGTTGTCGCTGACTGATATCGAGCTCGCCGCCCAAATCGTCTACGGGGCCATGCCGGCAACGCCGCAGTATGCTTGGCCGTTGCTTGCCAAACGTACCAGATGCGAAGTTTGGGTGAAGCACGAGAACCATACGCCCACGGGCGCCTTCAAGGTGCGCGGCGGGCTGGTCTATATGGAACGCCTCAAGGAGCGCTCGCCGGACCTCAAAGGCGTGGCGAGCGCCACCCGCGGCAATCACGGCCAGAGCATTGCCCTCGCTGCGGCCCGCAACGGCATCGCCGCCACCATCGTCGTGCCGCACGGCAATTCGACCGAGAAGAACGCCGCCATGCGGGCCTTCGGCGCCGAGCTGGTGGAGGAAGGCCACGATTTCGACGCCGCGAGGACCGTGGCGCAGCGGCTGGCCGACGAGCGCGGCCTCGCCATGGTGCCGTCCTTCCACCGCGACCAGGTGGCCGGCGTGTCGACGTATGCGCTGGAGCTTTTCCAGTCCGCCCCCGCACTCGACACGGTCTATGTGCCGATCGGCCTGGGCTCGGGCATCTGCGGTGTGATCTCGGCGCGCGATGCGCTTGGCCTGTCGACCAAGGTCGTGGGCGTGGTGTCGACCGAGGCGCCGGCCTATGCGCTGTCCTTCGCGGCGGGCAAGGTCGTGGCCACCAACAGCGCCGACACCATGGCCGACGGCATGGCGGTGCGCGGCCCCGACGCCGAGGCGCTCGACGTCATCCTCAAAGGCGCCGACCGCATCTGCCAGGTGAGCGACGCCGAAGTGATGGCGGCGATGCGCGCCTATTACGAGGACACGCATCAGCTGACGGAAGGCGCCGGCGCTGCCCCGCTCGCTGCCCTCTTGCAGGAGCGCGAGAGGCTCGGAGGAAAGCGGGTCGGGCTGATCCTGAGCGGCGGCAATATCGACCGCGCGCTCTATCTCCGCGCCTTGGCCTGAGGAGCCTGGGGGATCGGCGCCCAGGCGAGCTCGTTCTTCACCGCCTGCATGATGAAGGACGAGCGCGTGCCGCGGACGCCGGGCATGCGCAGCAGGGCCTTCAGGGCAAAGTCGCTGAAGCCTGCGAGATCGGGCGTCAGCACATGCAACAGGAAATCCATGTCCCCCGTCACCGCATAGCAGGCCACGACCTCGGGCCGCGCCCGGATCGCCGCCTCGAACGCCTCCACCGTCTTCTCCGAGTGATCGTCGAGGGTCACCTGCACCAACGCCTGCAAGGACAGCCCCAGCTCGGCGGGCGGCACGAGCGCGGCGTAGCGGGCGATCACGCCCTCCTCCTCCAGCCGCTTCACGCGCCGCTGGCACGGCGTGGGCGACAGGCCCACCCGATCCGCGAGGTCGACGATCGCCAGACGACCCTCGGCCTGCAACGCCGCCACGATACGCTTGTCAATGTCATCGAGGGCGATCATGGCTTTTTCCTCCAACAACTTCCCTGTATTTAGATAATAGCTCCAAATCCAGGCCGCCGGGGATCCAACTTCGCCGGGATTCCCTCGGGCCCGACAGCCCATGTTTCGAGCATGACCCTCCGTGGCGATTACTCCTCCAAAGCCTCCGACTGGACCGTGCCGCAGCACGCCCGTTACTCGGCCGAAGACCAGGCCGTGTGGCGCCTGCTCGTGCAGCGCCAGACCGCCTTGGCCGAGCGTCATGCCTGCCCGGAGTTCCTCGACGGGCTGAAGACGCTGGGCATCGGCGACCGCATTCCCGACTTCGAGGCGGTGAGCGCCAGGCTCGGCAAGCTCACCGGCTGGCAGATCGTGGGCGTGCCGGGCCTGATTCCCGATGCGGCCTTCTACGATCATCTCGCCCATCGCCGCTTTCCGGTGACGGTCTGGATCCGCAAGCCCAGCGAGCTCGATTATCTGGTCGAGCCCGACCTGTTCCACGATTTCTTCGGCCACGTGCCGCTGCTCGGCAACCCGGTGTTCGCCGACTACATGCAGCTCTACGGCCAGCGCGGCATCGAGGCCGGCGACCGGATCGACCTGCTGGCACGGCTCTATTGGTACACCGTCGAGTTCGGCCTGATCCGCACCTCGCAGGGCCTCAAGGCCTATGGCGCCGGCATCCTGTCCTCGGCATCGGAGGTGAAGCACGCGATCGAGGACGAAGGCATCGAGCGCCTCCCCTTCGAGGCGATGCAGGTCATGCGCCGCCCCTACGAGATCGACAGACTGCAGAACACCTACTTCGTACTCGACTCCTTCTCCCAGCTCTTCGAGGCGGCTCGCACCCGCCTCGCCTAAGGTTTCAGCACCACCAACCCGTCGACGGCCACGACGCCCTCGCCGTCGCGCTTCACCAGCACCGGATTGATCTCGGCTTCGACCACGTCGGCGAAGCTCTCATGCGCGAGCTGCGAGAAGGCGGCGATGGCGCGCGCCAAGGCGGTGACATCGCCCGGCGGCAGGTTGCGGTAGCCGCGCACCACGGCCAACCCCTTGACCTCGGCGATCATCTCGGCGGCCTCGCGCTCGTCCACCGGTGCGATGCGGGTCGAGGCGTCCTTGTAGATCTCGGCCAGGACGCCACCCAGGCCGACGGTGATCGTGGGCCCGACGAGCGGATCGCGGCGGAACCCCAGGATCACCTCGGCAAGGCCGCGCTCCATCTTCTGGATGAGGAAGCCTTCGAGCCGCGCCAGGGGCGAATGGGCACGCACCCGCTTCTCCATCTCGCGCGCGGCGACGGCGGCGACCTGGCCGTCGGCCAGGCCCAGCGCCACGCCGCCCGCCTCGGTCTTGTGTGCGATGTCGGGCGACAGGATCTTCAAGACCACCGGCCCGCCCATCTCGGTGACGACGGAGACGATGCGCTTGGCATCGGGCACGGCCATCGACTTGGCCACCGGCACGCCCAGCGTGGAGAAGAAATCCGTGGCGCGGCGCTCGTCGAAGCCCGAGACGCGGCCGGCCTCCAGCGCATCGAGCGCGGCGCGCGACGGCGTAGGCATTTCCGGCACGGGTTGCGGCGGCTGGCGCAGCAGGCAGATCGCCATCGCCTCGGCGCAGGATTCGGGATGGCGAAAGGCCGGCACGCCGGCCGCGGTCAGCAGCGCCAGCGACTTCTCCGCCGACGGCGTCAGTGACACGGCGAAGGGCTTTGCGGAGCCCGCGAAGCGCAGCAATGGCTCGACCGCCAGCTCTGGATTGAACTGCGCCGAGGAGCCGACGACGAAGATGGCCGCGTCGTTGTTATCGTCGGCCAGCAGCCGCTCGATGGTGCCCGCCACGATCTCGGGCTTGGCGCCGGCCAAAGTGAGATCGACCAGCTTGCCCTCGCCGGCCGCGATGCCGAGCGGCTTCAGCCAGTCGACGAGGACTTGCGGCGGATCGACGATGTCGAGACCCGCCATCGCCATGCTGTCCACGACCATGGCCGCACCGCCGCCCGTCGTCGTGGCGACGGCGACTCGCTTGCCCTTCGCAGGAGGCCGATCGACGAGCAGGGCCGGCACGTCGATCAGCGATTCGAACATCGACACGCGCGCGATGCCGTGGCGGCGGCAGAAGGCGTCGAAGGTCGCGTCGGAGCCGGCGATGGCGCCGGTGTGCGACTTTGCCAGCTCCTGGCCGATGTCGGAGCGGCCAAGCTTGTAGGCGATCACCGGCTTGCTGGCGGCGTGGGCGCGCCGCGCCGCGCGTGCCAGCCTCTCGCCGTCGCGCAGCGTCTCCATGAACAGCAGGATCGCCTTGGTCTTGGGATCGTCGACCATCAGATCGGCGATCTCGCCCACCGCCAGGTCGACCTCGTTGCCGACCGAGATCAGCCGCGAGAAGCCGATGCCGCGCGCATCGGCCCGCGACAGCAGCGCGCCGATCAGGCTGCCGCTCTGGCTCACCAGCGCCCAGTTGCCGGCCCGTAATTTGTCGACGGCAAAGGCGGCGTTGGCCGTGAGCGCCATCGGCGGATCGCTGCTGACCGTGCCGATGCTGTTCGGGCCGACCAGGCGAATACCGGTCTCGCGCACGATGCGGGTGAGATCGTCCTGCATCGAGGCGCCGGCCGCGCCGCCATCGGCGAAGCCGCCGGCCAGGATCGAGGCCACCTTCACGCCGCGCCTGGCGCAGGCCGCCAGCGCATCGACCGCATCCTTGCCGTTCAGCAGGATATAGGCGTGGTCGATCTCGCCCTCGATGGCGTCGAGGCTCTTATAGGCGCGGGCGCCGAAGATCTCGCTGCGGCCGGGATTGACCGGCAGGATCTCGCCGCCGAAGCCGTGCTTCAACAGGAAGCGCTGCGGCCGTGAGGTCGTCTTCCTCTCGTCGGCGGAGGCGCCGATCAGGGCGATGCGGCGGGGCTCGAACAGGGCATGAAAGAGATCGGTCATGGGTGCACTATAGCCGTCCCGACGAACCGAGGAGACGACCATGACCATCCGCCGCGTGACATCCCCCGACGTGCCCGAGCCGCCGCCCGAGCGCTGGTCGAACTGCCTGGTGGCCGACGGCATCGCCTACGTGTCCGGCATGACGGCGCGCGGCACCGAGGCCACGGTGCTGTCCAAGATGGACGAGTACGAGCAGGCGAAGCAGATCTTCGGCAAGATCAAGGGCATGGTCGAAGCGGCCGGCGGCACCATGGCCGACGTGGTCAAGATCACGGTGTACCTCACGGACATCAAGAACAACGTGAAGGTCTGGGCGGCGCGGCGCGAGTTCTTCACCGGCAACTTCCCGGCCTCGACGCTGGTCGAGGTGAGCGCGCTGGCGGCGCCGGAGATCCTGGTCGAGATCGAGGCCATCGCCCATATCGGCAAGGGCGCACGCTAGGACCGGTTTCCGTCGCATTTTTCGCGAAACGCCCAGGATCGGGCGCCAAGTGCCTGATCCTGCTGTGTATTGCGGTTCTCGCCATGGCGCTTTCGCGAAGCTTCGCGAATTCGCGAATCGTCGGCACGGGCGCTTCAGCGCGTCATTGGACCGCGGGCCTCCAGGCCCGCTCAT
>CANIRG010000300.1 GCA_947469635.1 Rhodospirillales bacterium | reverse complement strand
TCCAGACCCGCTCGGATTCATGAGCGGGCCTGGAGGCCCGCGGTCCGGCATGAACTTACACCAGCGTTGCCGTTGCCTGCGCCGCGATCGTGCCCTTGGGTGTCACGGTCCAAAGCTCGGCGCCTTTGCCATCGGCTGTCGGACGACCGATCACGTCGAACGGCGCGGTATCGAACAAGGGCGCGCGAGCGCGGACGGCGAAGGCCTTGATCCGCCGGCCAGGCATCGAATCGCGCAGCAGGTCGAACAGGCACTGCTGGGCGAAGGGGCCGTGCACCACCAGGCCAGGATAGCCTTCGGTCTCCATGCAGTAGGTGCGGTCGTAGTGGATGCGGTGCGGGTTGAAGGTGATCGCCGAGTAGCGGAACAGCATCACCGGATCCGGCGTGATGGTGCGCCGCCAAGGAACGTCCGTCGGCGCCGGGTCGCGCACCGGCACACCACTCTTGGCGCCCGCCTGCACCTCCTCGCGGAACACGGTGCTCGCGTCCTCGGTGAGGGCGAGGCCACGCGGCGTGAAGATGCGCCTGGTCTGGGTGGCGACGAGCAGCGTCCCGGTGCTGCCGCTGCGCAGCTGGATGTCGGTGAACTCGAGCTCGCGACGGAGCTTGTCGCCCACGCGGATGTCGCCCTCGAAGGTGAAGGTGGAGCCGGCGTACATGCGCCTCGGCATCGGGATCCGCGGCAACACGCCGCCCTCGGCCGCCGCCCCATCCTTGCCCAACGAGGCGCGCCTTGCGTAGGAGTGCAGGAAGCAGAGATGCCAGCCGGGCGCGATCGGCTCGCCGGGACCGGGCACCTTCTCGTCGCGATCGAAGGTCGCGAGCATCGCCTTGAGCGGCGCCTGCGTGACCACGTCCTCGTCCTCGATCTTGCGGCCGAGCTCCTTCCTCAGCGGTTCGATGTCGATGGTCATGCTACGTCCCTCCAGCCTTTCGAAAGCCTAGACATGATTCGCCGCCCTCGTCCCGATGAAATCCAGCTGCTGCCGCAGATCGAAAAGGACGCCGACGAACGCTTCCGGCGCGTCGGGCTGCAACTCGTCGTCGACATGCCCGGACACAGCATGGAGGCGTTGCGGCAGGCTTGGCACCACGGCCTCCTGTGGGTGGCGACATCGCCCGCCAACCGGCCGGTCGGCTTCGCCTTCATGAAGGTCGCGCCGGGCGTAGCCTGGCTCGACCAATTGTCTGTCCTCGATCGCTGGCAGGGCCATGGGCTCGGCACGGCGCTGATCGACCGCGCCCAGCAGAAGGCGCGCGCCCTCGGCTACGCCATGCTGCATCTCACGACCTATCGCGATGTGCCGTGGAACAGGCCGTTCTATCTGCGGCGCGGCTTTACAGAGCTCGGCCGCGGCGACCTCACGCGCGCGATGCGCCTCGTGCTGATGACCGAGGTGCGGCACGGCCATCCGATTTGGCAGCGCGCCGTGATGGCGCGCCGGTGACGTTCTTCCAGGCCATGGCGAGCGCGCTCTTCATCGTCGTCGCATCGGCCACGGCCAACCGCACGGTCGTGTAGCCGCGCAGGCCCCAGGCGCCGCTGGCCGGCGTGAAGATCGTAGGCTCGGCCGCGATCAGCATCTCCTGCTGCTCGGGCGTCAGCTTCACCATGGCGGAGCCGGCGCCGGAATGGCCCAGAGAGGCGAAGACCTTGCCGCCGGCGCGGAAGTCGGGATGCCCACCGTGCGCGCCTTGCGACGCGCCTTCCTGCGCAAGCGCCAGCTTGGCGAAGGCCGCTGGCGTCATTCGGCGGCGACGGCGAGGCCCATCTGCTCGCAGGTCGGGCCCACGTCGGAGGCGGTGGCACGACGCATGTCGCGCTTGTAGCGCTGGTCGTCGAAGTCCATCCCGCGATGCATGGTGCAGCGGTCGTCCCACATCACGAGATCGTTCACGCGCCAGCGATGGCCATAGACGAACTGGCGCTGCGTAGCGTGGGCGATCAACGCGTCGATCAGCGCCTTGGCCTCGTCGTCGGCCATGCCGCGAATCGCGCCGGCATGGCTGGCGATATAGAGGCTCATGCGGCCCGAGTCGGGCAGGCGTCGCGCCAGCACCTGCGGCACCGGCCGCAGCGCCTCGCGCTCGGCCGAATCGAAATCGGTGAAGCCCAGCTTGGCACGCGAGGTCATCAGCGAATGCTCGGCGACCAGCCCGTCGATCCGCCGTTTGGTTGCCTCGGGCAGGGCATCGTAGGCGGCGCGCAGGTCGGCGAACTCGGTCTGGCCGCCGATCGGCGGGATCGAGCGCCCGTGCAGGATCGAGCAATAGGCCGGCACGCGCTTGAAGGAGGAATCGGTGTGCCAGAGCCGGTTGCCGAGCTGGTAGAGCCGGACGCGGTCGTCCTTGGCGAGGATGCGATTGTCGGCGTCGAGATTGCCGACATCGGCCATGTGAGCGGCCAGGCGCATCTTGTGGTCGGTACGGACGCCCAGGATGCTGGTCTCCAGCGGCCCGAAATGGCGGGCGAAATCGAGATGGCTCTCGTCGCTGAAGGTCTGGTCGGGGAACACCAGCACGGCATATTGGGTGAAGGCGGCGCGGATCGCCGCGAGATCGTCGGACGACAAGGGCTGCCCGAGGTCGACATCGCCCACTTCAGCGGCGAATGTCGGGGTGATCGACTGGACGGTGACGGCCATGGTTTCCTCCCGATCCCGTGTGCGAGCGTGATTGGACCATTGAACGGATGCGGCTGCAAATGTCTTTCATGTCACGGATTCTCGGCGTCATCGCCGCCCTCTTCCTCCTCGGCACGGCAGCCCATGCCGGCCCCCTCGACAACAAGGACGGCTTCTGGAGCGAATGGTCGGAAGCCACCTTCGCGCGCGCCGCCACCGAGAAGAAGTTCGTGATCGTGTCGCTGCAGAGCTGGTGGTGCCCGTGGTGCCACGTCATGAACCGCGACACCTGGGCCAACGAAGAGGTGCGCGCCACGCTCAAGGACCACTTCATCCCCGTCCATGTCGATCAGGACAGCCGTCCCGACGTCTCGCAGCGCTACGATCGCTGGGGCTGGCCCGCCACGATCATCTTCGGTCCTGACGGCACGGAGATCGTGAAGCTGCGTGGCTTCTACTCGCCGCAGTTCCTGGTGCCGATCCTCAAGGAGACGATCAAGGACCCCTCGCCAGTGGACTACGGCACGCTGGGCGGGGCCGAGCGCGAGCGCACGCTGGCCAACGGCCTGAGCGACGCCCAGCGCACCGAGATCCTGGGCTTCCTCGACAAGGCCTACGATCGCGCCAACGGCGGCTGGAGCAAGAGCAAGCTGGTCGACGGGCCGACGCTGGGCTGGTTCCTCGACCGCGCCAAGGCGGGCGACAAGGAAGCCGAGACACGGCTTCGGCGCACGCTCACGGCGATGATCGCGGCCATCGACAAGGACACCGGCGGCATCAGCCAGGTGATGCTGAAGCCCGACTGGTCCCTGCCCTCGCGCGAGTTCCCGATGTTCGCCCAGCAAGCCGGCATCAGCGCCTATGCGCGGGCCGCGGTGATGTTCGGCGATGCCGCCTATCGCGACGCCGCCGACCGCATCTACGGTTTCCTCAAGACCAGGCTCGCGGCGCCCGGCGGCGGCTTCTATGCCTCGATGGGCATGGCGGAAGGCGAGCCCGGCGTCGACAAACGGCAGTACGCCCGCGAGACCGGCCAGGCGATCCAGGGCCTCGCCGCCTACTACGATTCCACCGGAGCCAGGGATGCTCTGACACTTGCGAGGGCCGCCGCCGACTGGGCGATGCGCGAGCGCGGCCTGTCGGGCGGCGGCTTCCGCCATGCCGAACGCGATGCCGCCGGGCCCTATCTCGCTGACAACGTGGAGATGGCAGCGGCACTGCTGGCGCTCCATCGCTCGACGGGCGGGCGCAAGTGGCTCACAGCGGCCGGGGCGGCGGCAGATTTCATCGAGCGCACTTTCATCGACCCCAGGACCGGCGGATTCCTCGCCTCGGCCTCGCCCGATGCCCCGCACCTGCCCAAGCCGATCAAGCAGCGCGAGGACAATGTCACGGCGACTCGCTTCTTCACGCTTCTCGCCTTCTACACGGGCGAGAAGAAATATCGTGAGATCGCGGAGGCTGGCATGGGCTACCTCGCCTCGCCTCCGATCCTCGATGCCTATGGCTTCCTGCCCGACGTGCTGCTGGCGGAGGAGGAGCTCAGGAACGAGCCCGTGCATGTGACGATCGTCGGCCCCAAGGACGACCCGCGCAGTGCCGCACTCTACGCCGGCGCGCTGCACTATCCTCTGACCTACAAGCGCACCGAATGGTGGGACAAGCGCGAGGGCAGGCTCGCCAACCAGGATGTCGACTATCCCGACTTCCCCGACGGTCCCGCGGCCTTCGCCTGCACCCGCACCTTCTGCTCGCTGCCCGTCACCGACCCCGCGGCCATCCCCGCCCAGATCGACCGCCTGCAACGAGCGATGTCGAGGTAGGTCACCTCAGTGCTCCTCCCCTTCGCGGAGTCCGCGAAGGGGAGGTGTCGGCGTCTTACGCCGACGGAGGGGTCAAAGGCTCCATTTGGCGTTCATGACCCCTCCGACGCCGTATGACGGCGCCACCTCCCCGCGCTTCGCGCAGGGAGGAAGGGCTGATTGGGTGAGGCGGAAGGCCTATACTGGCTCCATGATCGAAAAGCAGGAAGTCCAGGAGCTCTTTCCGACGCCGCTCTGGATTGTCGACCTCCAGCCTGCCGCTGCAGCGGCGCTGAACGCCAGGCTCAAGGCCGAGATCGAGCGCCTGATCGCGCCGCGACCGGCGATCCCGGTGGGCAGCAACTGGCAGACCACGCAGGATCTCCACACCAAGCCTGCCTTCGCGGAGTTCGTGAAGCTGGTGGAGACGGCGGCGCGCGGCGTCGCCCGCTTCCTCCACGTCGATCGCCATCCGATGGCGATCACCGGCTGCTGGGCCAACATCAACCCGCATGGCGCCTATCATCCGACGCACCATCATCCCAACAACTATCTGAGCGGCGTCTATTACGTGTCCATTCCGGCCTCGGGATCGCGCATCGCCTTCCAGGATCCGCGTCCGTCGATGATCATGCCCAAGCCGACGCAGTATACGCGTCTCACCGCCAATGGCGCCGATGCCGAGAGCAAGGAGGGCCGGTTGCTGATTTTCCCGGCCTGGCTCAAGCACAGCGTCGGGACCAACGACGGGCGGAGCGAGCGCATCAGCATCTCGTTCAACCTGATGTTCAAGAATTTCAGCGAGACGATGGCCTCGCCGATGTGGGAGCCCACGGCCGGGAAGGACAAGTGATGTTGAAAGACCGCTACGGCAACGAGCTGAGCACGGATTCGGCGGCGGCCCGCGATGCCTATGTCGAAGGCGTCGATCGGCTGCTGGCGGGCTCGCCCGGCATGGATGCCTCGTTCCAGGAGGCGGCGACGGCCGACGATGGCTTTGCCCTCGCTCACATGTCGCTCGCCCGCGCCAAGCAGCTCCTCGGACGCGGCCACGAGGCCAAGGCACCGCTCGCGCGGGCTCGCGAGCTTGCAGGCACCACGACGCCGCGCGAACAGAGCCATCTCGCCATCTTCGAGAAGATCCTGACAGGCCAAAGCGTCGCCGCGCTCGATGCGACGCATGAGCATCTCAAGGCCTGGCCGCGCGATGCGATGGCGCTGGCGCCGGCGACCAGCGTGTTCGGCCTGATCGGCTTCTCCGGCAAGGTCGGTCGTGAGGCCGACCAACTCGCCTTGCTGGAGCCGCTGGAGCAACACTATGGCGACGACTGGTGGTATCGCACCCAGCTCGCCTTCGCGCAGATCGAGCTGCAGATGTTCGACAAGGGCCTGCGCAACATCGAGGCCGCGCTTGCCGCCTATCCGCACAGCGCCCATGCGGCCCATATCCGTGCGCACCTGTTTTATGAACTGGGCGAGCGCGAAGAGGGCCTGGCCTATCTGACGGAATGGATGAAGGGCTACGCGCGCGAGGGCCTGCTCCATTGCCACATCAGCTGGCACGTCGCGCTGTGGTCGCTGGAGACGGGACGACGCGAGCAAGCCTGGCGCGTCTATGACGAGGCGCTGCGCCCCGGCGCCGCCTGGGGGCCGCAGGTCAACGTGCTGACCGACTGCGCGGCCTTCCTCGCGCGTGCCGAGATGACCGGCGAGACACGACGGCCGGAGCTGTGGGAGGAGATCGGGGAGTACGCCACCCGATGGTTCCCGCGACCCGGCCTCAGCTTCGCCGACATGCACACCACCCTCGCCTACGCCATGGCGGGCGAGAGCGAGACGCTGGCGAAGTTCATCGAAGCGCCGCGCGGATCGGCCGGCGACATGGTGGCGCCGATGGGCCGCGGCTTCGAGGCCTTCGCCCGCGGCGACTGGAGCCGCGCCGCCGACGAGATCGAGCCCCTGCTCGCGACGCACGAGCGCCTGGGCGGCAGCCGAGCCCAGCGCGACCTGCTGGAATATATCGCGGTTACAGCGAAGGTCCGCGCCGGCAAGGTCGACGAGGCACGTCGTCTGATCGAGAGCCGGCGACCGCAGAATGGCCGGCAGATCGGGTTCCCGGTGATGGGCTTGTAGCCGCCTGAGGCTCCCGAAGAAGTAGAATCGCACAAGCGCAATTGCGACGACAACCTCATCCTGAGGAGCGCGCAAAGCGCGCGTCTCGAAGGATGGGCATCAGGCAAGGTGCTCGTTTCCACCCTTCGAGACGCACGCTCCGCGCCCTCCTCAGGGCGAGGTAAGCTTTTCAGTGGGCGGTCCAGAAGATCATGACATCCCGAACTCTTCCGCCAGCAATTCGTAGGAGCGTTTACGCTTCTCGAAGTCGTAGGTGATCGTCACCGCCATGATCTCCTCGACCTGGAAGCGCGCGGCGTGAGCCTCGATGCCGGCGCGCACGGTCCTGGGCGAGCCCACGACGCTGCGGCGGCGCATCTGGGCCAGGAACGGCTGAACCCGCGGGTCCTTCGCCACCTCCAAAGCCTCCTCGACCGAGGGAAACGGGCCGGGATTGCCGAGGGTCCGCAGGCGCATCGCCCAGACGTCGCGGCTCTTGGCCAGGAGGTCGGCCTCCTCGTCGGTCTCGGCGCACAGCACGCCCATGGCCATCATCGGCATCGGCCTGGGGTGAAGCGCCGACGGCTTGAAATGCTCGCTGTAGGAGCGCGTGATCCGGTCGCCGCCGTCGGGATTGATGAAATGCGCGAAGCAGAAGGGCAGTCCGAAATGGGCGGCCAAGGCCGCGCTGTCGTCGCTCGATCCCAGCAGCCACACGTCGGGCGCGCTGTCGCCTGTCGGCTGGGCCACGACGCCATGGCCGGCATGGTTGGCCGGCACCGCATCGTGCAGCCAGGAAACGAGGTCGCGCACCTGGACGGGATAGTTGTCGGCGCTGCTCCAGTTGGATTTGCCGTCGGCCAGGATGCGCATGGTGCGCTGGTCGCTGCCCGGCGCACGACCGATGCCGAGATCGATGCGGCCGGGAAACAGCGTTTCCAGCATGCGGAAATTCTCCGCCACCTTGAGCGAGCTGTAATGCGGCAGCATCACGCCGCCCGAGCCGATCTTCATGCGGTGGGTGAGGCCTGCCACGCGCGCGATCAGGACCTCGGGCGCCGCTCCCGCCAATGCGTCGCTGGAGTGATGCTCGGCCAGCCAATAGCGATGGTAGCCGAGGCGATCGCAAAGCCCGGCCAATTCGAGCGTCTCGGCGACGGCTTGCGCCGCTGTTCCGCCTTTGCGGATGGGCGACTGGTCGAGGACGCTGAGACGCAACGCGCCCAAGGCCGTCAGATGCCCGTCTTGCCCATCGCCAAAAACTTCTCCTGGCGGCGGCGGCGCAGCGTGTCGGCGTCGAGCCGCGTGAGCTCGTCCAGCGCCTCGGAGACCACCTTGCCCACGGTGTCGATCGTCTCGTCGGGCGCGCGATGGGCGCCGCCCATCGGCTCGGGGATCACCTCGTCGATGATCTCGAGCTTCTTGAGGTCGGCCGCCGTCACCTTCATCGCCTCGGCGGCATCGGGGGCATTGGCGCTGTTGCGCCACAGGATCGAGGCGCAGCCCTCCGGCGAGATCACAGAGTAGATCGAGTTCTCCAGCATGTAGACGCGGTCGGCGGAGGCGATGGCGAGCGCGCCGCCCGAGCCGCCCTCGCCGATCACGACGCTGACCAGCGGCACGCCGATCTGAAGGCACATGTCGATCGAACTCGCCACCGCTTCGGCCTGGCCGCGCGCCTCGGCATCGATGCCGGGATAGGCGCCCGAGGTGTCGACCAGCGTCAGCACCGGCAGCTTGAAACGATCCGCGAGTCGCATCAGGCGCTGCGCCTTGCGGTAGCCCTCCGGCCGGCCCATGCCGAAATTGTGCTTGATGCGCGATTCGGTGTCGTCGCCCTTCTCCTGGCCGAGCACG
>CANIRG010000299.1 GCA_947469635.1 Rhodospirillales bacterium | reverse complement strand
CGCCACATCTCGCTCAGGCGGTGCGGGCCGATGTGATAGTTGCCGAAGGCGCAGTGGCAGGCCGAGGGCTTGTGCTTGACGTAGAGGTCCATCTCGTCGGCCGACAGCAGCACCGAATGGGCGCAGTGCATGTAGCGGTTGAGCGCGCCGAGAGCTGCGAGATATTCCGTCGGCCGTTTGCCGAACTTCTCCAGCGCATAGTCGATCTCGTACACGCCCTCGCAGAGATGGGTGTGGATCTTGACGTCGAGCGCGCGCGCCGCCTGCGACATGGCGGAGATCAGCTCGGGCGAGCAGACGATGATCTGGCGCAGCGACAGCCAGGCCTGGACGCGGTCGGTGCCCTGCTTGGTGCCCTGCCAACGCTTCACCAGGGCCACGTTGCCGTCATAGGCTTTCTTGGTCGAGGTGATCATGGTCTTGGGCACATTGGCGCCCTGGTCGACGGTGTTGAGCGAGACGAAGCCGCGGATGCCGGTGTCGATCGCCGCCCGGCCCATGGCGTCGGGATGTGGTCCGCCCGCCTCGGCGAAGCAGGTCGTGCCGACCGAGATCATGTTGGCGTAGCACAGCAGCCCGCTCAGATAGACGTCGTCGTCCGTCAGCATCGATTCGAACGGGATGTAGTAGTTGCGCCAGACGGGAATCTTGACCTGCCGGCGCCGGCTGATCTCGGCGATCTTGCCGCGCAACAATGTCTGCGCCGTATGGACATGCGCATCGATCAGGCCGGGCATGGCAATCTGGCCCGAACCGTCGACCGTCGACTTGGCGACGACATTGCGCTTGGCCGCCGAGGCCTTGCCGATCCAGGCAATCTTGTTGCCCCTGATGGCGACGGCACCGTCGCGGATCACGCTGTTCTTGCCGTCGATGGTGACGACGTCGCATCCGCTCAGCAGCAGATCGACTTTTTGTGGTGCAGCCATGGATTCATCTCCTCCCCAAGTCTTCCTTGGGGAGGTGGCCGAAGGCCGGAGGGGTCATGAGCGCCAAACAGCGCCTCCGACCCCTCCGCCCCTGCGGGGCACCTCCCCCCGCCGCGCGCGGGGAGGAAGACAGAATATCAATCACTTCTTCAGGCTGGCGTGGACTTCCTCCATGAGCGCGAAGTCGACGAACTTGTCGACGTCCAGCGCAGGCCTTCCCGAAGCCTTGGCGGCTTCCGCCATCGGCCCGGTGATGGCGTCGCGATCGAGCACCAGCAAAGGCTGGTCCGGCTTGCTCGGATTCTTGGTCATGGCGAGCTGCAGCTCGTTCTGGCGCGTCTGCTGCTTGAGATCGAGGCCGAGATCGGCGCCGTATCTGTCGACGCAGAGCTTGGCCGCAATCGTCGGGTCCTTCTCGTTGTCGATCCAGCCGCGGGTGACGGCCCGCAGGAACTTCATCACTGTCGGCCGCTCGGCCGTCAGATAGGCGCGTGAGGTGAAGAGCAGGCTGGAATAGAAGCGATAGCCCATCGAATCGAACGAGGCGAAATGAAAGTCCTTGCCGCGCACCATGCCCATGCGCTCCAGCGACACGGCCTGGTTGGTCCCGAAAGCGGTGTAGCCATCGCCCGCCTTGGCAAGCAGCGGCTCGGGCGAGAAGCCCGCCGGCACCATCTCCCACTGCTTGGGCAGGTTGTTGAGCGACAGGGTGGCGTCGATGGCCGTGCGCTCGTTGGGTCCCTGCGCCAGGATCTTCTTGCCCACGATGTCGGCCGCCGAGAGGATCGGCTTGCCGGGCAGCGAGATGATGCCGAGCGGCGAGACCGGGAAGGTGCCGGCGATCAGCACGAAGTCGTTGCCGCGGCCCAGCGCATCGAGGAACGGCAGCCAGGTCGCATAGCCTAGGTCGGCACCGGACGCCGCCACCGTCACCAGAGGCGGCGGCGCGTTGGGGCCGCCCGACAGATGCTTGATCTCGAGTTGCTCCTCCTTGAAGTAGCCGTTCTACAGCGCCATCCAGAAGCCGGCATATTCGACATTGTTGATCCAGGAGAGGGCGAGCCGCACCGGCTTGGCCTGGGCGTTCGCCGCGATCGGACCCGCGACGGCCGCGGCCGAGGCGGCCTGCAAGAAGTGTCTGCGCTGCATCGATGCCTCCCTTTGGCGATAAGCTACTCCCTCGTGCAAAGGCCGGACCAGTCTTTCCGATTGAAGCCTTCCTCGTCGGCCCTTCGCTATCGCATTCACACATCTTGTCTGAATGCCTCGCTCCCGCGAATTTCGCGAAGGAAGTCGCCTTTCCGCCCTGCGCGCAGCGCGGGGAGGTGGCGGCGTCTTACGCTGACGGAGGGGTCGGAGGCTCCATTTGGCGCTCCTGACCCCTCCGCCCTCGTATGACGAGCGCACCTCCCCGCGCTGCGCGCAGGGAGGAAGGCCTCCTTTGCTCCGAGCGAGATGTGTGAAAGGCTCTCAAGCTCGCGTCATGATCGACCTTTCCACCCTCGTCCTTTTCGCCACGGCGTGCCTCGCTCTCACCATGACGCCGGGGCCCGACATGCTGCTGATCGCCTCGCGCAGCGCGAGCCAGGGCCGAGCCTCCGGCTTCGCCACGCTCGCCGGCATCCAGGTCGGCACCTATTGCCATGCCATCGCTGCCGCCTTCGGCCTGTCGCAGCTCTTCCTCGTCGTACCTCTGGCCTACGACGTTGTGCGATATGCAGGCGCCGCCTACCTGCTCTATCTCGCCTGGAAGACGCTTCGCTCCAGCGGGACGCCGTTTTCGCCGGTCACGGGACTGCCGCGCTCTCCCATCGTCACGATGTTCCGCCAAGGCCTGCTGACCAACCTGCTCAATCCCAAGATGGCGCTGTTCGTCCTGGCGCTCTTCCCGCAGTTCGTCCGGCCCGAGCAGGGCTCGGTGGCGCTGCAGATCATGCTGCTGGCGACGGTGCTCAACCTGATCGGCCTGGTCGTCAACGGCATCGTCATCCTGACGGCGAGCCGCCTCGGCCGGGCGCTCTCCGGCTGGTCCCGCTTCAAACGCGCGCCACAGATCCTGCTGGGAACGGTGTTCGCCGGGCTTGCGGTCAGGCTGGCGGTCGACGGTCGTCGCTGACGTGCCGGAGACGTCGTCCCTGACACTGGAATGGGTGCTGCGCGGCGGCACCATTGCCCTGGTGCTGCTTCTGGGCGCGATGCTCCTGCGCGACCACGGCCGGCTGGTCTCGGCGCGGCTCGGAGCCTTGTTCGCCGTGGGAACGGCGGCCTACACGATCTGCTCCGCCGCCGGCTTCCATCTCTACGCCGGCACCTGGTCGATCCCCTTGCTGGCCCTGTCGGCCGGCAACAATGTCGTGTTCTGGGGCTTCGCCTCGGCGCTGTTCGACGATTCCTTCCGGCTCCGCTGGTGGCATCTCGGCCTATGGCTGCTGCTGGTGGTTCTTGGCGTCACCGAATGCGTCATCGGCGGCGGATCGGGTCTGGGCATCGGCCTGACCTCGAGCTCGCTCGCCTTCGCAGCCCTTGCCATCGGCCAGACCCTGTCATCGTGGCGTGGTGACCTGGTCGAGGGGCGGCGCCAGCTGCGGCTGTTCATCGTCGTGGCGTCGTCGCTTTACATTGGCCTCACCGCGATCTCCCAGCTTCTCGGAGCCTCGAAGGCGGCACCCCAGCACGGGAGCCTCGTGAGCGCCCTTGCGCTGCTGGCCATCGTCGGCACCATCGCCTGGTCGCTGCTGCGGGTCGGCGGCGGGCAATCGCTGTTCCTGGCGCCGCCCGTCCTGGCGACCGCCGAGCCGGCATCCGAACCCTCCCCTGCTCCGGCCGACCAGGGATCGGTGGCGGCCCTCGAACGGCTGATGTCAGTCGAGCGCACCTACCGTGAGGAAGGACTCACCATCGGCGCCCTGGCGCAGCGGCTGGGGTTGCCGGAATACCGGCTGCGGCGGCTGATCAACCAGGCGCTGGGTTATCGGAACTTCAACAGCTTCCTCAATTTCTACCGGATCAGGGAAGCCAAGGAGGCGCTGGCCGACCCCGGCCAGGCTGCAGTGCCGGTGCTGACCATCGCCCTCGACGCGGGATTCAGCTCGCTCGGCCCCTTCAACCGGGCCTTCAAGGCGGAAACCGGCATGACGCCCAGCGAATATCGACGAATCGGCCAGCCGATTCCGGAATCGGCCAGCCCTGTTTCGAACCCGGCGAGAAGGATTTCGCCCGCTCCCTGAGAGTGCGACCCGTCGCCTCCAGGAGAGCCATCCATGCATCGTTCCATTCTGCCCCTCGCCGTCCTGCCCCTGCTTGCCGGGTGCGGGAGCCTCGAACGCGCCGCCGGGGTCGCCGCCGGCTTCGCCAGCCACCAGCTCTGCTCCGCCACTTTCGTATCCAAGGTCGAGCCCGAGGCCTTCTATCGCGAAGCGATCGCCCCCACGGTGGCGCCGCTCGATTTTCTCCTCAGCCACAAGGTCGACCGCGAGCGCGGCGAGGTGACGGCGGGCTTCGCCGGCCTGGCCCAGCGGCGCGCCGTCTATCGCGGGGCGGAAGGATGCCTGGTGCTGCACGGCGCGCTCCCGACGCAGGCCCCGCCGGCGGCCGTAGGGGCCGCGGAATCACCGTCTGTCGTGTCGACCGATCCGGCTCTCGCGGCTGCACTCGACCGAGTCTTCACGGAAACCGACCGCGCACCGCATCGCCACACCAAGGCCGTCGTCGTCATGCACGAGGGCCGCATCGTTGCCGAACGCTATGCTCCGGGATACGGCGTCGACACGCCGATCATCGGCTGGTCGGCCACAAAGTCGGTGACCAATGCCCTGATCGGCATCCTCGTCCACCAAGGCAAGGTGAGCCTCTCCGGCCCCGCACCGGTCGCCGCCTGGGCCGATCCGAAGGACCCGCGGCACGCCATCACCATCGACAATCTCCTGCGCATGAACAGCGGCCTCGATATCGGCCAGTCGATGAGCGCGGGCGTCTCCGACGCCTTCGATCCTTCCTCGCACATGGTGTTCGGCGAGCGCGACATGGCGGCCTTCGCCGAACGCGCCCGGCTACGCGCCGCACCCGGCACCGAGTGGACCTACACCAACGGCAACACGCTGATCCTGTCGCGCATCGTGCGCGATGCGGCAGGTGGCGACGCCGCCTCCGTGCTGGCTTTCGCCCGTCGCGAATTGTTCGACCGGTTGGGCATGCGCCATGTCACGCTGGAGGTCGACGCCACCGGCACGCCGGTCGGCTCCAGCCACATGCTGGCCTCGGCCCGCGACTGGGCGCGCTTCGGCCAGCTCTACCTCGATGACGGGATCGCAGGCGGCGCGCGCCTCCTGCCCGAGGGCTGGGTCGACTATTCCGCCACCTTCACGCCCGGCAGCGAGCAGTATGGCTATGCCGCCGGCTTCTGGACCAATCGCAGCGACAGCGGCGGCGCGCTCTACCGCACGAAGGCCGGCATCCCGGCCGACGCCTTCATGGCGCGCGGCGCCTTCGGCCAGTATGTCATCGTCATCCCGTCCAAGCGCCTGGTGGTGACGCGGTTCGGCATGGCCTTCACGCCCCGCGACGACATGGACGCGGTCGCCCGCCTGATCGCCGACGTCATCGCCGCGCTGCCGCCATCCGGGGCAAATCATGTTCCCCCCCATAGAGGGAGAGGCACCTGAACCTCACGCCGGGATCATGAAGTCGGCCGCCACGGCCGCAGCCACAGGCTGCCGGCCATGATCGCGCAATAGATCACAAGGCTGCTGGCGCTCGCCCAGAACAGGCTGGGGAGCCCCTGCCCCATCACCTCGACCGCGATCCAGCCGCCGCCCAGCGCCACGGCGATGCGCGCCAGGATGGCGACCAGCGGCACGCCCATGCGGCCCGCGCCCTGGCTCGCGAAGTGCAGCGTGAGGCCGAAGCCGTACAGCACATAGAACGGCGTCACACGCGTCAGATACGCCACGCTGGCGGCGATGACGTCGGGATCGCTGGTGAAGAGACGCGACCAGCTCTCGGGCGCCAACGCGATGATGCCGGCCAGGGTGCCGACGAGAGCGCCGGCCCACAGCGCGCTGATCCAGGCGACGCGCACGGCGCGCACCCAGTCGTTGGCGCCGGCCGCGATGCCGATCAGCGTCGTCGTGCCGGTGCCAATGCCGTAGGAAAGCGCGCCCAGGATGGGCTCCAGCCGCGAGGCGATCGCGTAGCCCGCGAGCGCCGCCGTGCCGAAGCGGCCGACCAGCGCCGTCATCACGACGGCACCAACGCTGCCCGAGAGGGTGATCACGAAGCCCATCGAGGCGACACCCAGGATCTCGCGGAACAGGCCGCGCTGCAGGCGCTTGCCGCCAAGCGATGGCGTGAAGCCCAGCCGGCCGCTCCACAGCGCGCGGAGCTGCAGGGCGAGGCTCACCGTCGACGCGGTGATGCCAGCGATGCCGGCACCGACCAGCCCGAGCCCCGGGAAGCCGGCGATGCCGAGCGCCAGCAGCGCCGACAACGGAATGTAGACGCAGGTGCCCACCAGGCCGATGCGCGCGGGCAACACGGCGTTGCCCGCACCGCGCAAGGCGCCCGACAGCATGTTCGCCGCCCACACGGCGACGACGCCGCTGAACCACACGTCGCTGAGGCCGCGCACCTGGCGCAGCACCTCGCCCTCGGCGCCGAGCAGACGATAGAGCGTCGGGGCCACGGTCCAGGCGAACAGCGTGCAGAGCGCGCCGAGCACCGCCGCCACGACAAGGGCGTGGATCACCAGTGCCGCGGCATCGTCGCGCCGGCCGCCACCCAGCGCACGGGCGATCGACGCGGCGACGGCACCGCCGAAGGCGCCCGACGAGACGTTCAATACGACCACGATGAAGGGCCCGACGATGGCCGACGCCGCAAGCGATTCGAGGCCGAGCATGCCCACCAGCCAGACATCGAACAGGGCGACGAAGATCTGCACGCCCATGAAGGCGGTGGTGGGACCGGCAAGCCGCAGCAGAGCGGCCCCGATGGGCGAAGTAAGCAAAGGATGGGACACGACGAAACTCCGGGGAAGCAGCGCAGGCCGAGGCACGCCGTCGGGCGGCGGTGGCGCGGGTCAGGTATTAAGTCGGCACTGATCCATGACGGCTGATCTCCAGAGTGGCAGGACTATAGCCCTGCGACAGTCCACCGTGAAGAATATCACTGCCGCTGCTCACTTCTTTCGGCGCGCCGCGTGATAAAATGGCCGCACAAGATTGAAAGGGTTCGATGAAAAAGATCTTCACCGCCTGCCTCGGCACCGAGACCAACACCTTCGCCTCCATCCCGACGGGCCATCAGCTCTTCGAGGAGACCTGCCTCTTCCGCAAGGCCAGCTACGGCAAGAACATCCCGATGTTCGGCGCGCCGCTGGCGGTGTGGAAGCAACGCGCCGACGCCAAGGGCTGGGAGACGGTGGAAAGCCTCTGCGCCTTCGCCATGCCCGCGGGCAAGACGGTGAAGAAGGTCTACGAGGCCTTCCGCGACGAGATCGTGGCCGACCTCCGGGCGGCGATGCCGGTCGATGCCGTGTTCCTTTCCATGCACGGCGCCATGGTGGCCGAGGGCTATGACGACTGCGAAAGCGACGTGCTCGCCCATGTCCGCAAGGTCGTGGGCCCCGACGTGCCGGTGGGGGTCGAGCTCGACCTCCACTGCAACATCGGCGAGGGCACCTTCCGTGACGCCACCGTGCTGGTGCTGTTCAAGGAATATCCGCACGTCGACGTCTCGGAGCGCGCCGAGGATCTCTTCACGGTGATGGAAGGTGCCATCGAGGGCCGCACCAGGCCGGTGATGGCCGCCTGGGACTGCCGCATGATCGGCGTGTTCCACACCACGCGCGAGCCGATGCGCGGCTTCGTCGACAAGCTGATGGCGATGGAGGGCAAGGACGGCGTGCTGTCGCTGTCCATCGCCCACGGCTTTCCCTGGTCGGACATCAGGGAGATGAGCAGCAAGATCATCGCCGTCACCGACAACGACCGGCCCAAGGCCGAGAAGCTCGCCCGCGAGCTCGGCCAGGAATTCTTCGCCATGCGGTCGGTGACGCAGCCGCCCTACGTCACGCTGGGCACGGCGATGGCGCGCGCCCAGTCGCACAACCTGCCCAAGCCCATGGTGCTGGCCGACGTCTCGGACAATGCCGGCGGCGGTGCCGCATCGGACTCAACGTTCATCCTACGGGAGCTGCTCGACAAAAAAATTGAGGACGCGGCCATCGCCATGTTCTGGGATCCCGGCGCGGTGAAGCTCGCCTTCGAGGTCGGCGAGGGCGCCGAGCTCGACATTCGGCTGGGCGGCAAGCTCGGGCCGCAGTCCGGTCCGCCGATCGACGCCCGCGCCAGGGTGCTGAAGCTGGAGAAGGACGTCTTCATCCAGTTCGGCGGCCAGCGCAAAGGCACCAACCCGATCGGCGATGCCGCGGCGCTGCAGATCGGCGGCGTGACGGTGATCGTCAACACCAAGCGCAGCCAGTG
>CANIRG010000298.1 GCA_947469635.1 Rhodospirillales bacterium | reverse complement strand
TTGTCGACCAAGCCGTTGAGCACCTCGAGCAGACGCCGGACGTCCTCGAAGTGCAGTCCGGTGGTGGGCTCGTCGAGCACGTAGATGCTGCGCCCGTTGCTGCGGCGCTGGAGCTCGGTGGCGAGCTTCACGCGCTGCGCCTCGCCGCCCGACAGCGTCGTCGCCTGCTGGCCGATGTGGATGTAGCCCAGCCCCACCTGCTGCAGCGTCAGCAGCTTGTCGCGGATCACCGGCACGGCCTTGAAGAACTCGCAGCCCTCGTCGACCGTCATGTCGAGCACGTCGGCGATCGACTTGCCACGGAAGATGATCTCCAGGGTCTCGCGGTTGTAGCGCTTGCCCTTGCAGACGTCGCACTGGACGTAGACGTCGGGCAAAAAGTGCATCTCGATCTTCATCACGCCGTCGCCCTGGCAGGCCTCGCAACGGCCGCCCTTGACGTTGAAGGAGAAGCGGCCGGGCTTGTAGCCGCGCTCGGTCGACTCGGGCAGCTGGGCGAACCAGTCGCGGATCGGCGAGAAGGCGCCGGTGTAGGTGGCCGGGTTGGAGCGCGGCGTGCGGCCGATCGGCGACTGGTCGATGTCGACGATCTTGTCGAGATGCCCGACGCCGTCGAGCGCCGCATGCTCGCCGGGATGCTCGCGGGCATTGTTCAGCCGCTTGGCCAACGCCTTGTACAGCGTCTCGACGATCAGCGTGGACTTGCCGCTGCCCGACACGCCGCTCACACAGGTGAAGGTGCCGAGCGGGATGGCGGCGGTGACGTTCTGCAGGTTGTTGGCCTTGGCGCCCTTCAGCGTCAGCCAGCGGCCGCCATCCTTGCCGCCCGGCGGGGCGGGGATGCGCCGCTTGGGGATCGGGATCTGGCGGAAGCCGGAGAGGTACTGGCCGGTGAGGCTGGCGCTGTTGCGCATCACCTCCTCGGGCGTGCCCTGGGCGATGACGTGGCCGCCGAGCGCGCCGGCGCCCGGCCCCATGTCGACGAGATGGTCGGCGGCGCGGATCGCATCCTCGTCGTGCTCGACGACGAGCACCGTGTTGCCGAGGTCGCGTAGCCGGGTCAGCGTCTTCAGCAGGCGGTCGTTGTCGCGCTGGTGCAGGCCGATCGACGGTTCGTCCAGCACATAGAGCACGCCGGTGAGGCCCGAGCCGATCTGCGACGCCAGACGAATGCGCTGGCTCTCGCCGCCCGACAGCGTGCCCGAGGTGCGGTCGAGCGTCAGGTAGGACAGGCCGACATTGTCGAGGAAGCCCAGCCGCTCGTTGATCTCCTTCAGGATACGCTCGGCGATCTCGCGCTGCTTGGCGGTGAGCTTGGGTCCCAGCGCCATGAACCACTTCACCGCCTCGCCGATCGAGAACTCGGTGGTCTGGCTGATGTTGAGGCCGGCGATCTTGACCGACAGCGCCTCGGGCTTGAGACGCGCGCCGCCGCAGGTCTCGCACTTGTGCTCCTGCTGGAAACGCTCCAGCTCCTCGCGCACCCAGGAGGAATCGGTCTCCTTCCAGCGGCGATCGAGGTTGGGAAGCACGCCCTCGAACGGCTTGGTCGTCTGGTACTGGCGGATGCCGTCGTCGTAGCGCATGGCGATGGCTTCGCTGCCGCTGCCCTGCAGGATCGAATCCCGCACCTTCTTCGGCAGGTCGCGCCACGGCGTCGAGATCTTCACCTTGTAGTGCTTGGCGATGCTCTCCAGCGTCTGAAGGTAATACTGGCCGGAGGAATCGGCCCACGGCGCGACGGCGCCTTCGGCCAGCGACAGCCGGTCGTCGGGCACCACCATCTCGGCGTCGAAGAACATCTTCACGCCCAGGCCATCGCAGGCCGGGCAGGCGCCCTGCGGCGCGTTGAAGGAGAAGAGCCGCGGCTCGATCTCCTCGATGGTGAAGCCCGAGACCGGGCAGGCGAAGCGCGAGGAGAAGACCGTACGATCGCCCGTGTCGGCGTTCTCGGCCACCGCCAGCCCTTCGGCCAGGGCGAGCGCCGTCTCGATCGAATCTGCGAGGCGGTTGCCGAGGTCGGGCTTCACGACGATGCGGTCCACCACGACGTCGATGTCGTGCTTGTATTTCTTGTCGAGCGCCGGCGCCTCGGCGATCTCGTAGAGCTTGCCGTCGATCTTGACGCGCTGGAAGCCCTTCTTCTGCAGCTCCTGCAGCTCCTTGCGGTACTCGCCTTTGCGGCCGCGCACCATCGGCGCCATCAGGTAGAGCCGCGTGCCGTCGGCCATGGTCTTGATGCGGTCGACCATCTGCGAGACGGTCTGGCTCTCGATCGGCAGGCCCGTGGCCGGCGAGTAGGGGATGCCGACGCGGGCGTACAGCAGCCGAAGGTAGTCGTAGATCTCGGTGACGGTGCCGACTGTCGAGCGCGGGTTGCGCGAGGTCGTCTTCTGCTCGATCGAGATGGCGGGCGACAGGCCGTCGATCGAATCGACGTCGGGCTTCTGCATCAGCTCGAGGAACTGGCGGGCGTAGGCCGACAGGCTCTCGACATAGCGGCGCTGGCCCTCGGCATAGATCGTGTCGAAGGCGAGCGAGGACTTGCCCGAGCCCGACAGGCCGGTGATCACCACCAGCCGGTCGCGCGGCAGGTCGATGTCGACGTTCTTCAGATTATGCTCGCGCGCACCCCGGACGGAGATGAAGCGGTGCGGCTCGGCGGCGGGTAAGCGTGATTTGGCCATGGGAACCGGACAATAGCGCGGAAGCGCAGGGATCGACGCATATGGCTATCCACAGGCCTGTTTGCCGGTGCGGCGTCTCGAAGCATCACTCACACATCTCGACTGAGGCCTTCCCCCTCCGCCCTTCGGGCACCTCCCCCGTATGACGGTGGAGGAAGGTTATTCTTTCTTCTCCTCCCCCGTCTTCGGGGGAGGGCAGGGAGGGGGAAAGCAACAGTGTGAATCCAGCCAGGATCACGTCTCAAGCCGCGACTGTCTCTGCAGCCGTGATGCGCGCCGTCGGCCGGTCGTTCATCAGGATCTGCATGGTGCCCGCGATCAGGCCGATCAGGACGCCGATCTTCCAGGCGAGGTCGTAGTTGCCCATGAGATCGAACAGATAGCCGCCGCCCCAGGCGCCGAGGAAGGAGCCGGCCTGGTGGCTGAGGAAGGCGATGCCGGTCAGCGTCGATAGGAAGCGCAGGCCGAAGATCTGCGCCACCAGCCCGTTGACCAGCGGGATCACGCCCAGCCACAGGCTGCCCATGGCGGCGGAGAAGAGCACGAGCGTGACCGGCGTCGGCGGGAACATGAAGAACAGGGCGAGCGCCATCGACCGCAGCAGGTAGATCGTCCCCAGCAGCAGGCGCTTGGGGTAGCGGTCGCCCAGCCAGCCGAACCCCCAGGAGCTCAGGATGTTGAAGCCGCCGATCAGCATCAGCGCCAGCGCGCTGTAGGACGGGTCCATGCCGCACTGCGCGAGATAGGTCGGCAGGTGGGTGGTGAGGAACACGAGCTGCAGGCCGCAGACGAAGAACGCCAGCGCCATGACGATGTAGCCGCCGTGGCGGCGCGCCTCGCCCAGCGCATCGGCCAGCGTCAGGTTGCGATCGGTCGCGCTGGTGTTTGGCAGCCTGTCGGAGCGGCTGCCGATGAAGGCCGCCGGCAGCATGGCGAGCGCCAGGATGACGAAAGCCCACAGGCCCGCGCGCCAGCCTTCGTAGGTGAGGAAATAGGCCGCGATGGGGGCGGTGAACATGGTGCCGATGGAACCCGCCGCCGAGACGAGGCCGAAGGCCAGCGTCCGCCGATGGGGCGCCACGACGCGGGCGGCGATGTTGGCGGTGATGCCCGAGGAGGTGCAGGCGAGCCCGACGCCGATCATCACACCGGCGCCGATGATGATCGGCAGCGCGCTGGTGGCGGTCGCGGTGAGCCAGACGCCCACGATATAGATGAGGCTGCCGGCCAGGGAGACCCAGCGCGTGCCGTACTTGTCGGCCAGCACGCCGGCGAAGGGCTGGCTCACGCCCCAGGCAACCTGCTGGATCGAGATCGCCAGCGCGAAGTCGGAGATGGCGATTCCCAGGTCGCGCGACACAGGCGCCTGGAACAGGCCGAGGTTCTGTCGGATGCCCATGCCCAGCGTCATCATCAGGGCGGCGGCGCCCAGCATGGTGCAGGCTTGGCCGCGCGAGATCTGGGGGGCGTGGAAGGGGGTGCTCATGGCGGCGGACGATAGGGACCTGCTTTGTGCGCGACCAATGAATTGTCGGAGGGGCTGCATGAGCGTCGCTCAGGTCGCGGCCTCGTACCGAAAACCCGGTGGTTGCCCACAGGCCGCCGGGTCTAGGTTGCCGGCCGTGAGGTAGGTGCCGCGTCCCGCGGCACCGGGAAAGCGAAGGAGGCCCCCATGGCGGGCAGCGTCAACAAGGTCATTCTGGTCGGCAATCTCGGCCGCGACCCCGAAGTGAAGTCCATGCAGGACGGGCGATCCATGGTGAACATGTCGATCGCCACCTCGGAGAACTGGCGTGACCGCCAGTCGGGCGAGCGCAAGGAGCGCACCGAGTGGCACCGGGTCGTCATCTTCAACGAGAAGCTGGCGGAAGTGGCGCAGAAGTTCGTGCGCAAGGGATCGAAGGTCTACATCGAAGGCCAGCTGACGACGCGCAAGTGGACCGACCAGAGCGGCCAGGAGCGCTACACCACCGAGGTCGTCATCCCGCGCTTCGGCGGCGCCCTCACCATGCTCGACGGCCGTCCCGGCGCCGAGGGCGGGGCCGGCATGGACCAGGACATGGGCGGCGGCATGCCGAGCGGCGGTGGCGGTGGCATGTCGAGCGGCGGCGGTCGTCCGGCGGCCTCGCGGGCCCCCAGCAAGGCCGAGCTCGACGACGACATTCCGTTCTAGGCTCGAAGGGCGATGCCGGCGGACGGACGCTTTCGCGTTCTCGTCCTGGGCGGCACCGGTGTCTTCGGCAGCAGGCTCTGTCGCCTGTTGGCCGGCGATCCAAACATCGCGCTGACCCTGGCGGCCCGTAACCGGTCCGAGGTCGATGTGCTTGCGGCCGAGCTGGGTGCTGCCGGGCTCGTCCTCGACTGGCGTCGTGATCTCGACCGAGTGCTGTCGGGCGGCAACCACGATGCGCTCGTCCACGTCGCCGGGCCGTTCCAGGGGCAGGACCATGCGGTGGCCGAGCTCTGCATCCGTCATCGCGTGCACTACGTCGACCTGGCCGACGACGCGGCTTTCGTGTGCGGTATCGAAGGTCTCGACGCGGCGGCGAAGGCAGCAGAGGTGCTCGTCTGTGCAGGAGCGAGCACGGCTCCCGCCATCACCGGTGCCGTGGTCGAGGAAGCGCTGAAGGACGGTACCGTCGATCGCGTCGCGTTCGGCATCCTGCCGGGCAACGACGCGCCGCGCGGCCGTGCCGTCGTCGAGGCGATCCTCTCGCGTGCCGGCCTGCCCATTGCCGACCAGCCGGGACGTCGCGTCTGGGGAGGCCTGCGCCGCATGAAGTCGCCGGGCCTGGGGCGCCGGTGGGTATCTCCCTGCGACCTCCCGGAGCCGGCATTGTTTGCCCGCCGGTTCGGTATACGCGACACCCGTGGCGGAGCCGGGCTCGAACTGTCCGTCCTGCATCTCGGCCTGTGGCTGCTGGCCTGGCTCGTGCGCCTGCGAGCGATGCGGACATTGCTGCCGCTGGCGTCGCTGCTGATCGCGATCGCCGATCGCTTGCGCCGGTTCGGCACGGATCGCGGCGGCCTGCGCATCGATCTCCAGGGCAGCTTCGGGTCGCGCCGATGGTGTCTCCTTGCCGAAGGTGGCGACGGTCCGTTCATTCCCGCAATTCCGGCAGCTGCCTTGATCCGAAAGCTGGCGCGCGGCGAGATGGCCGTGCGCGGCGCCGTGCCGTGCCTCGGCCTGCTGTCCCTGGCCGAGATCGAAGCCGAATGGCAGGAAGCGGGTCTCGCCATCGCCGCGGGATGGGATGGCGAGCTGCGGCCTTCCCTGTATCGGCGGGCGTTGGGCCGGACATACGATCGCCAGTCTGCGGCCGGCCAACAGCTACACGATGCCGGCCCGTCGCGCTGGACCGGACGCTGCACCGTCGACGGGGCCGCGACAGGCTCCGGCCGCTTGTTGGCCTGGCTGTTCCAGTTTCCCCCAGCCTCGACCGACGCGCCCATCGCGGTCGATTTCACCGTGGCCGACGGCGGCGAGGTCTGGACCCGTCACGTCGGGCGCCGCGCGATGCGGTCGCGGCAATATATCGGCGCGCGCAAGCCGCGGGGCTGGGTGGTGGAGCAGTTCGGCCCGATCGCGTTCGATCTTGCGGTGCCGGTGGCCGACGGCCGGCTCGAGCTGGTGATGCGGGGGATGCGCTGCTTCGGCCTTCCGTTGCCGCGCTTGGCCTGGCCGCTCATCAAGGCGTCGGAGCACGAAGAGGACGGGCGCTTCTGCTTCGATGTGGAGATCGGCCTGCCTCTGATCGGCCGCCTCGTGCGCTATCGCGGCTGGCTCACAGATCGATGAAGCGGTCGCGCGTTTGCGGCGTCGGCACGAAGCAGGCCGGGTGTCGGCCGAACCAGCGATAGCGGTTGCGGGCGATGAGGTCATAGACGGGATCGCGAAGGAAGGCGGGGACCAGCATCAGCAGCCGGAGCGCTCGTACCGGTCCTCGCAGATAGCGCAGTGATCTGAGCGCGGCCGCCGAGCGGGCGTACACTTCTTCGCCGTCGAGGAGCAGGATCGTGCGGTCCAGCGTGTCCTGGGGCAGGTCGAGCGCCACGAGCACGCGCTGCCCGAGAGGCGATTGCGCCGATGCGAATTTCAGATGGCCGTCAGGATCGCGCTTCAGGCAGAAGCCGACGAACCCGCTGCATAGGACGCAGTGGCCATCGAAGAAGTAGAGCGGGCGAGGGAGGTCGGCGAGCGCGGGCGGCGCCTTCACGCCGCCAGGCCCAGCGCCTGCAGCTCGGCAGTGGTCTGCTCGGCCGAGCGATGATGAATCCCGGCCATGCCGGCCTTGCGTGCGCCTTCGACGTTGGCCAGCACGTCGTCGATGAACACGGCCTCGGCCGGCTGGAAGCCGCCGGTGCGCGCCATCAGCTCGTAGATCGCCGTGTCGGGCTTGCAGTGACCGACGAGGCCCGAGACCACGCAGCCGCGGAAATGGCCGAGGAACGGATGGCGACGATGGCCCGGGCCGCGCAGCCAGTCGTCGACCAGGGCGGGCGCATTGGACAGCACATAGAGCGGTGTGCCTGCCGCCTGTAGCCGGTCGACCAGCGAGGCCATGTCGGGAAAGGCGTGGTCGAGCATCTCGTCGAACCGGCCATAGAAGGCGGCGATGAGGGCCTCCTTGTCCGGATGCAGGATCTGCAGCTGCCGTGTCGCCTCGGCCGCATCGCCACCCCGGTCCTGCAGCCCGTGCCATTGCGGCGTCGTAACGTTCGCCAGGAAACGCTCCATCTCCACCGGGTCGGGGATCAGCTTCCGGTAGAGATGGCGGGGATTCCAGTCGATCAGGACGCCGCCCAGATCGAAGATCACGACCGTGGGACGAGGTGTGGAATTGGGGGTCATTCCGGTGCCGCTTTCCTGTCCATTTCGAGGGCTAATTTATTCAATAAAATCAAAATGTTAAAGAACCCTTCCGAGGGCGTTTTTTGTTGGTCTTGCGGGCTTGTTTTGCTAGGGTGGGAAATCAGTTCCCCGAACTCCGGCGGAGCGGCGAGAACGAGCGAAAATCCAGGTATCCGTGAGCGACGATTCGACCCTTCCGCCAGCGCCGCCGCCCCCCGACGCGCCGCCGCCGCCTTCTTCGCCATCGCACGATATAGCGCCGATCAACATCGAAGAGGAGATGCGCCGCTCCTACCTCGATTACGCCATGAGCGTGATCGTGGCGCGCGCCCTTCCCGACGCGCGCGACGGGCTGAAGCCGGTGCAGCGCCGCATCCTCCACGCGATGAAGGAAAGCGGCTACGATTCGACCCATCCCTTCCGCAAGTCGGCGCGCATCGTCGGCGACGTGATGGGCAAGTATCACCCGCACGGCGACCAATCGATCTACGACGCCCTCGTCCGCATGGCGCAGGATTTCTCCATGCGCCTGCCCCTGATCTCGGGGCAGGGCAACTTCGGCTCGATGGACAACGATCCGCCGGCGGCGATGCGCTACACCGAGGCGCGCCTTGCCCGTACCGCCGAGACGCTGCTGGCCGACATCGACAAGGACACGGTCGATTTCCAGGCCAACTACGACGAGACCGGCCAGGAGCCGACGGTGCTGCCGGCGGCCTATCCCAACCTGCTGGCCAATGGCGCCGGCGGCATCGCCGTCGGCATGGCGACCAACATCCCGCCGCACAATCTCGGCGAGCTGATCGACGGCTGCTGCGCCCTGATCGACAATCCCGAGATCACCATCGCCCAGCTGATGGAGCATATCCCGGGCCCGGATTTTCCCACGGG
>CANIRG010000297.1 GCA_947469635.1 Rhodospirillales bacterium | reverse complement strand
TTCGACAGGGACGCGGCATCGAAGATGGTATCGGCATTCACCTCGGCTCCGGACTCGATGTTCGTGACACCAGCGGAACACACCGTCGTGGAGCCTTGACGCACTACGGCCATCGAGGCTCCCGGCACACGGGCTTGCGAGAGCACGGACCGGAGGCTGTCGGGCGACAATGGCATCACCGCAGGATGAACGATTTCCCAAGCGCCCGAAATGGCCGCCACTCATGGCAAGCCCGGCCTTCTCCCCCTCGCGAACCATGCGAATATGCGGCAAAGTCGGCGGGAAAATCGGAGAGGAACATCATGCCGACCAACAGCAAGCATCCCGAGACCGTCGTGCTGCATACGGGCTATCGCAGCGATCCCACGACGACGGCCGTCGCGGTGCCGATCTACCAGACCACCAGCTTTCAATTCAACAGCACCCAGCATGCGTCCAACCTGTTCGGGCTGGCCGAGCTCGGCAACATCTACAGCCGCATCGGCAATCCGACCTGCGACGCGCTCGAGACGCGCATCGCCGCGCTCGAGGGCGGCGTCGCGGCGCTGGCGCTGGGATCGGGCCAGGCCGCCTCGCTGTTCGCGGTCCAGAACATCTGCCACGCCGGCGACAATTTCGTGGCCTCCACCGACATCTACGGCGGCACCTGGAACCTGTTCGCCAACACCATGAAGACCATGGGCATCGAGTGCCGCTTCGTCGATCCGGCCGATCCCGAGGCCTTCCGCCGCGCCACCGATGCGCGCACGCGCTGCTACTATGCCGAGACGCTGCCCAACCCCAAGCTCGCGGTCTTCCCGATCGCCCAGGTGGCGCGCATCGGCCGCGAGCTCGGCGTGCCGCTGATCATGGACAATACGGCCGCCCCGATAATCTGCCGGCCGTTCGATCACGGTGCGGCGATCGTGCTGCACTCGACGACGAAATACATCGGCGGCCACGGGACCTCGATCGGCGGCATCCTGGTCGACGGCGGCAATTTCGACTGGGCCGCGCACAAGGACCGCTTCCCTATGCTGAACACGCCCGACCCGAGCTATCACGGCGCGGTGTGGACCGAGGCCACCAAGCCCATGGGTCCGGTCGCCTACATCATCAAGGCGAGGGTGACGCTGCTGCGCGACGTCGGCGCGGCGATGAGCCCGTTCAACGCCTTCATGTTCATCCAGGGTCTCGAGACCCTGCCGCTGCGCATGCGCGTCCATTGCGACAACGCCAACGCCGTGGCCAAGCACCTGGTGGCCAACGGGAAGATCGCCAAGGTCATCCACCCCTCGCTGATGACGGGCGAGGCGAAGGTACGGGCCGACGCGCACCTCTCGCGCGGCTACGGCGGCCTGGTCGGGTTCGAGCTCAAGGGCGGAATGGAGGCGGGCCGCAAGTTCATCGACGCGCTGAAGATGTTCTATCACGTCGCCAACATCGGCGACGCGCGCAGCCTCGCCATCCATCCCGCCTCGACGACCCACTCGCAGCTCACCGCCGAGGAGCAGGCCCAGACCGGCGTCACTCCGGGCTATGTGCGGCTGTCGATCGGCATCGAGCATATCGATGACATCAAGGCCGATCTGGACCAGGCGCTGGCAACGGTGTGAGGCGTCGCCCGGCAAGAACTCAGGGGCGGCGCGCCCGGGTGAGTTGCGTGATCTCGTCGAGCATCGTCGCGGTGCCTTCGATGATGAATCCCGCGTCACGGAGCGCCGCCTCGACGAATCCGGGCGTCAGGCATTCGGCCTGCGGATTGTCGAGCATTGCCGCGAGCAGGTACCAGGCGGCAAAGTCCGGCCCCTCGTGGCTGTCGTCGACCATGAAGTCGTGGACCAGCACCAGCCCGCCCGGCCGCAGCGCCGCGAAGGCGCGACGCGCCAGGGTCGATATGTCGTTGCCGCCGACGGCGCTCCAGACATAGGACATCAGCACGGCATCCTGCTCGCCGGGCCACGCCGTGGTGAGGGCGTTGCCCTCGACATGGGCCACGCGATCACCGAGCCCCGCCGCTGCTGCGTAGTGCCGGGCCGTCGCGACAGTCTCCGGAAAATCGAGGATCGTCGCGCGCAGCTCCGGGTTCTGCTTCAGGAAGGCCAGCGTATAGGCGCCGCTGCCGCCACCAACGTCGAGGAAGCTCGTGGCCCCCGTGAGATCGACGCGCCGCGCCATGAGCCGCGCGGGCCCGAGGGAGCCCGCATGCTGGGCACTGCTGAAGGCAGGACCGCCGACGCCGCCTTCGGAGTAGACGATGCCTTCATAGCAGCCCTTGTCGGGAAACACCGGCTCGCCGCGCATCGACTTGTCGAGATGGCGCAGGCCCTCGTAGAGGAAGCCGCCGTTGACGACGCGGATGTAGTCCCGGAAGTCGCCCGGCGCGCCGGCGACCAAATAGGACGCCGTCGCCGGCGCGTTGGCGAAGCGGCCGTCCTTCTCCGTGATCAGCCCGACGGTCTTGAGCGTCGTCAGCAGCGTCCGGGCCCGATTGGCCGCGACTCCGGTGGCCTCGGCGATCGCGGGAAGCGTGTCGGCGCCGCGGGCGATCCTCGTGAACAGGTCGAGCTCGACCGCCGCGAACAGGGCTTTCGAGGCGATGAACCCGTAGGTGAGGGCCGAGATCTCGCGAACATCCTCGATCGGCTTCACGTCGTTTCTCCCCTCTGGGCCTTGTACGCCGGCCCTACCTCACCTTCACTACCACGCGGCCGGAAGAGGTTCTCCCACCGATCGCTGCCATGGCCTCGCGGATGCGCTCCAGGGGAAGGACCATGCCGACATGCGGCCGGATCCTGCCGTCGGCGACCCATTCCATCAGCGTCTCCTTGGCCAGCCGGGCCGCCTCCGGTTCCTTGTCCTCCCAGGCACCGGCGAAAACACCGATGATGGAGAAATTCTTCAGGAGCGGCAGGTTCATCGGCAGCCTGGGGACTTCACCGCTGGTGAAGCCGATTGGCAGCAGCCGGCCACCCCAGGCCATCGACCGGGCAAGCTCCTCGAACATGTCGCCGCCGACATTGTCGAAGCAGACGTCGATGCCTTTTCCGCCGGTCAAGCTCTTGAGCCGGTCCCGCAGCTTCTCGGTGCCGTAGTTCACGATCTCGCTCACACCGCGCTCGCGGAGCGCCGCCGCGTGCCGATCCGAGCCCACCGCCGCGATGACCCGCCCGCCCAGATGGCGCGCGACATCGACCGCCGCCATGCCGACGCCGCCTCCCGCGCCGGTGACGACGACGGTTTCGCCGGCGCGCAGCTGCGCCCGGAGCACCAGTGCATAGTAGGCCGTGTCATAGCTGTGGATGACGGTCGCCGCCGGCTCGAACGGGATCGCGTCGGGAATCCGAACCGACTTCCATTCCTTGGCCACCATGCGTTCGCCAAAACCGCCGATCCAGTTCAGGCACGCCACCCGATCCCCCGGCTTGAAGCGCGTGACCTTGCTGCCAACGCCGACCACAACGCCCGCCGCTTCGGTGCCAGGCACGAAGGGTGTCGGCGGACGCATCTGATAACCGCCGGAAACCAGCAGCCAGTCCATGTAGGTCACCGACGCCGCATGGACGTCGATCAGGATCTCGTCCTCGGCCGGCATGGGCTCGGGCGCCTCGCCCATCTCGAGATGATCGGGGCCGGAAAAGTCGCGACACAGCACAGCTCTCATTTGCTTCACTCCGTGAATGCGTGACCGCTCGACTATTCGCTGCGCTTGACGCGACGCGCCCTGCGTGCGCTGACCATTTCAATGAACCGCAAGCGCACGTGATCGAAGAACCGCGGCGGCAGGAAACCATACGCAATGGACGCGGCCTTCCGTCTGCTCGTCGGCCGCAGATCAGGCCCGGGCCACATCGCTTCATTCCACTCGGTCAGGACAATCCACGACTGTTCATCATCGAGACCAAGCCGCTTCTCGATCGCCATTGGAGTTTCCACCGCGTCATCGCGAACGGCAGGCGGGCGATGGGTTACCGGCAAGAGCAGGATGACGAGGCCGGCCTCCGGCCGGAGCAGGTTCACGGCTTCCAGTTCTTCAGCTCGGCGTCGAGATGCTTGCGCCGCCTGTGCATGCGACTGCGCTTCACCAGCTGCAGCATGGGCTCCGGCAAATCTTCGGCCAGGCCAACGCGAGGACCCCGCTTGAGGCGTGCGTATTCCTCGGCCGACATCAGGACCAGATGGTCCCGACCCTGCTTGGTGATGGAGATAGGTTCCTTCAAAGCCCTGTCGCTGAGAGCGCCGAATGAACGGTGAAACTCGCTGGCGGTGACAAGTACTTTTTCAGTCATATCCGCAGAATATCGAAAATGCGGATTATAGGCAAAATGCAGCCTAGCTCTTCATCCCCGTGATCGAGGTGCTCATCGCCCGCGGGTCGCGCTTGGGCCAACGGCCGGAATCGACCTGGAGGATGAACTCTCCGACGATGCGGTTGAACATGTCGGGATCCTCGAGGTTGATGGTGTGGCCGCAGTTCGGCATCACCGCCAGCGCGGCCGAGGGGATCTCGCGCTTCATCATCATCGAGGGCGCGAGGCAGGGCCAATCCTCGTCGCCGGTGAGCACGAGGGTCGGCACGGTCATGGCGCGCATCTGGTCGACCAGATCGTAGAGCGACGGCCGCTCGCCCTGGCAGCCGATCTGGGTGTTGGCCGAGCCCAGCGCCGAATGCTCGCCGAGCTCCTTCTTGAACTGGGCGAAGCCGCGCGGGTCCTTGTTCTCGAACTGCACGCGCGTCGGGCCGTAGGCGTATTTCGCGGCGAAGGCCTCCATGCCCTCGCTCAGCAGCGACTTGGCCACGACCTGGACCTCGCCCTTGAACTTGGCCTGCTGGTCCTTCTCGGCGCCATAGCCGACGCCCGCGACGACCAGCGACCGGGCGCGCGTCGGATGGCGGAAGCCGAAGTGCAGCGAGGCGAAGCCGCCCATCGACAGGCCCACGACATGCGCCTTGTCGAGCTTGAGATGGTCCATCACCGCCGCGATATCGTCGGTGGCACGGTTCTGCGAATAGCTGCTGGGTTTCTCCGGAATGTCCGACGGCGGATAGCCGCGCGCGCTGTAGGTGATGCAGCGATAGCGCTGGCCGAAATGGCGCATCTGGGTTTCCCACGAGCGGTGGTCGGCGGCGAACTCGTGCACGAAGACGATCGGCACGCCGGCGCCGACCTCCTCGTAGTAGAGATTGACGCCGTCCTCGGTCTTGGCAAATGGCATGGCTTTTCTCCGGGTCAGCCCGGACTTTAGCTCATGTGGCAGCCGGGCGCGCCAGTGCTAGGCTCCTCCCATGAGCGAAATCGGAACCGGCCTGCAAAACGCCACGGGCATCCGCAACGGCATCGCCCGTGCGGGATACGCCTTCGTCGAAGCCTCGGACATGCGCACGGCGCTCGGCCGTTTCGGCACGCTTGCCGACTGGCCGGCCTTCGCCGGAAGCTGGAACGATCTCGACGTCGACACCTACATGGCCGATGGCGGCCGCTACCGCCGCCGCCGCTTCGCGGTCTATGCCGCCGAGAAACAGGGACCAATCGAGCGCGGCGCCCATCAGCCGCACTACCAGACGGTCGACTACAATCACCTGAACGGCGGCATCGAGCGCTGGTTCAAGCCGGTGGACGATGCGATCGGCGAGGGTGCCTCGATGCGCACGATCCTCGACTATTGCCGCTCGCTGTTCAGCAAGCTCGCACCCGAGACGGCGCGCTGGCACATCGAGGTCCATCAGTTCCGCATCGAGGCGCGGCCGGGCGAGCACGGCAAGCCCACGCCTGAGGGCATGCACCGCGACGGCGTCGACTATGTGCTGGTGCTGCTGGTCGACCGCCGCAATATCCGCAGCGGCACGACCACGGTCCATGATCTCGACAAGAAGACGCTGGGCAGCTTCACCCTCACCGACCCGCTCGATTCCGCCCTGGTCGACGATTCGCGCCGCTACCACGGCGTGACCCCGGTCGAGCCGGAGAACCCGGCGCAGCCCGCCTATCGCGACGTGCTGGTGGTGACGTTCCGGAAGACCGCCTGATTGCTGGGGCGCGCCACAGACTGGCGTGCCCCCAACGACGTCAGCTCCCGATGGTCACGCCTGCGTCGGCGATGATCGTCTGGCCGGTGATGAAGGCGCCCGCTTTGCCCGCGAGCATGACGGCGATGCCGCCGATGTCGTCGGGCTCGCCGATGCGGCGGAGCGGCGCCGTCTCCAGCCGCTTGTTGAGATATTCCGGATTCTCCCACAGCGCGCGCGCGAAGTCGGTGCGCACGAGGCCCGGCGCGATGGCGTTGACGCGGATATTGTCCGGCCCCAGCTCGACCGCGAGGTTGCGCGCCAGCGCCATGTCGGCGGCCTTGGAGATGCCGTAGGCGCCCAGCACCGCCGTGCCGCGCACGCCGCCGATCGACGAGACGATGATCACCGAACCGTCCTTCTTCGCGCGCATGTCGGGCACGCAGAGATTGATCAGCCAGATGTTGGACAGGATGTTGTTCTGCATGATCTTGGTGAAGGCATCGTCCGGCATCTTCTCGGTCGGGCCGTAGTAGGGATTGGTCGCGGCGTTGCAGACCAGGATGTCGACCGCACCGAGCTGCTTCTTGGTCTCGGCGATCAGCCGCTCGCACTGCGCCTTGTCGGAGATATTGCAGGTGATGACCGTGGCGTCGCCGCCGGCCTTCCTGATCTCGGCGGCCGCTTCCTCGCAGCCCGGCTGCTTGCGGCTCGACACCACGACGCGGGCGCCCTGCAAAGCCAGATGGAGCGCGATCGACTTGCCGATTCCCTTGCTCGAGCCGGTGACGACGGCGACCTTGCCGGTGAGGTCGAAAAGCGGCGATGCCATGCGGTTTGCTCCCAGGATGCTTTCGTCCTTATGTCGCACAAGCCGCTTTAGCGATCCATGGCGTAGCGCTGCAGCCACGCCGCATCGGGATCGAAGCCCAGGCCCGGCTCGGTCGGCACGTCGATCGACGCCTGCCAGCGCGTGAGGCCGAAGCCGTAGGCATCCATGTCGTCGTCGGCTTCGATGGTGGCGAAATGGCCGGGCTGGTCGAGCACGGCGATGAGATGCAGCGACGCCAGCGCGGCCGGACCGACGAAAGGCGTGTGCGGCGCGATGGCGCCCGGCCAGGCGTCGAGCGCGGCCAGGGCCTTCACCGCCTCCGACACGCCACCCAGCATGCAGACGTCGGGCTGCAGCACGCCGACCGGTGCCGCCTTGCCATAGAGCGCGAGCTGCTCGGCCGAGCCGAGATCGGCGCCGAGCCCGACCGTGATGTCCTCGAGCGCTGCTGAATCGAGCAGGATCTCCGGCGGCCACACCGGATCCTCCAGCCACAGCAGCTCCATCGCCTGCCAGCGCGCCAAATCGCGGCGAATGACGTCGAGCGAGTGGGCGTTGTTGAGATCGGCGACGAAGGGGATCGCCTCGGGAATGACCCGGCGAGCCGCCTCGATCACGGCCAGGCTCGACTCGTGGACCTTCACCGCCGCGACGCCGGCCGCCAGCGCCTGCTCGATGCGCCGACTGACGCGGGCCTCGTTGTCGTACTTGTCGAGGCTCGCCATCACCGGCACGCGGGCATGCTTGGCACCGCCGATCATGTCGGAGAGCGACAGGCCGGCAGCCTTGCCGGCGATGTCCCAGAGAGCCGTATCGACGGCGGCCAGCGCGTTGAGGACGGTGCCTGCGCGCCCGAAGGAAGCGAAGCGCCGCCGCATCTCGAGATTGAGCGCGCCGCGCTCGTCGACCGACTTGCCGAGATAGAGCGGCGCGATCGCATCGCGCATGGTCGCCACCAGCCCCTTCTGCATCGGCGCGCGATTGCACAGGCACTCGCCGTAGCCCTGCAGGCCCGACCTGGTCGTCACCCGGCAGAGCACGAGGTGCAGTGCGTCCGACGGCGCTGCCGGCATGTTCGAAGCATCGCGCGGCCGCGTGACGGGGATGCGCAAGGCGATAGGTTCGATGCGGTCGATGATCATGACGACTCCGGTTTGACAGCCACTGCGGCCACTGCCAGCGTTTTTCCACTTTCGCAGGAGTACGGCATGACGGCCAGCATGGGCACGGCGCATAAATTCACGGCGAGCGACGGCAACAGGATCGCCTACTACGTTGACGACTATACCGACCCGTGGAAGCCGGCGGCGACCCTCCTCCTGCTGCATGCCGCCATCGGCCATGCGCGCCGCTTCTATGCCTGGGTGCCCAGGCTCTCGCGGCAGTATCGCGTCGTGCGCATGGATCTGCGCGGGCATGGCGAGTCCGACGTGCCGCCCGCGACGCCTGCCCTCTCGATGGACCGGCTGGTGGCCGACGTGTCCGAGCTGCTCGACCATCTCGGCTGCCCCTCGGCCCATATCGTCGGCAATTCGGCGGGCGGCTATGTCGGGCAGAATCTGGCGATGACGTCGCCTGCGAAGGTGAAGAGCCTGATGCTGTTCGGCTCGACGCCCGGCCTCAAGAACAGCCAGGCCGCGA
>CANIRG010000296.1 GCA_947469635.1 Rhodospirillales bacterium | reverse complement strand
CGGTGATGACGAAGTAGCCGCCCAGCAGATAGATCGTGAAGGGCGTCGCCTGCGACAGGATGTTGTTCCAGAACTTGGCGATGAACTTCTTGTTGTAGAGGTCGAAGCGGATCTTGAAGATATGGCCCAGCCGCTCGGAAATGTCGGCGCGCTCGTAGTTGGCGGCGCCATGGACATGGATCTCGCTGTAGCCGTCGGCCGTTTCGGCGATGCGTCCGGCCAGCATGCGGGCCGATATCTGGCGCTGACGGCCGAGCGCCAGCACCGGCTTGCGCAGCCGCGGGATGATCGCCATCTGCACCGCCAGCAAGGCGATGACGACCAGCCCCAGCAGCCAGTTCTGCAGCATGATGAAGATGATGGCGGTCAACGCCTGGCCACCCAGGAACATCGGCTGGACGAAGGCATCGCCGATGAAGCCGCCCAGCGGTTCGACCTCATCCTTGATCATGGTGGCGAGCTCGGCCTGCTTCACCTTGCGGAAATGCGCCGGGGGAAAACGCAGGATGCGGTCGAAGAGCTCGTAGCGCAGGCGGCGCAGCATGCGCTCGCCCATGCGGCCCTTCTGGGTGTTGATGCTCCGCCTGAACTGGCTGTTCACGATGACGGCGGCCAGGAAGACGAAGCTCATCACTACGAGGTAGGTCAGCTGGTCGACCGAGAAGCCGCCGAACAGGTGCAGCCCCTCGCCCATGAAGGCCGGCAGCGGGATGTCGATCGACAGGATGCGGATCGTCGGCGTGGTCTTGAAGGCGTTGCCCGAGATGCCGTTGTTGACGATCGACTTGGGCACGCTGAGCGACAGGAAATAGAACACCTGCGACAGCAGCACGAGCATCAGGATGACCAGCTGCTCGGGCCTGCTGAATCGCCAGATATATGAAAATAAATTGCGCTGCATCGGAACCCGGGCCGGTCGCCACTCTCAATATATTCGATCAGTCCCTTGATTACATTAAGTTTTTTGTAGGCGAGCGGCGGGGTTTCGCGTCGCCATGCGGTTATGGCATAGTCCCGCGGATTGACCGGCCCAGGCAGCAGGGCAACGGCCAGGGGGAGAGGCTTCGCATGTCCGGTACCAGCCGGCCGAAACGTGTGCTGCTCTACAGTCACGATTCCTATGGCCTCGGCCACGTCAGCCGCTGCCGCACGATCGCCAACGCGATCGTCGAGGCAGACAGCTCGATGTCGGTCCTTATCTTGTCCGGTTCGCCGGTCATCGGCTCCTACGAGTTCCGCTCGGGGATCGATTTCGTGCGCATCCCCGGCGTGGTGAAGCAGATCGACACCGGCGAGTACGATTCCGCCAATCTGCGCGTGGGCGTCGAGCACACGATGGAGATGCGCACCCGCATCATCCGCGACACCGCGGACATCTACCGGCCCGACCTGTTCATCGTCGACAAGGAGCCTCTTGGCTTGCGCGCGGAGGTCCTGCCGACGCTCGAGCTGCTGAAGTCGCGCGGCGTGCCGCTGGTCATGGGCCTGCGCGACGTGATGGACGACCCCGCCCAGCTCGCCGTCGAATGGGAGCACAAGAACGTCGTGCCGGCGCTGCGCGACCTCTACGACGAGATCTGGGTCTACGGCCTGCCTCATCTTTGCAATCCGATGGCCGGCATCGACCTGCCGCGCTCGGTCACGCACAAGACCATCTACACCGGCTACCTGCGCCGCGACCTGCCGCTGCATGCCGACATCCCGCACGAGCTCGAGGACAATCCCGGCCCCTTCATCCTGGTGACCACCGGCGGTGGCGGTGACGGCGTCGACCTGATCGACTGGGTGCTGCGCGCCTACGAGCACGACCCCAACATCCCCTACGGCGCGGTGATCGTGTTCGGCCCCTTCATGTCGGGCGCGGCACGCGAATCCTTCAAGGAGCGCGCGTCGAAGTTCCGCCATCTGCGCACCCTCACCTTCACCAACAATCTCGGCGCGCTGATGGACCGTGCGGCGGGCGTCGTCTCGATGGGCGGCTACAACACGTTCTGCGAGATACTGTCGTTCGACAAGCGCGCGCTGATCGTGCCGCGCACCCGGCCGCGCCTCGAGCAGCTGATCCGCGCAGAGGCGGCCCGCCATGCCGGCCTCATCGAGATGCTCGATCCCGAACGTGGCCGCGACGCGCAGGTCATGGCGACGGCGCTGCGCCAGCTGCCGCAGCAGGGCCTGCCGAGCGACGCCATCATCCCCGGCCTGCTCGACGGCCTGCCCAACGTTTGCAGGCTGGTCGGGCGCCGCATCGCCCATCCCCATCGCGGGCCGGCGTCGGTCGAGGGTGCCGCCACGGGTGAGCATCTCCCCGTGCGGGCCAGACTCTAGACAAATCGGTGTTTCATGCCTGAAGCGAATGACGCGCGCGTCGCGGTCGTGGTCAAGTGCTGGCCGCGCCTGTCGGAAACCTTCATCGCCCAGGAGATGGCGGGGCTCGAGGCGCGCGGCCTCAAGCTGGTGATCTATTCGCTGCGCCTGCCGACCGATCCGGCGATCCATCCCGTGCATGCGCGGGTGAAGGCGCCGATCGCCTATCTGCCGGAGTATCTCAAGAACGATCCGATGCGCGTGCTGCGGGCCTGGTGGAAGGCGCGCAAGCTGCCCGGCTACAAGGTGGCGCGCGCGCGCTTCCTCAAGGACCTCGTGCGCGACCGCACGTCCAACCGCATCAGGCGCTTCGGCCAGGGCATGGTGCTGGCGGCCGAGATGCCGCAGAGCGTGCAGCGCCTCTACGCGCACTTCCTGCACACGCCGTCCTCGGCCACGCGCTACGCGGCCCTGACGCGCGGCATCCCGTGGAGCGCCTCGGCGCATGCCAAGGACATCTGGACCAGCCAGGAATGGGAGCTGAAGGCCAAGCTTCTGGACATCGACTGGCTGATCACCTGCACGCGCTTTGCCTTGGCGCGGCTGAAGCAGCTCGTGCCCGACGAGAACCGGCTGCGGCTGGTCTATCACGGCCTCGACCTCGCCAACCTGCCGACGCCGCCCACCGCGCATACGCGGCGCGACGGTTCCGATCCCAATGACCCCGTGATCATCCTGTCGGTCGGAAGGCGCGTGGCCAAGAAGGGCTATGACGATCTTCTCGAAGCCCTGTCGCGGCTGCCCAAGGACCTGCACTGGCGCTTCGAGCATATCGGCGCCGGCGTGCTGGGCGATACCTTCGAAGCGATGGCGCAGAAGCTCGGCATCGGCGACCGTTGCCTCTGGCACGGCGCGCGCCCGCAGGCCGAGGTCTTCGCCGCCTACAAGCGCGCCGACATCTTCGTGCTGGCGAGCAAGACCGCCGCCGACGGCGACCAGGAAGGCATGCCCAACGTCCTGCAGGAGGCGGGCTATCAGCGCATGGCCATCGTCTCCACGCGCTCGGCCGCCATCGGCGAGTTCGTGCGCGACGGCGACAACGGCCTGATGGCCGATCCGGCGGCGCCCGACCAGCTGGCTGCCGCGCTCGAGAAGGCCGCCCGCGATCCCGACCTGCGCGCCCGCTTCGGCGACCGCGCCAACGAGATCGTGCGCACGCGCTTTTCCTACGAAGCCGGCATGGACTGGATCGCCGGCGCGCTGGGCCAGCCCGTCAACGCCAACCTGGCGCCCCAGATCGAGACGCCCGAGGTGCGCGCCGCCGAGTGACATACAGGCGCTCATGCACTTCCGGACCGCGCGCATCAAAGAGCGGCGGTCATGCCGCTCGGCGCGCGCTCATGAATCCGAGCGCGCAGGATGCGCGCGGTCCGGACGCATGACCTCCCTGCGCGTGCTGCTGCACACGCCGCTGAAGCCGCCCGATCATCCGGTGCCGTCGGGCGATCGCGAAATGGCAAGTGGCCTCGCCTGCCTGCTGAAGCGGCTCGGCCATCGCGTGCTCATGCCCGCGGCGAGCCGCGTGGCGTCCGGCGTGCCTGAGCCGCAGAGCCATCTCGTCCTCGAGCGACGCGCCCGGGCGCAGGCCGCCCGCCTGATCGCGCGCTGGCGGGCTCTGCCCGCGCGTCATCCCGAACGCTTCGATCTATGGTTCACCTATCACTGCTACTACCGCAAGCCCGACTGGCTGGGGCCGATCGTCTGTGAGGCGTTGGGCCTGCCCTACGTCATCGCCGAGGCGTCGCACTCGGTGCGCCGGGCGCAGGGACCGACACGGCTCGGTCATCGCGCCGTCGAGCGGGCGCTTGCCGCTGCGGACCTCGTGCTCACGCTCAATCCCCGCGATCTGGCCGGCGTGAAGATGCGTCTGCGGCCCGGCGCGCATCAGGTCCGGCTGCCGCCCTTCATCGACACCAGGCGCTTCGCCGGCGCTTCGATGCGCGCGCCGAGCGATCCGCCGCTGCTGCTGAGCGTCGGCATGATGCGTGCCCGCGACAAGCTCGACTCCTACCGGGTGCTGGCCGAGGCCTTCGGCCGTCTCGGTGAGCGGCCGTGGCAGGCGCTCCTCGTCGGCGATGGCGCGGAGCGGCAGGCCGTCGAGGCGCTGATGGCGCCCTTCGGCACCCGCGTGCGCTTCGCCGGCGCCGTCGCACGCGAGGCCTTGCCGGCGCTCTACGCTTGCGCCGACCTTTACGTCTGGCCGGCGATCAACGAAGCCTACGGCATGGCCTTTCTCGAAGCCCAGGCGAGCGGCCTTCCCGTTGTCGCCGGCCGCGCCGGTGGCGTGCCCGATGTGGTGGCCGACGGCATCAGCGGCTTGCTGACACTGGCCGGCGATGCCACAGCATTTGCTGCATCGGTTGCGCGCCTGCTCGACGATCCCGCGGAACGCTCTCGCTTCGGCGCCGCGGCGGCCCGACGAATGGCCGCCCTTCATGACGAAACGAATGCCGCACGGGCACTCGCAATGGCATTGCGGCTGGTGCGATGAGCGTTCATTTCGCCTTGCTGCGCCATGCGCCGACGATCTGGAACGAGGCTGGCCGTCTGCAGGGGTCGGCCGATATCTGCCTCAGCCGCGCGGGCAAGACGCTGGCCGCGCAATGGCGCCTGCCGCCGCCCTATGATGCCTGGCGGCGGGTTGCGAGCCCCCTGATGAGGGCGCGCCAGACGGCGCAGCTCCTGAAACCGGCCATGACTTTCACCCTGGAGCCCCGCCTGCGCGAGGTGCGCTTCGGTATCTGGGAGGGCCGCTTGCTGGCCGAGCTGGAGCGCCGTCGCAAGCGCGGGTTCCTGGCGCCCGGCATGGAGCCGCCGGCGCAACTGAAGCGCCGCCTGCGGGATTGGGTGAGCCACGTGGCCAGGGGTGGCGAGCCCCTTGTCGGCGTGAGCCACAAGGGCGTCATCCGGGCGATGCGGCGTCTTGCGAGTGCGCGGGGCGCCTGGCGGGACGACTGCCTCCAGCTGTTCGCGGCACGGGTCGACGGCACGGTGAGCCTGGTCCGCGACGACGTGGCGTTGCTGGCCGCGCCATGAAACCGCGCGTCTTCTTTTATGTGCAACACCTGCTCGGCATCGGCCATCTCCGCCGCGCCGCGATCCTGGCGCGCGCCCTGGCGGCGGACGGCTTCGACGTGCTGCTCGTCTCGGGCGGCGCGCCGATCGACCTCGTGCTCGGGGGCGCGCGGCTGCATCAATTGCCGCCGGTGCGGGCGCGCGACGAAAGCCTGCGCGAGCTCTCCCGCCTCGACGGCTCCCCGCTCGACGAGAACTTCCGGGCGGCGCGCAGGGCGGAGTTGCTCGGCCTGCTGCGGGCCGAAGCACCTGCCATCGTCATCACCGAACAGTTTCCCTTCGGCCGCACGCAGCTGCGCTTCGAACTATTGCCCCTCCTGGAAGCCGCGCATGGCCTCGCGCCTCGACCCTTGATCGTCTCCTCCGTGCGCGATCTCGTGCGCCGATCGGTCTCGGCGGCCCGCGTTGCCGAGACGATCGAGACCTTTGCCGCCTTCGACCTGCTGCTGATCCATGGCGACCCTCAACTGGTCGGCTTCGACAAGAGTTTCGCCGGCTGGAACCAGGTCCGGTCGCGCGCCGTCTACACCGGCTACGTCACCGACGCCGATCTCACGCCGACCGAAAGTGGCGAGGGCACGGGCAAGGTCATCGTCTCGGTGGGCGGCGGCGCGGTCGGTGCACCCCTGCTGGAGGCCGCTCGTGCCGCACGGGCCTTGAGCGTCGTGGCAAGCCGGCGCTGGTGCTTCCTGGAAAATGCCGAGCGTGGCGACTTTGTCGCGCTGCTGCGCAATTCGACGCTGTCGATCTCCCAGGCGGGCTACAACACCGTGGTGGAAACCCTGTGCTGTGCGGATCGTGCCGTGCTCGTCCCGTTCGGCAGCGAGCGCGAGACCGAGCAGACCGACCGCGCGCGCCTGCTGGCCGACCGCGGCATGGTGGCGATGGTGCCCTCCGAGACATTGACGCCGCAAAGCCTCGCCGCCGCCATCGACCGGGCGATGCGCGGTCCGTCGATCCGCAGCTTCCCCCCATGCGATGCGCGCGGCGCCGACGCCACCGTGGCGCTGCTGCGGCAGAGGCTCGCATGAGCGCCTGGCAGGCCTTCGAGGATGAGATCACGCGCTGGTGCGATTGCGGTCGCACGGTCGAGCTGTGGTGGCGCGACGACGACGCCGTCGATGCAACTCCGGCGCTCGAGCGGCTGATCGGCCTCCAGCGCGCGAGCAAGGTGCCGCTTGCCCTGGCGGTGGTGCCGGCGAACGCGACGGCCGCTCTGGCGGCGCGCCTTGCCGACGAGCCGGCGGTCGATGTGCTCCAGCACGGCTATGGCCACGTCAATCATGCCGCACCCGAGTCGAAGAAGACCGAGCTCGGCGCCGAGCGGCCGGCCATGATGGTGCTGGGCGAGCTCGGCACCGGCTGGATGGCGCTCGAACGCCTGTTCGCCAGGCGCGCGCTGCCGGTGATGGTGCCACCGTGGAACCGCATCGCGCCGATGCTGGTGCCGGCCTTGCCCGAGATCGGCTTCACCGGATTGTCGACGTTCGGTGCACGCAAGCGGGCAGAGCCGGTGCGCGGCCTTCGTCAGGTCAATACGCATGTCGATCTCGTCGACTGGAAGCAGGGTCGCGCCTTTGTCGGCCATGATGCCGCGCTTGCCGCGCTGGTCTCGGCGCTGGCGGCGGGTCGACAAGGTGTCGCGGAGCCCGTAGGTCTGCTCAGCCATCATCTGGCGATGGACGAGGGGGCTTGGGATTTCCTAAGGTCGTTGCTAGGGAGAGCGGCAGACATGCCTGGCGTGCAAATGCGTTCGGCATATTCACTTTTCGCGTCACGGGAGGCGCGGGCTTGAGCACGGTCGATCTGCGCTATCCGCGTCAAACGCTGTGGGCCGACTATGGTCGTGCCGTGGCCGGTGCCGTGCTGTGCGGTGCGCCGCTGCTGGCGGTCGACGTCAACCGCTGGCTGGCCGTGATCCTGGCCGCGGGCTTCGTGCTGTTCGGCGTGTTCTTCGTGCGCACCGCGATGCGGCAGAAGACGCGCTATGTGCTGGGCCCCGACACGCTGTGCGCCGACGGACCGGCCGGTGCGCTGGTGGAATGGAGCCGCCTCGACCGGCTGAAGCTCAGCTACTATTCGACCAAGCGAGACCGCGCCGCCGGCTGGATGCAGCTCACCGTCGGCTCGGCCGGCGGACGGACGGTGAAGGTCGATTCATCGCTCGACGGCTTCTTCGACATCGTGGAACGTGCCGCCCGCGCGGCCGAAGTCGGCGGGGTCGAGCTCAGCCTGGCGACGCGGGCCAACCTGCGTTCGATGGGGATCTCGGTGGCCGGGCAGGAAGAACAAGGAGCGGCATGAAAGACCTGCTGCGCGTCGAGAATCTCACCATCGAGTTCGGTGTGCACGAGGGCAAGCTGCGCGCCGTCGACGACGTGAGCTTCGCCATCCCGCCGGGCGGGACCGTGGCGCTGGTGGGCGAATCGGGTTCCGGCAAGTCGGTCTGCAGCCAGGCCATCATGGGCCTGCTGCCGCGCACGGCCTCCGTCACCACGGGCGCGATCCTGTTCGAGGATCCGCGGCTGGCCGGCGGCATGGTCGACATCACCAAGCTGAGCTCGACCGGTCCCGAGATGCGGGCGATCCGCGGCGGCGCCATCTCCATCATCTTCCAGGAGCCGATGACCTCGCTGTCGGCGCTCCATACGGTGGGCGACCAGATCGGCGAGGCGGTCGAGCTGCACGGCGGCAGCAGCGAAAGCCGTCTGAGCGACATCCATTCCCTGGGCGACCAGATCAACGACGCGGTGCGGCGGACCGGCGCCCGCCGCGGCCGCGCCGAGGTCGACGAGCTCACGCGCGACATGCTGCGCATGGTGGGCTTCCCCGATCCCAAGCGCGCGCTGCGCACCTATCCGTTCGAGCTGTCGGGCGGCCTGCGCCAGCGCGCGATGATCGCCATGGCGCTGGTCTGCCGGCCCTCGCTGCTGATCGCCGACGAGCCGACCACCGCCCTCGACGTCACCATCCAGGCCCAGATCCTGCGCCTCATGAAGGATCTGCAGAAAGAGCTGGGCATGGCGCT
>CANIRG010000295.1 GCA_947469635.1 Rhodospirillales bacterium | reverse complement strand
GGATCCCGGGCGTGCGCGAGGTCATCTGGCTCGACGACATGTCCTCGCCCGAAGGCATCCTGCGCTACGAGGATCTCGCAGCCTACGAAGCGGCCGAAGACGTCGGCGCGAACGGCGACGACCTCGCCGGACTCTTCTACACAGGCGGCACCACCGGGCGCTCGAAGGGCGTCATGCTCACCCACACGAACCTGGTCGTGAACGCGCTGAACGGCGTGGCCGGCATCGGCTTCGATGCCGACACGGTCTATATCCATTCCGGCCCGATGTTCCATCTCGCCGACGGCGCCTCGACCTTCGGCGTCACCATGGCCGGCGGCCGGCACGCCTTCATCCCGCGCTTCGATCCGGTCGAGGTGCTGAAGACCATCGAGGCGGAGAAGGTGACGCACGCGCAGTACGTGCCGACCATGATCAACATGATCGTCAACCATCCGCGCTTCGCAGAGTTCGACATCTCCACCCTGGCCTTCATCCTCTACGGCGCCTCGCCCATGCCCGAGGGTGTGCTGCGCAAGGCGATGGCGATGATGCCGCGCGTGAAGCTGATGCACGCCTACGGCATGACCGAGGCGGCGCCGATCGTGACGCTGCTAGACCCGCGCTACACCACGCTCGACGGGCCCTTCGCCGGCCGGCTGAAATCCTGTGGCCAGGTGGCGCTGGCGTGCGAAGCCAAAGTGGTGGGTCCCGACCGCAAGGAGCTGCCGCGCGGCACGGCGGGCGAGCTCGCGATCCGGGGCGCCAACATCATGAAGGGCTACTGGAACAAGCCGGCCGAAACAGCGGCGGCGCTGGCGGACGGCTGGTACTACTCCGGCGACGGCGCGATCATGGATGAGGAAGGCTTCGTCTATATCGTCGACCGGCTGAAGGACATGATCATCAGCGGCGGCGAGAACGTCTATTCGGCCGAGGTCGAAAACGCGATCTCCCTGATGCCGGGTGTCGGCGAGGTCGCTGTCATCGGCATCCCCGACGAGCGCTGGGGCGAGCGCGTGCATGCCATCGTCGTTCCCAAGCAGGGCATGCAGCTCACCGCCGACAGCGTGATGGAGCACTGCCGTGCCCAGATCGCCGGCTACAAGTGCCCGCGCAGCGTCGACTTCCGCGACTCGCCGCTGCCGCTCTCGGGCGCCGGCAAGGTCCTGAAGCGCGAGCTGCGCGAGCCCTACTGGAAGGGCTTCACCAAGGCGGTGAACTGACCATGCCCGGCATCGCCCCCACCTACGACTGGATCGCCCATCACGCCGGCCGGCGGCCGAGGCAGCTCGCCATCCACGACCTGCAGACGGCGCGGAAATTCACCTATGCCGAGCTCGACCGGCGCACCGGCCAGCTCACGGCGGCTCTCGCCGCCATGGGCATCGCGCGCGGCGACCGCGTGGCGCTGCTGGCGCCCAATTGCGCGGAATATTTCGAGCTCCAGTTCGCCTGTGGGCGGCTGGGCGCCATCATGCTGCCGCTCAACTGGCGGCTCACGGTGCCCGAGCTGAGATACATCCTGGGCGATTCGACTCCCAAGCTTCTCGTCCACGACAGCGGCTTCCGCGACCAGGCCGCCCAGCTTTCGGACCATCGGCTGGAGATCGACCCAGAGCGGCCCGACAGCGCCTACGAGACGGCACTCGCCTCGGCCCCGCCACCGCCTGCGCCGCTCGAACTCACGCACGACGACATCGCCATGGTGATGTACACCTCCGGCACGACGGGCCACCCGAAGGGCGCGATCATCACCCACGGCATGGTGTTCTGGAACGCCGTCAACCTCGGCATCCCGGCCATGATCTCGCCGCTCACGGTGCAGCTCGTGATCCTGCCGCTGTTCCATACCGGCGGGCTCAACTGCTACGCCAACCCGGTGCTGCATGCCGGCGGCACGATCCTGATCATGCGCGCCTTCGACCCCGGCCAGGCGCTCGACTACATCTCCGATCCGGCGCTCGGCATCACGCATTTCTTCGGCGTCCCCGCGCCCTACCAGTTCATGATGCAGCATCCGAAGTTCCAGGGCGCCGACCTCTCGCGCCTGAAGATCTCGGGCGTCGGCGGCGCCCCTTGCGCGCTGGCCATCCTCGAAGGCTGGAGCGCGCGCGGCGTGCCGCTGCTGCAGGGCTGGGGCATGACCGAGACCAGCCCGGCCGGCACCATGGTCGACGCCGCCGACGCCATCCGCAAGGTGGGCTCGGCCGGCAAGGCGATGATGCACACCGCCATCCGAATCGTCGACTCGACCGGCGCGAACGTCGCCCAGGGCGAGATCGGCGAGCTGCTGATCAAGGGTCCCAACATCACGCCCGGCTACTGGAACAAGCCCGAGGCCACCGCCTCTTCCTTCACCGACGGCTGGCTGCATACCGGCGACGCCGCGCGGCTCGACGACGAGGGCTTCGTCTATATCGTCGACCGCTGGAAGGACATGTACATCTCGGGCGGCGAGAACGTGTACCCGGCCGAGGTCGAGAACGTCCTGTTCCAGCTGCCCGAGGTCGCCGACGCCGCCATCATTGGCGTGCCCAGCGAGCGCTGGGGCGAGGTCGGCATGGCAATCGTGGTGCGCAAGCCCGGCCAGGACCTCGACGAGGGCGACATCATCCGCCACTGCCTCGGGCAACTCGCCAAGTTCAAGGTGCCGCAGTCGGTGGCCTTCGTCGATGTCCTGCCACGCAACGCCACCGGCAAGGTGCTGAAGCGCGAGCTCAAGGTGCAATTCGCCGGCGGCTCGGCCCCGGCGATCAGCTGACCGACGGTACCGGACTTCCCGGAGTTTCCCACCAGGGCGGGAAACCTTCGTTACCTATGGCATAAGGCTTTTGCGCTCGTTTCCCGATTTCCCGTTCCACCTCTGAGCGAGGTAATAGGATACCGCACGCCCTAGACCAGCGGGACGTAATCGTACTCGCCGATGCCCTGCATGATCAGGAAGGTGAGCGAGGTCTGTCCGACGTTGGTCACGAGATGCGGGCGACCTGGAACCGCGACATAGGTCTGGCCGGGCTTCAGCCAGACGTCTTCCTTGGGGTTCTGCAGGAACAGCCGCATCTGCCCCTCCAGCACGTAGAAGGTGTCGCTGATGTGGGTGTGATAGTGCCAGGGCACGGTCTGGCTGGGCGAGAGCTGAAGCTCGCTGATGCGGAAGCCGGGGCGCTCGGCGTGGCGCGCCCGGCGCTCGACTTCGTATAGATGGCTCGCGTCCTTGACCGGCTCGCGCTTCTGCGGCGATTGCGTGTCCATGGCCGAACGCTAGCGCAATTCGCGCCCAAAACAAAGATCGCGCGGCCACGATTAAGGTTCGCGTAATGGTATCGCGCTAGGGTTCGTCATGAAGCCCCTCCTGCTGGCGATCCTTTGCGCGACATTCGCGGCGGGCTGCTCCTCGCTTTCCTGCGGCGCCGATCAGCGCAAGCTCGCCAGCCTGCGAACCGGCATGACCCAAGACGAGGTGAGCCGCATCATGGGATGCAGCGGCCGGCTGGTGCGGGGCGACGGGGTCGCGCCCGGCGCCTATGCGACGGTCGACTGGGATGGGCCGGACTCGCTCCTGTTCACCCGCACCCACGTGCTGTTCTTCGGCGACAGGCTCCAGTCCTACGCAACCGACGCCCGCGGGGGCTTTTGACGTCCGGCCCGCGAGCCGATATTCCCACGCCATGCTCACGATCTATGGCGTCTATCGCTCCCGCGCCTCGCGCAATATCTGGCTCGCCAACGAACTTGGCCTGCCCTTCAAACATGTGCCCGTCATGCAGCTCTACCGGCTGAAGGAACCGTTTCCCGCCGACGTGGTCCACACCAAGTCGCCGGAGTTCCTCGCGGTGAACCCCAACGGCCACATCCCGTCGATCGACGACGACGGCGTCGTGCTGCACGAGTCGCTGGCCATCAACCTCTATTTGGCCAAGAAGTACGGCGGGCCCCTGGCGCCGGCCGATCTCGCGGAAGACGGGCAGATGGCGATGTGGTCGCTGTGGGCGGCGGCCGAGGTCGAGCCGCACTCGATCAACATCGTCTACCACCGCGTGAGCAATGCCGGCCGGCCGATGGACCCTGCGATCGCCGACGCGGCCGTCGAGGCCCTGCGCGGCCCCTTCGCCGTGCTCGACAAGGCAGTCGCTGGCGGCTTCGTGCTCGGCGGACGTTTCACCGTGGCCGACATCAACGTGGCCGAGGTCGTGCGCTACGCCCAGGCCGCTCCTGAGCTGTTCGAAGGCGCGCCGTGCGTAAAGGCCTGGCTTGCGGCCTGCCAGGCCCGCCCCGCCTTCAGGAAGATGTGGGCGGAGCGCGACAAGGAGCCGGCGTGAGCTTCAGGTTCTGAAGGGGCTCGTGGTGGATCTGGACAAGGATCGGCTGGTCAAGCTGTTGAACCTCACCGCCAGCTCGCATGACGGCGAGGCGCTGGCGGCGATCCGCAAGTCCAACGAGCTTCTGCAGCAGCACAAGTCGAGCTGGTCGGCGGTGATGGGCCTCGACCCTCCGGTTGTGGAAGTGCAGGTTGAACGGCCCCGCCCGGCTCCGGCTCCGGCGCCAGCTCCGCCTCCCACGCCCAAACCCAAGCCGTCCGTCCGGCCCCAAGCCACGGCTACGCCGCAGCGACCGCGGGAACACATGCTTCCCAGCGGCTATGCCTTCGCCCGGCAGTATCGCAATGAATTCCGGCACCAACCCTTCCTGCCCCGCCTGCTGGCCTTCCCTTTCTGGATCGTCATCGAGATCGTCGCGCTGCTCCGCCCGATGAAGCTCGTGAATACGCGAGGGGCAGCGATGGTCTTCACGTTCGTGATCTCCCTGCTTCTCGGCAGCTTCATCTGGATCGCTGTGGGCTATCATCTCGTGGTCGGCTTCTAGGTTTGGCCCGAATGCGATGTGAGACGCCAGGGACAACAGGCCCGTAGGGCAGCCCCGACGTGCGCCTTTCGGATGTACCTCAGCAGGCCGAGGTCAACGAAACAGCGCTTGGCTTCACCATCGGAGATCGGCAGGATGACGCTCGCCATGCGTGTGGCCTAGCATGAGAGCAACAACCAAGAGAACCACTACCAACGTCCTGTCCCCCCTAGGGAATCTCGCGAACAATTCACATCACAGGAAGCAAGCATGGCCGCGAAACGGTTTGTCTCCGGGTCGAAAGCCAAGGCGGGAAGCGCCAAGGCGAAGCGACCACGGAAGAAAGTCCGAGTCGAAGCGACTTCTGCTCTCTTGCAGCTGCCGCTTTCGGCTCCCGATTTGGAGAAATCTCTAGGGTCGTTGGACAAGCCTGCATTGGTAAGGCTGCTCGCTTCGGCTGTGGCAGGGTTGATCGCGCCTGCGCCGATTGGCTCGGCCTTGTCGAGCCTGCTCGGCGTTGCTCGCGCATATCTCCGTCCGGAGGCCGTCGAACCGGCGGCTGCCCCCGTCGCGGAGGCAATGGCTTCTTCGGATCTGCTGGGGACCCGTCTCTCGGCGGTCGAGGCTCACGATCCGAATGAATTGCAGCCGCTGCCGGTCGAAGTCGAGACATCCATGGATCCTCGCCTGCAGCTCGCGATTGCCAATTACCGCACCGGCAAGCGGACCGCAGCCTCTTCTTCGACGACCGACGACGAGTTGCCGGTCGTCGCGCGAGTGAAATCCTTCGACGAGTGGAAAGCCCTCCCCGGCGTGTTCGCCGGATGCCAATTGGGGAGGACAGGGGACGATTCATGGATCGTCACCGGTCGAATCCCGGTCCAGCGCATCGAAACCGTACGGGCACAACCCACGGTCATCAGCCTGAAAGCCTCCCAACCGCTGCACCCGTCATTGGCCGCGACCATCGAAGCCATGGGCGTGAGCCCCAAGGCGCTGCCCAAAGGCACCGCCTCCGACGGTGGCAGTGGTGTGGTCGTGGGCGTCGTCGATTTCGGGTGCGACTTCATGCACGAGAACTTCCGACAAAGTGACCGCAAGACCAGGCTGCTGGCCTTGTGGCATCAAGCAGGCGTGGCCAAGCCGGATAGTCCTTTCGGCTACGGACGCGTCCACACCCGCATGGACATCGACAACGCATTGGCCTCCGCCAATCCGTACGCGGTGCTTGGATATGGCCCTCCCGTCGATCCCTCAGGGACACACGGGACTCATGTGCTCGACATTGCGGCTGGCAATGGCCTGGGGTCCGGACAGCCTGGCGTCGCACCGAAGGCCGACCTCATCTTCGTCGAGATATCGACGTCGGATATTGCGTGGCAGGGACCGGCGGCCGTCGGTCAGACCTTTGGCGATTCGGTGCACCTTCTCGAAGCCGTCAGATTTGTCTTCGATTCGGCAGGGGATCGACCTTGCGTGTGCAATCTGAGCCTCGGGACCAATGGCGGTCCTCACGATGGCACCTCTCTCGTCGAGCAGGGGCTGGATGCCATCGTGAACGAGAAGCCCAACCGCGCGATCGTGATCGCGGCAAGCAATTCCCAGGCGGACGGCATTCATACGATCGGCCAGGTCCCCGGAGCCAGCACGCATGATATTCGCTGGCGACAGCAGGGCCGCGGCGGCGGAGAGATCGAAATCTGGTATCCCAAGCCCTCGCGTCTGGAGGTGACCGTCGTTGGGCCGGACGGAGCGACGTTCGGGCCTGTCCTGCCGGGCGCCAATGCTTCCTTTGGAGCAACAGGCAAGATTGCCATATTCATCGGCAGCCGTGTCGACGATCCCAACAATGGCGACAACGCTATCGGAATTTGGGTGGCGGACGGATTGGCCGGAACCGACTGGTCCGTACGTCTGAGATCACCGGACGGAAAGCCGGTCGACTATCACGCATGGATAGAGCGCAACGACGGCGCCCAAGCCTCCTTCGTCGCGTCGGCGGCGACGCACTGCCTCGGTTCGATTTCCACCGGCCACGATTCGATCGTGGTGGGTTCATATGACGCGCACATGCCCGCCTATCCGATTTCGTACTTTTCGAGCGCCGGACCGACCAGGGATGGGCGGAACAAGCCCGAGGTCTCCGCTCCCGGCCAGAATGTAGTGGCCGCAAGATCGAGGACCGGCACCGGAGTGACCAGGAAGTCGGGAACGAGCATGGCCGCGCCAGCAGTTACAGGGTTGATCGCGCTGATTTTTTCGGAGGCTCGCCGAAAGCACCTCGACCTGTCGATTTCGGCGTTGCGCGCCAAGCTCATCGGCCAGGCGCTGAAAGATCCGCCGAAGGTTCCAGCAGCCAGCTGGGATCCCCAATATGGCAATGGGCGCACCAATGGTGCATCCATTTTGCCTTGACCGCGTTGGAAGCTGGGGCTTGATCGACTTTGGGCTTCACCCGGATCGGGCGTGCAGCCAGTCGCATCTGCAGAACATGGGTAACATCGTCATGGCTGTCGACCTGAAATCGCTCAAGAAGCTCGAAGCGTTGCCTCCCGCCGCGATGGCTGGGGCTCCTGGCGATGACGACCGCTTCATGGTGTTGGTGAAGCTTCGTGAAGGTGCGAAGCAACCGGCCTACATCCTGTCTCGAGCAAAGATGGGTGCGAAAATTTTCACCGGTGAGATTCTCGCAAAGGATCTGATTCGTATCGATTCCGACCCCGATATCGTTTCGGTATCCCTATCGCGCCCATTGCCCCTCATCGACGCCAAGTAGTCGTCGCAGCACCTGGACGCACCATAGCAGACGGGCCTGCAGGCGTCGCCATCGCCATGCCAACAGCCCCAACCGCTTGATCGAATCGATGAAGCCGAAGCGCTCCGGTGCGTGACGCTCTGATGCTTCGACCATTCGAGCGAGGCGGATGAAGCCGCATCCACGCGACCCTGCCTGCACCACGAGATTTTCGGCCTCGATCACCCTGCCGTGGAACGCCCCCGCGAAGCTCGCCTCGCGCACCGGGACCGCTGGCAGGCTCATGCCGCCAGCACCAGCCGATCCGCCGAGACGGCGAAGCCGTAGCTTTCATAGAACCGGCGGGCGCCGTGGTTGACCTCGCCGACGATGGCCTCGACGTGGGTCGCACGGCGCTGGCGCGACCATTCGACGGCGGCGGCGAGCAGGCGGCGGCCGATACGGCGGCCCCTCTGGTCGGCGCGCACCACGAGATTGTCGACCTCGACGACCTTGTGCAGGCCGGCGTCGGGTCGCGGCACGATCCGGGTGATCAGCACGGCAACGCCCAGCACGCCCGCTTCGCTTTGGGCGACCAGGAGTGTCGTACCGGGCGTCTGTAGCCACGTCATCACCTGCTCCTGCGCATGGGCGGGATCGTCCAGCAAAGCACACAGCGCCTCGCAGTCGCGCGGCCCAGCAAGGCGCACGCGGATCGACGGCGGCAGCGCCGCGATCGTCTCGTCAGATTCGATGATGGACATATTCTTCCTCCGTTAGCGGTCCCGCCGCAGCCCGGAGGCCTGTTCCAGAAACTCAGAAGCCGCCGGGATGCGGCGGCTTCGTTAGGTCATGACCCTTCGCGCCGCCTATGTGAGCGACGTAAAATACCAACCGTTCTGGAGCAGGTTCGTG
>CANIRG010000294.1 GCA_947469635.1 Rhodospirillales bacterium | reverse complement strand
CGATTCGCCGGAGAAGGTGCGCAGGCGGAAATTCTCGCGCGTCTGCGGCTTGAACAGCAGCTTGATGCCGATCTTCTTCCAGTGGTCGGCGATCAGCGACAGCGCGTCGCTGTCCTCGGTCTCCTCGCTGGCATGCTCGATCACGACGGTGGCGGGACGGCCGTCGGGCAGCAGGCGGATGCCGGCATCGTTGCGCTTGGTGAGGCCGATGTCGTCGAGCAGGGCGTTGGCGAGGCGCGGATCGTAGATCGCCCACTTGGTCGCATACTCCGGCTTGAAGAGCTGCGAGCGCTGCATGATCGTGTTGTTCGAGGGCTTGGCGAGGCCGATGTAGACGACCTCGTTCAGCTCGTCGCGGTCGATGGCAAGCGAGAGAGCGCGGCGGAAGCGGACGTCGCGCATCAAGGTGCGCCAGCCCTCGTCCTTGGCGTTGAGGTTGGGATAGAGCGCGATCTGCGAGCCCGAGCCCGACTCCCAGAGCCGGACGTCGATGCCCGAGCTCTTGGCGCTCTTCCGCAGGAAGGTGTAGTCGCGCATGTTGATGTAGCGTGGCTGCAGGTCGGCCTCGCCGAGGCCCGCCTTGGCCGCCACCAGGTTGGCCGCGACCACGGTGAAGATGATGCGGTCGAGATAGGGCAGCTGCTGGCCCTTCTCGTCGATGCGGTAATAGTAGGGATTGCGCTGGAACACGAAGCGCTGCGCCGGCGGCGCTGTCGCCAGCACCCACGGATTGAGCGTCGGCAGCTCGACATTGTCGTTGTTGTACATGACGTCGAAACGCCGGTGGATCTGCACCCAGCTGGTCGGGCCGCCGCGCGCCGCCTTGGCGATGTCGGCGAGCGGCGTGTACTTGATGTGGAACTTCTTGAGATAATGCGCCGGCCGGAATAGCCACAGCGGCGAGGCCTGCGCCTGCGATTCGATGAAGGACGGGTTGGGCTTGTCCCAGGTGTAGCGGATCGTGAGCTCGTCGAGGATATCGACCTTGGGCGGCTTGCCGTCGACCAGCAGCACGACCGACGGGCCCGACGGCGACAGCTCCTTGTTGTTGGCGACGTCTTCCCAGAAGTAGCGGAAGTCCTCGGTGGTGAAGGGTTGGCCGTCCGACCATTTGTGGCCGGCGCGGAGCTTGAAGGTGAACTCGCGGCTGTCCTTGACCTCGTAGCTCTCCAGGATGTCGGTCTGCAGCTTGAACTGGTCGTCGTACACGATCAGCCGGGCGTTGGCGTAGATCGTCATCAGGCGCGTGTCGCGCGCGGTGCCGACCAGCATGTTGACCTGGCCGCCGGGCTTGCCGGGCCCGTCGGGGCCGGCGAAGCGCCGGACGACCGAGGGCTGCTCGGGCACGCGCTTGGCGACCGGCGGCAGCGTTCCCGCCTTCACCTGCTCGGCGAGCGATGGCGTCTCCTGGAGGGCAGGGAGGCCCTGCGCCCCTGCATGGGTGCCTGAAAAGGTGCCGATGAGAAGGGCTGCCGCGAGAACGCGCATGCGCATACTGAAAACTCCGTCCTAGTCGGCCTTGGCACCCGAGACCTTAACCAGCTCGGCCCAGCGGCCGGCATCACGCCGGATCAAATCTCCGAACGACTCGATGGTCAATGGTGTGGGCTCCAGCCCTATCCTTTGCAACTTTTCCGCAAAAGATGGCTCGTTGAGGGCCTTGTTGATCTCGGCATTGAGCCTGCTGGCGATGGGCGGCGGCAGGCCGGCCGGCGCCACCACCGACTGCCAGGCCTGCAGGTCGAGACCGTCGTAGAATTCGGTCAGCGCCGGCACGTCGGGCCGCGTCGCATGGCGCCTGGCGCCGGTGACGGCGAGCGCCCGCAGCTTGCCCGCCTCGATCTGCGGCAGCGCCACCGAGGCATCGAGGAACATGAAGTCGACGCGGCTCTCCGCGAGGTCGACGACGGCCTTGGTCGAGCCCTGATAGGGCACGTGCTGGACCTTCACCTGCTCGCGCATGCGGATCAGTTCGACCAGGAGATGATGCGCGGTGCCTGCGCCGGGCGAGGCGTAGGAATAACCGTCGGGCTTCGCGCGCAGCAGGGACGCCAGCTCGAAGGGGGTCTTGGCGGGCAGGTCCGGCCGCGCCACCAGGAAGAAGGTGACGTTGCCCAGCATCGCGACGGGTGCGAAATCGGAGAGGGCGATCAGGGGCTTGGCGTAGAGCGCCGGCACGATGCCCAGCGTCGTCGAGGTGGCGGTGAGCAGCGTGTAGCCGTCGGCCGGCTGCTTGGCGACATAGGCCGCGCCGACCTGCGTGGCGGCGCCGGGCTTGTTGTCGATGATCGCCGTCTGCCCCAGCGCCGCCTGCAGGCGCTCGCCGACCATGCGGCCCAGCACGTCGGTGAGGCCGCCGGGCGGGAAGGGCACCACGATCCTGATCGGCTGGCTGGGCCAAGCCTGCGCGTTGGCGAAAGGCGGCGCCAGAAGCGCGCCTGCGAGTCCGCCGAGTGCGGCGCGACGACGCAAGTCCATGTCAGTAGCGGTCGAAGGCGCGCTTGGGACCGGGCCGCGTGCCCTCGGGCACGGCAGGCTTCACCGTGCCGTTGGCCGGCACCGTGTCGGCCGTGTAGGGCGCGGTGACACCCGTCGGCCGCTCGGCACCCTTCACCGTCACGCGCTCCATGGTGCGGCGCGCGGGATAGTAATCGTGCGAGGCATAGTGCTGGACCGAACGGTTGTCCCACATCACCAGCGTGTTGGGCTGCCACTTCACCCGCAGCTGATACTCGGGGATCGTGGCCTGACGATAGAGGAACTCCAGCAGCGCCTCGCTCTCGTCGGCCTTCATGTCCTTGATGCGCACGCAGAACTGACGATTGACGTAGAGCACGCGCCGGCCGGTCACGGGATGCACCCGCACCACGGGATGCCACGGATTGGGAAAGTCGTCCTCGAGCTTGCGCAGCTTGGGCCGATCGGTCTGGCCGAACAATGGCCGCCACGGCTTGAAGTCGTGCAGCGCTTCGAGCCCATGGATATGCTGCTTCATGCGCTCCGACAGGCCGCGGTAGGCAGCACTCATGCTGGCGAACAGCGTGTCGCCGCCCGCCTCGGGCACCACCTTGCCGCGCAGGATGGTCGCCAGCGGCGGGGCTTCGCGGAAGGTCTCGTCGACGTGCCAGATGTCGGTCAGCGCCGGCGGGTTGTCGGCGGAATAGTCGAGGATGATGACCTCGGGCTTGTCGGGCAGGTTGGGCGAGAAGGGATGGATCGAGAGCTCGCCGAAGCGGGCGCCGAACGCCATCTGCTGGTCGACGCTGATGTCCTGGTCGCGCAGCACGATCACCTCGTAGTTCACGAAGGCGTCGTGGACGATCCTGAACTGGTCCTCGCTGAGCGGCCGGCGGAGATCGACACCCTCGATCTCGGCGCCGATGAAGCCGTTGATCGGGCGCACGCTGATCTCTGCAGCGCTCCTATGCACTGCCGCCGAATGAGCCGCCATCGCTTCCTCCGACTTGTTTGTTGCGGTAATCCTAGCCCGAATAACCTGGGGGAACCATGGCAAGCGGCCTGGAAAGCGAATTCGTGACGCTGCACGAGGTGGTGAAGGCGGCCAAGATTCGGCTCAACGCCAACATCTGGGACTACCTGATCGGCGCCACCGAGACCGAGACGACGCTGCGGCGAAACCGCATGGCGCTCGACTCGATCGCCTTCCGCCCGCGCGTGCTGCGCGACGTGTCGAAGATCGATCCCTCGTCGGAGATCTTCGGCAAGAAGCTGCGCATCCCCGTGCTGCTGGCGCCGGTGGGATCGCTCGAATCCTTCGAGCCGGGCGGCGGCATCACCGTGGCCAAGGGCGCGGGCGCCGGCGGCGTCGGCATGCTGATCAGCTCGGTGACGACGCTCAGGCTCGAGGACATCGTCAAAGGCGGCGCCGGCCCCAAGATCTACCAGCTCTATGTGCGCGGCGACGACACCTGGGTCGAGGAGCGCGTGAAGCAGGCGATGGGCGCGGGCTACGACGCCTTCTGCATCACCGTAGACACCAGCGTCTATTCACGCCGCGAGCGCGACATCGCCAAGCGCTTCGTGAAGTCGTGGCGCACCGCCGCCACCGGCCAGGACCATCAGGCCGCTTTCGCCTGGGACAATTTCAAGCGCGTGAAGGACAAGTTCCCCGACGTGAAGTTCATGCTGAAGGGCATCGGGACGGCTGAGGATGCCGAGATCGCCTGCCAGCATGGCGTGTGGGCGGTCTATTGCTCCAACCACGGCGGCCGCCAGCTCGACCACGGTCGCGGCTCGGCGGCAGTGCTACCGGAAGTGATCGACGCCGTCGCCGGCCGCGCCAAGATCGTCGTCGACGGCAGCTTCAGCCGCGGCAGCGACATCGTGAAGGCGATCTGCCTCGGCGCCGACTGGGTCGGTCTTGGCCGGCTCTACTGCTACGGCCTGGCCGCGGCCGGTGCCGCCGGCATCGAGCGCGTGATCGAATTGCTCGATGAGGAAATGCGGGAGGTGATGGGCCTGCTCGGCGTCACCAGCCTTTCACAGCTCGACAAGAGCTACATCAGCCAGGGCATGCTGCCGACCAACCCGGCCAGCGTGCACTCGGCCTTCCCGCTGCTGGGCGAGGGCTACTGACTCCTGCGGACAATCCGCGTGTTCTTGCTCAGAAGCGCAGGGCCGCGCGAAGCTGGCCCGACCAGACGTCGAGGCCGCTTACTCCGATCGACTCGTAGCTTCCCTCCAGACGGAGGCTGAAGCCGTTGTCGAGCTTCGCGGCCACGCCTGCGCCGACGGTGCCCATGCCGACGGTGCCCGAACGGACGATGACGGGCGTCGAGCCGTTGATCTGCCCCATGGTATCGGAGGAGAAGGTCAGCTTTGCCCCGACGTTCACGAAGGGCTCGACGGCGGCGACACCCTTGATGTCGGTGAAGGCATAGCCGACCTCGGGGCCGGCCGCGAGCGAGCCGTAGCTGATCGTCTGGCCGGCCACGCTGTTGCCGGCGGTATCGGTGTAGGCGTTCTGCCGCTCCGATCCATAGGCGCCGGACAGCTTGGCCTGCAGGTGCCAGGGTCCGTCGTACCAGGAGCCGTTGACGGTGCCGCCCAGGAAGACGCGCAGCGCCGCGTATTGCGCCGAGACATTCGTCGCGAGGTTGGTGTCGTAAGTGATGGTCGACAGGCCCACCAAGGCCGACGCAACGATATTGTCGGTGATCTTCACCGAGGCATAGGGCGCCGCCGAGAAGCCGGTGGTCCGGATCTTTCCGTTGAAGCCGGTGAAGCCGACCTGGAAGGCCTCGACGCCGAGGCTGAGGCCAAGCGCGAGCCGGGGCATGACCTTGTAGTCGCCGCCGGCCATGCCGATGAAGCCCGAGCCGTTGGTCTGGGCCAGCGAATCGTAGGCGCCGAGCACGCGGCTGTTGAGCCACACGTTCCAATTCTCCGGCGCGCCGCATTGCTCGGCATTGCAGGCTTCGAGCCCGTCGCGCCCGCCGAGGGAGGCCGAGGAAGGGCTGCCGGACTGGCCCACGTTGAAGCTCTGGCCGCCGCCCTGGCCCGGCATGTTGATGAGGCCGTTGATGATATGGGCTTACGTTCCCGGACCGAGGCTGCTGCCGGCCGAGCTGTTCGGGGCCACTGCTGATGTCGTGGGCGTTTCTACAGGCCCAGTGGCAAGAGCCGCATGGCCTGTGACCAGCAAGGTGGCCAGCCCGAGCAGAACAGGTGTGGCCGGACGCAGGTCGCGACAGGCGAGGCGGCGCGCAGACGCAACCCCTTCCAAGAGGTTCGCACGATACATTCTTGAATTCCCCCTCAAACGTCACTGTGCGGGTTGTCGCCGTGGCGCAGCTTCAACCCGCTCTGAGTGCCGGTAATAAGTCAGTAGTTTTCCCGGCGCGGACTATGCATGTTTTTTAGTCGATCGCAAATCGAGACGCCGCACAGGCGAAACGGCGATTGCCGCAGCCTCTTCGGGCGGAGGAGCTTCCCGTTGCTAGCCTCTGCCGACGAACGGCATCTTCGTGGCCATCACCGTCATGAATTGCACGTTGGCGTCGAGTGGCAGGCTGTCCATGTAGACGATGGCCTGGGCCACCGCTTCGACGTCCATGCGCGGCTCGGCGATGGTGGTGCCGTTGGGCTGGAGCACGCCCTTGGTCATGCGCTCGGTCATCGGCGTCACGGCATTGCCGATGTCGATCTGGCCGCAGGCGATGTCGTAGGCGCGGCCGTCGAGCGAGGTCGACTTGGTGAGGCCGGTGATGGCGTGCTTGGTCGAGGTGTAGGCGACCGAGAAGGGCCGCGGCGCATGGGCCGAGATCGAGCCGTTGTTGATGATGCGCCCGCCGCGCGGGCTCTGCGCCTTCATGATCTTGATGGCTTCCTGGGTGCACAGGAACGGGCCGGTGAGGTTGGCCGCCACGACGCTCAGCCACGTCTCGTAGGGCAGGTCTTCGAGCGGCACGGGTGGGGCGCCGCCGCCGGCATTGTTGAACACCAGGTCGAGGCGGCCGAAGGCCTCCTTGGTGCGCGCGAACAGGGCCTGGATCGACTCCCTGCTGGAGACGTCGGTCGGTATCGCCAGCGCGTTGGGGGCATTGTTGCCGGCCATGCTCGCGGTCTCCTCGAGCGCTTCCTTGCGGCGGCCGGCCAGCACGACCTTGTAGCCGTTCTTGAGCAGGGCGAGCGCCGAGGCGCGGCCGATGCCGCTGCCCGAGCCGGTGATGATTGCGATCTTGGCCATTTGAGTCGTCTCCTCCACGTTTGACCGACCCTAGCAGACTCGCGGCCCGCGGTTGAAGCGGACGTTTGCCCGGCGCAGAGTGGAACGATGTTCCGTCGCTCGTTTGTTGCAGGCGCTGCTGCCTCCCTCGTGCTGCCGTCGCTCGCGCGAGCACAGGGCAGGCTCGCCGACGATCCCTTCGGCCTCGGCATCGCTTCGGGCCGGCCGGCTGCCGATTCGGTCGTGCTGTGGACCCGCCTGATGGCGCGCGATCGGTCGGAACGTCTGGCGGGCGCGATCACGGTCGGCTGGTCGGTCGCCGAGGACGAGACGATGCAACGCATCGTGCGCTCGGGCGAGGCGCTGGCCGAGCCGCGCTGGGCGCATTCAGTCCATGTCGATGTCGGCGGCCTCGCAGCCAACCGGCCCTACTGGTACCGCTTCACCGTTGGTCGCGCGGCGAGTGCTGTCGGTCGCACCCGCACCGCGCCCTCGGCCAACGAGCGATTGCAGGAGCTGCGCTTCGCCTTCGCCTCCTGCCAGCAGTATGAGCAGGGCTTCTATTCGTCATACAGCCACATGGCGGCCGACGAGCTCGACCTCGTCGTCCATCTCGGCGACTACATCTACGAGAAGAGCTGGGGCCGCGATCTCGTGCGCCATCACGAGTCCCGAGCGCGCATCACCACGCTCGACCAGTATCGCGACCGCTACGCGCTCTACAAATCGGATCGCGACCTGCAGGCGGCCCACGCCGCGCATCCCTGGATCGTGACGTGGGACGATCATGAGGTCGACGACGACTACACCGACGACATCTCCCCGCAGGAGGCCGATCGCACGCGCTTCCTCGCACAGCGCGCTGGCGCCTATCAGGCGTTCTGGGAGCATATGCCGCTGTCCAACGCGATGCGTCCGCAAGGTCCGTCGCTCACGCTGTACGACCGCTACCGCTACGGCCAACTTGCCGAGTTCCACGTGCTCGACGACCGGCAATACCGTTCGCACCACGCCTGCAGCGCGACCCTGAAGCAGGGCAAGCCGCTGGAGGGTTGCGCCGAGCGCATCGAGCCCGGCCGCACCATGCTGGGTGCCACGCAGGAGGCGTGGTTCAACGACGGCATGGCGCGCGCCTCGACGCGCTGGAACATCGTGGCGCAACAGACGCTGATGGCCGAGCTCGATCGCGGACCCGGCGACCGGCACGTCTATTGGGCCGACGGCTGGGACGGCTATCCCGCGCCGCGCCAGCGCCTGCTCGACGCGGTTGGAGCCTCGCCCGTGAAGGATACGCTGGTGCTTGGCGGCGACGTCCATTCCTTTTGGGCAGCCGACCTCAAGCAGGATTTCGCCTCACCGAAGTCGCGAACGGTGGCGACAGAGTTCGTCGGCGGCTCGATCACGTCGCAGGGACCGGCCAACGATCGCATGCAGGCGGTGAAGGCCAAGAACCCGCACATCCGTTCCGTGACGAGCGGCGTCAACGGCTATGCCCATGTGGCACTCGACCGGAAGAAGGGGCTGGTCTCGTTCCGCACCGTCCGTTCCGTGAAGGAACCGGATTCTCCGGTGCAGACGCTCGCTCGCTTCGCTGTCGAAGCCGGCAGGCCCGGCGTGCAGCAAGCTTAGAGGAAAGGCCCCGCTACGCTCGGGATGACACCACTTCTTTGAGCGACGCACTGCGTCAAACCAACAAAGTTGTCATCCCGAGCGTCGCGAGGGTGTGGATTCACGTTTGAAGTGCAACAGTTTAGGAAGAAGTACCTCAGCGGGGGTCTTGTACCCAAGACATTTTCGGGGAGTGTTGTTGTAGGCGGCGATGCAGGCATTGAGCGTGTCTTGGTCGATGGTGCGGATGTCGGT
>CANIRG010000293.1 GCA_947469635.1 Rhodospirillales bacterium | reverse complement strand
GAGCGCGTCGACAACTACGACCTCCAGCTCACCTTCACGCCGGCGAGCTACAAGGAAGGCGTGCAGTCGACGCTCGACGATTACCCCGGCATGACCATCGCCTCGTGGCAGCAGCGGCCGGACAGCACGGGCTATGTGCGCGCCCGCTCGGCCGATCCCTTCGCGGCGCCGACGATCCAGCCGAACTATCTCGCGGCCGAGAGCGACCGGCGCGTGCTGCTGGCGGGCATGAAGCTCGCACGCAGCCTGCTGTCGTCGGGGCCGATGCAGCAATACTACGATCGAGAAGAGTTCCCCGGCGCCGACAAGCAGTCCGACGACGAGCTGATGACCGCCGCCAAGCAGCGCGGCACCACGACGTTCCATCTCATGGGCACCTGCCGCATGGCGCCGGACACCGATCCCACCGCCGTGGTCGACGACCAGCTGCGCGTACGTGGCATCGAAGGGCTGCGCGTGGTCGACGCCTCGATCATGCCCACCATGCCGTCGGCCAACCTCAACGCCTCGGTGCTGATGATCGCCGAGAAGGCATCGGACATGATCCGCGGCCGGGCACCGCTGGAAGCGACGATCCTGAAGGATTGAGCGCCCAAGGATTGAGCGCGGGTCCGGTGGCGATCTGTGCGATAGTGACGCTGAACTTCGGGTAGCGAGGACGTCAGCATGCGTATCGTGTCACAGGTCCTCCTCTTCGCGGTGGCCCTGGTCCATGTCTGGTTCCTGATCCTGGAGATGTTCCTGTGGAACCACCCGGTAGGGCTGCGGATCTTCGGCATGACGCCGGAAGTGGCCGCGTCTTCCGCCGTGCTGGCGGCGAACCAGGGTCTCTACAACGGACTGCTGGCGCTGGGCCTGCTGTGGGCCCTCGTCGCCGACCGGCGTGACCTCAAGATGTTCTTCCTGGGCTGCGTCATCATCGCCGGCGTCTACGGCGGCATCACCGCCAAGACGACGATCCTGCTGGTGCAGCCGCTGCCCGGCTTCGTGGCGCTGCTCGCCGTGCTGATCGCGCCAGCGACCGCCGCCCGCAAGCGGCAGTACATAAGGTAGACGTGGGCGGCGAAAGCGAACCCGCCGTCGAGGCGATCGCACGGCTCACCCCCGCGATCCTGCGGAGCCTGCACGCGCTGGAATTCGCCAGCCGGCATCTCTCGCCCGCCGCGCTGCCGCAGCTCGTCGAGGCCTTGCGGGGCCGCGACGACGATCTCGATCCTGCCCTCGCCGCATCGCGCGCGCTCGCCTGGCCCGAGCGCCTGGAGCCGGCGCGCACCTGCCTCGAGACCGCGGCCGAGGCGGCGGCCGAGGGCATAGCCGGCCTGCTGGCCGCACCCGAAGCACCGCAGCCTGTCGTCGCCGCCTATCGCTCGCTGCGCACCTACGCACGCGCGGCCGACTCGCTCTATCCGATGGCGGCGCACCTGAAGCCGGTCAGCCAGTTCTTCCTCGAGCAGGCCGCGCGCGACGATGCGGCTCTCGCAGCGAAGCTCGCCGCCGTCGATCCGGCACGCGAGGGCGTGGGCACGATGCATGTCGGCGGCCCCGCCGGCACGCGCGGCGCCTTCTCGCTCTACGTGCCCGAATATTACGACGCGGCGCAGGACTGGCCGGTGGTCGTGGCGATGCACGGCGGCAGCGGCAACGGCGGCGCCTTCCTGTGGAGCTGGGTGCGCGAGGCACGCACGCGCGGGCTGATCGTGATCGCGCCGACGGCCAGCGGCTCGACCTGGTCGTTGATGGAGCCCGAGCTCGACGGCACGAACATCGAGCGCATGGTGGCCGAGGTCGCGGCCCACTGGAACATCGACACCGCGCGGCTGCTGCTGACCGGCATGAGCGACGGCGGCACCTTCACCTATGTCCTGGGCCTGCGGGGCGATTGCCGCTTCACCCATCTCGCGCCGGTGGCGGCGAGCTTCCATCCCCTGCTGATGGGCTTTGCCGACACCGATCGCCTGCGCGACCTGCCGGTGCATATCGTCCATGGCGCCGGGGACTGGATGTTCCCGCCCGAGATGGCGCAAGGCGCCGAACGGGCGCTCGCCCAGGCCGGCGCCCGCGTCGTCTATCGCGAGATCGCCGACCTCTCACACACCTATCCGCGCGACGAGAATGGCCGCATCCTCGACTGGTTCCTTGGTCCATGAAGTCGGTGGGGGCATGAAGCCGCTGGCCGAGTTGCGCGGCGTCGGCAAGCGCTACGCCAACGGCACGGTGGCGGTGAGCGGTGTCGACCTCGACCTGCACGACGGCGAGTTCGTGAGCCTGCTGGGCCCGTCGGGCTGCGGCAAGACCACGGTGCTGCGCATGATCGCGGGCCTGGCCGAGGTGAGCGACGGCCGCATCGACTGGCACACGCCGCGCGACCTCGGTTTCGTCTTCCAGGAACCGACGCTGATGCCGTGGTCGACGGCGCTCACCAACGTCATGCTGCCGCTCAAGCTGCGCAAGACACCGGCGCGCGAGGCCGCGGCGCGCGCCGAGGCGGCGCTGGCGGCGGTCGGGCTCGAGGACTTCCTGAAGGCCTATCCGCGCGAGCTGTCGGGCGGCATGAAGATGCGCGTGTCGATCGCGCGGGCACTGGTCACCGAACCTCGCATCCTGCTGATGGACGAGCCCTTCGCCGCGCTCGACGAGATCACGCGCCAGAAGCTGAACGACGATCTTCTGGCGCTGTGGGACAAGTCGCGTTTCACGGCGGTGTTCGTCACCCACTCCGTCTTCGAATCGGTCTACCTGTCGCAGCGCATCGTCGTGATGGCGCCCCGCCCCGGCCGCATCGCCGCCGAGGTGCGGACCGACATGCCGGTGCCGCGCGATCCCGGCTTCCGTACCTCGCCGGAATATGCCGCCGCTTGCCGCACGGTATCGGCCCGGCTCATCGAGGCGATGGCGGCATGACCCCGACCTGGCAGAAGATCGTGGCGCCGCTGGTGATCGGGGTGATCCTGCTGGGGCTGTGGGAATACGCCGTACGCGCGGCCGCCATCCCGCACTACATCCTGCCCGGCCCGTTGCTGATCCTGCAGACCCTGGTCGCCGACTGGGACACGCTCTCGCAGTCCCTCTGGATCACGCTGCAGATCACCTTCATGGCGCTGGCGGCCTCGGTGCTGATCGGCGGCCTGCTGTCGATCCTGTTCACCCAGTCCAAATGGCTGGAGCTGTCGCTGCTGCCCTATGCCGTCATCCTGCAGGTGACGCCGATCGTGGCGATCGCGCCGCTGATCATCATCTGGGTGAACGACACGCTGCTGTCGCTGCTGATCTGCGCCTGGATCGTGGCCTTCTTCCCGATCCTGTCGAACACCATCCTCGGCCTCAACTCTGCCGACCACAATCTGGTGGACCTCTTCAAGCTCTACGGCGCCAGCCGCTGGCAGGCTTTGCGCTACCTGCGGCTTCCGGCGGCGTTGCCCTATTTCCTGGCAGGCCTGCGCATCTCGGGCGGGCTGGCGCTGATCGGCGCCGTGGTGGCCGAGTTCGTCGCGGGCTCGGGCGGCACCGCCTCCGGCCTCGCCTTCCGCATCCTCGAAGCCGGCTACCAGCTCAAGATCCCGCGCATGTTCGCCGCCTTGGCTCTGGTGTCGGGCACCGGTATCGTGATCTTCCTGCTGCTGAGCCTGATTTCACATCTGCTGCTGCGGCGCTGGCATGAAAGCGCGATGCGTCGCGAGAACTGACGAGGGCCTGTCGTGAGCAACCACGAGACCATTCCCGTCATCGACCTCGGCCCCTATCTCGCCGGTGAGGCGGGCGCGCTCGACCGCACGGCACAGGAACTGCGCGTCGCGCTCACCGAGATCGGCTTCTACTTCATCGTCAACCACGGCATCGCGCGCGACAAGATCCGCGCCGTGTTCGCCGAGGCCGCACGCTTCCATGCCTTGCCGCTCGAGCGGAAAATGGCGCTCCGCATCGACCGCCACAATGTCGGCTACCTGCCGATGAAAGGCGACACGCTGCGCACCTCGACGGTGCAGACCGTCACCAAGCCCAACCTCAACGAGGCACTGTTCATCGCGCGCGACCTGCCGGCCGACCATCCCGACGTGATGGCCGACCGGCGCTTCCGCAGCGCCAACCAGTGGCCCACCGATCTGCCGGGCTTTCGCGAGACCATCGTCGACTATTGCGACACGCTGGAGCGGCTGGTGCAGAAGCTCGTGCGCCTTTACGCCCGCGCGCTCGACCTGCCGGCCGCCTACTTCGACGTGCCGTTCCGCGACCTTCAGTACAAGCTGCGCATGACCCACTACCCGTCGGTCAACGGGCCGGTCGACGACGAGTTCGGCATCGCGCCGCATACCGACACGAGCTTCCTCACCCTGCTCGCGCCCAACGATGTGCCGGGCCTCTCCGTCCGCGCCCGCAGCGGCAACTGGATCGAGGCGCCGTCCATGCCAGACGCCTTCGTGGTGAATGGCGGCCAGCTCCTGCTGCGCTGGACCAACGACCGCTTCCTCGCCACGCCGCATCGCGCCGTGAATCGCACCGGTGGCGAGCGCTATGCTCTGGCGTTCTTCTGCGACAGCAACATCGACTGGCCGATCGCGTCGGTGCCGACCTGCGTCGGGCCGGACAAGCCGCCGAAATATCCGACGGCCTGGTACACCGACTACATGGTGCAGTATCAGAAGCGGACCTACGATCTGCTCGCCGACGAGAACAAGGCTGCCGACTAACGAGTCGCGCATGGTGCACGAATCTACACAACCAGCGCCTTCATTGGCTCTGCAGGCGCACGTTCAGGCGCCTCGCCTTCGAGCTTCCGTTGCGGCCTCACTGCAATCCTCACGTAAAGCTCACTTCGGCATGTCGCGGATTTTCGTCTAGACTAGTACCGATGACCATTTCTCCTCTCAGCCTTGCGAACGTGCTGACCGTGCTCGTTGCTTTCGCCTGCTTGGGAAGCCTGGCGCAGCAATCGCGCGGCGATGTCGTGCGTCTGTGGCGCCTCGCCGTGCCACCGTCGCTGGCGGTTGCGCCGGCCTTGATGCTGCTCGCCGGCGTATTCGACGCGACGCTCGTGCACGATGCGGAATGGGTCGCTGCGGCCATCGTCGGCGCCGCGATCGGTCGCACGCGCGGCTGGAGCGTGCCGATGCAGGTCGACCAGGTGTGGAGGCTCGTGCGCATGCCGCCGACCTTCGACGCGACCATGGCAGCCGTCGGCCTCGTCATCCTGTCGATCGTCGATTTCGTCTCGGCCGCTCTTGGAAATCCGTACGTGGCGCCCGATCTCGTTGCTGCCGCTGCGGCCTTCTGCGCCGGCTATATCGGTGGTCGCGCGGTTGCCCTGGCCGTACGGACGCGTCGCGAGCCGCATGTCGGCCTGAACGATTTGCGCGAGGTATCAACGCACAGCGCGTAACTCGCTCGACGCGCTCAGCACCCAGCCCTGCTCCGTCCTCAGCCGCTCGAAGCGCACGCCGAACGCCGCATCGAGCCGCTGGTCGCCTATCACCTCGGCGGTCGCGCCGTCGATGGCGATCTTCCCATCGACCACCACGACCACGCGCTCGAAGAAGCGAAACGCCAGATCGAGATCGTGCACGACCACCACCGACGAGCGCTCGCGCCCGCGTTCGGCCAGCGCGCGGATGACGTCGAGACGGTGACGTATGTCGAGCGCCGCCGCCGGCTCGTCGGCCAGCAGGATCGGCGGATCGGTCACCAGCACCATGGCCAGCAACACACGCGCGCGCTCGCCACCCGACAGCGTCGACCAGCGGCGTTGCAGAAGCCCTGCGAGCTCAAAAGCGGTGGTCGTCCTCTCCAGAGCGCCTTCCGGCAGGTGTCCGGCCCGCTGCGCGCCGAGATCGACGAGTTGCATCACCGTGAGATCCCAGTGCGGCTCGAAATACTGCGGCAGGAAACCGATGGTGCGCGCACGCGTCGCCTTGGGCATCGCCGCCAGGTCGAGATGGCGCAGCCGCACGCGGCCCGATGTTGGCGTCTCCAGGCCGGCCATGACCTTCAGCAACGTCGTCTTGCCCGCGCCATTCGGGCCGATCAGCGCCACGGATCCCGTCGCCGCGAACGATAGCGACAGATGCTCGAGCAGCATCGCCGCACCGCGCTGGACGACCAGGTCCTCGGCGGCGATCTCGGTCATCTGCGCAGCCTCTGCGCCAGCAGCACGATGAAGAACGGCCCGCCGGCAACGGCCGTCACCAGCCCGAGCGGAACCTCCGCGGGCGGCAAGGCCGCGCGCGCGATGGCGTCGGCCACGGTGACGATGATCGCACCGACCAGCGCCGATGCCGGCAGCAGCGGCCGATGGATCGGCCCCACGAGCCAGCGCGCGATGTGCGGCGCCGCGAGACCGACGAAGGCCACCAGCCCGCCATAGGCCACGGCCGCCGCGACGACGAGCGAGCCCGCGAGCACGGCGAGGGCGACGAAGCGATTGACGTCGAGGCCGAAGGCGATCGCCATCGTCTCTCCGAGGCCCAGCACGTCGAGCCTTCTCGCCAACGTCATCGCCAGGCCAAGACAGGCGGCCGAGATCGCCAGCAGCACGCCGAGCCCCGCCCATGTCGGTGTCTGCACACCGCCCAGCACCCAGCTCAATACGACCTGCAGATTCACCGTGTCGTCCGACAGCGCGAGCATCAGGAAGGAGCGCAGCGCGCCCAGGATCGCCGCCACGGCGACACCCGCGAGCAACAGGCCGGCGGCATCGACCGCGCCCGCCACGCGCGAGATGCCGATCACCAGCATCGTGGCCCCCCAGGCACCGGCAAAGGCGAGCACCGGCAAGGCGTAGGATTGCGGCACGAGCAGCGGCACCAGCAGCGCCACCGTGGCGCCCAGCGCCGCGCCGCCGGCCGATCCCAGCAGATAGGGCTCGGCGAGGGGATTGCGGAACACGCCCTGGAAGATCGTGCCGCCCACCCCCAGCAGCGCGCCGACGAAGGCGGCCGCCAGCACACGCGGCATCCGCCATTCGAACAGCAGACGGCTGCGCAGCGCCTGGTCGCCCGAGACGGCGCGCCACAGATCGGCGGGCGATGCCCACTCATGGCCGGCACACGCGCCGACCACGACGGCGAGCGCGAGGATAAATCCGAGAATGAGCCACGGCCTCATGGCACGGCCGCCGCCGGATGGAACAGCCGGGCTAGGTGCTCGACGCCGTCGATTGTGCGCGGTCCCGGAATCAGGAGCTGCGCGCGTGCCACGACATGAGCGCGTTTGGTCCGGACCGCGCGCATGTCGGACCAGCCTGGGCGCACGATCAGCTCCTTGAGGTCGCGCTCGGTACCGGCGAACAGCAACACGTCGGGATCGGCGTTCAGGATCGCCTCGGGCGATACCTGTGCGATGGTCGCCGTGCCCGCGAGCGCGAAGCGAGCACCGGCATGCATCATGGCATCGCCGGTGTAGGTCCCTTCGCGGGCCACCAGCATGAGCCCATTGCCGAGGCGGCCGGTGATCATGATGGCGCGTGGCGGCACGAGATCGCCGACACGGCGCCGGATCTGGACGAGACGCGCCTCCAGCCGGCCGGCCACTTCCTCGCCGCGCTCGGGAATGCCGGCCATCCGACCCATCAGCCGGATATTGACCATGATCTCGGCCACGTCGCGCTGCAGGAACACGACGATGGGAATGCCCAGCCTCTGCAGCGGATCGATGAGCTGGTTGGCGGCCTGGCGCGAGGGCGTGACCACGACCAGGTCGGGCTTGAGCCCGACCACGGCATCGATCGAGAAGCCGAGACGGCCGCCGACCAGCGGCCGGTTCAGCACCTCGGGCGGAAAGCGCGTGTAGGCCTCGATGCCGACGATGCGGTCGGCGAGGCCGAGCGAGGCCACGATCTCCACATTGGACGCGAAGATCGGCACGATGCGCTGCGGCGCTGCCGCCAGAGTGACGTCGCGCCCGAACGCATCACGCACCGTCACCGGCTCCGCCGCCGCGGGCGCCGCGACGAGAACCGCCGCGGCGAGGACGAGACCCGCCGTGCGCATCACCAGCGGAGCTGGAAGCCCACGAGGAACTCGCGACCAGGCATCGAGTTGCCGCACGAGCCGTTCTGGCTCGAGAGGTTGGCGCCGCAGGGGCTGCCCGTGTCGAGAGCGATGAAGATCGGATGCTGGTTGACGTCGAAGATGTTGTTCACCAGCGCAAAGAGCTTGAAGCCCTTGCGGATCTCGACCTCGGCCCGCGAATTCACCACCCAGAAGGCTTCCTTTTGGAAGATGCTCGTGCTGCCGATCTGGTTGGGGAAGTAGATCGGCGACAGCGCTTCCTCGGTATTGTACCACATCGGCCCGCGCAGGATGCCCAGAAGCTGCAAGCTCCAGGGAATGTCGGTGTTGGCCTGGCCGACGCGCGAACCGATCGAGAGCTCGTACATGTTGATGCGCGTGGCCATGTCGGTGCGGGAATTGGCGACCGCGCCGTAGTCGGTCATCTTGAAGTGATAATATCCGTTGCCGAACACGGTCCAATTCCAGTTTTCCTGCGCGGCGAGGCCCAGGGTGCGGAGCACGTTGGCCTCCGACTGGACCTCGAAGCCCTGGATCACGATATCGCCGGGATTGTTCTGCTGCTGCTGGACGAT
>CANIRG010000292.1 GCA_947469635.1 Rhodospirillales bacterium | reverse complement strand
AGTACGGCGCGCTGCGCGGCATCATCACCCTCGAGGACATCATCGAGGAGATCGTGGGCGACATCGAGGACGAGCACGACGCCATCAAGCGCGGCGTCGTGCGGCGCGATGACGGCAGCCTGGTCAGCCAGGGCGACGTGCCGATCCGCGACCTCAACCGCGAGTTCGACTGGCACCTGCCCGAGGACGTCGCCATCACCATCGCGGGCCTGGTGCTGCACGAGGCACGGCGCATCCCCGAAGTGGGCCAGACCTACGCATTTTACGGTTTTCGCTTCGAGATCCTGAAGCGCGAGGGCACCCGCATCGCCGAGTTGCGCATCATGCCGCCGGCCTCCATACAGGCCACCCACGCCTGAGAATCCAACCTAAAGAGGTTCAACCATGCCGCTTTCGCCGCCAGTCGGGCGACAGCATCTGCACACGCGTCGCGTCACCTGCCAGGGCTTCTTCCGGGACGACGGGCTTCTCGACATCGAGGGCCGCATCACCGACGAGAAGACCTACGAACATGCCAACGAATGGCGCGGGCCCCTGAAGCCCGGCGACTTCGTCCACGACATGTCGATCCGCCTCACCCTCGATCACCGCTTCATCATCGTCGATGTCGAGGCGGTGACCGACAAGTCGCCCTACAGCATGTGCGGCAACATCACGCCCAACTTCAAGAGACTGATCGGCCTCCGGGTCGGCGGCGGCTTCAATCGCGCCGTGCGCGAGCGGCTGGGCGGCACCGAAGGCTGCACGCACATCGTCGAGCTCTTGGGCCCGGTCGCCACGACGGCGTTCCAGACCGCAGGCTCGCGCAAGGCCCGCGAGCTCGCCGACGCCCATCGCGCCCGCATCGGCAAGCCGGCGCAAGTCGATTCAGGCAGGCCCAAGAGCCGACCCTACATGCTCGACAGCTGCCACACCTGGGCGTCGGACAGCGAGATTACGAAGCGCTGGGTGCCGGATTTCTACACCGGCCCCGACGCCGAAAAGGTGAGGGCCGCCGCGGCGGGCAAGGACATCGAGATGGACGGTTAAGGAGACGAGCGTCGCGAAGATTTTTTGTTTTTTGCGAGGGGCAGAGTCGCGAGACTTGAGACGATGTGCCCCAAAGCCTTATGCCATCGATATCGGAGGCGTCTCAGGGCGTTTGAGACTCTTGAGACTCTACCCAAGCGTTGCTAGGCTTTCGCCTTGTCTTCCGATGGCGTCAGCGTGGCGAGTGCCAGCGCATGCAGGCCGGCATCGAGCTCGGCCTTGAGGGCTTCGTAGACCATCCGCTGGCGTGCGACGCGGTTCTTGCCTTCGAAGGCCGCCGACACGATCTCGACCCGGAAATGCGTCTCGCCACCCTCGCGCCAGCCGGCATGGCCGTGGTGCTTGGAAGATTCGTCCTCGATCGACAGGCGCGCCGGCGCGAAGCGCGCCCGGAGCTTGTTGTCAATCACCGCCGCCACCGCACCCATCGCTTGCCTCTCTTGCCCGACCATTCGGATGAACACATATTAGACGAATGGCGCGACGGCGAGCCAACCCTCTGATCGAAACCGCAGACGCGGACCTGCACCGACGCGTATGCGAGGTGCCGGGCTGCCGTCTTCACGGCGATTTCCGTGCGCCGCGCGCGCGCGACCAGCTCGACCAGTATCGCTGGTTCTGCCTGGAGCATGTCCGCGAATACAACAAGAAATGGGACTATTTCGCCGGCCTGCCGCCGGAGCAGATCGAGGCGCATATCCGCGCCGACACGATTTGGCGCCGCCCGGTCTGGCCGCTGGGCGGACGGCGCGGCGGCCCACAGATCCACGATCCGCTGGGGCTGAGTGACGATGCCGGCCTCGCCGAACGCCCGCCGCCGCGCATGGATGGCAGCGAGCAGCTGACCCCGGCCGAGCACGATGCCCTGGCCGCGCTTGAACTTTCATGGCCGATCACCCGCGCCGCCGTGAAATCCCGTTACAAGGAACTGGTGAAAATCCATCATCCCGATGCCAACGGCGGCGCTCGGGAGGCCGAGGAACGGCTGAAGGAAATCAACTCGGCCTATTCCACATTGCGGACATCGGAGCACCTGCCGCCCGAGTGACCTGCCCAGCGCAGGGCTACGTGGGCGATTTGGCCGCTTGCGGTGCACAAATCGGCCTGCGACTATTGGCTTTAAGCCCGCAATTTGGCGGGCTTTGTTTTGTAGGACGTGTGATGGCTTCTACGACGACCGCGGCCCAACAGACCGTTTCGGGCATGCCGGATATCAAGGTTTCGGCGCGCCAGCTGTTCGGCATCGACACCGACATGGAAGTGCCGGCCTTCAGCACCTCGACTGAGCACGTCCCGCCGGTCGACGACGCCTATCTGTTCGATCACGACACGACGATGGCGATCCTCGCGGGCTTTGCGCACAACCGACGTGTCATGGTCCAGGGCTATCACGGCACCGGCAAGTCGACCCATATCGAGCAGGTCGCGGCACGCCTGAACTGGCCCTGCATCCGCGTCAACCTCGACAGCCACATCAGCCGTATCGACCTGATCGGCAAGGACGCCATCGTCCTGAAGGACGGCAAGCAGATCACCGAGTTCCGCGAAGGCATCCTGCCATGGGCGCTGCAGAACCCGACGGCGCTGGTGTTCGACGAGTACGACGCCGGCCGCGCCGACGTCATGTTCGTGATCCAGCGCGTGCTCGAGGTCGAAGGCAAGCTGACGCTGCTCGACCAGAACAAGGTCATCCGCCCGCACCCGGCGTTCCGCCTGTTCTCGACCGCCAACACGGTCGGCCTCGGCGACACGACGGGCCTCTATCACGGCACGCAGCAGATCAACCAGGGCCAGATGGACCGCTGGTCGATCGTGACGACGCTGAACTACCTGCCGCACGACCAGGAAGTGAACATCGTGCTGGCCAAGACACCGCAGTACGACACCGATGAAGGCCGCAAGATGGTCTCCGCCATGGTGGCGCTGGCCGACCTCACCCGCGCGGGGTTCATCGCGGGCGACATCTCGACCGTGATGTCGCCACGTACGGTGATCACCTGGGCCGAGAACGTCCGCATCTTCGGCGGCGACATCGGCTTTGCCTTCCGGCTGACCTTCCTCAACAAGTGCGACGAGGTCGAGCGCACCACGCTCGCCGAGTATTATCAGCGCTGCTTCGGCAAGGAATTGCCGGCATCCAGCGGCAAAGGCGGAAAGCTGCACTAGTAGAGAGGGCCGCATGGCCAAGGATACGACTCCCATCGAGGAGTTTCGTCGCGTCACCGCCACGACAATGCGGGCGGTGTCTCGGAAAGAAGTGAACGTGGCCTTCGTGCCCGATGGCGGCTCGCTGCTGGGCAGCGAGGCGCGCATCACGGTGCCCGCCCGCGACCTGCCGGTCGAGGACGTGAGCCGGGTGCGCGGCGAGGCCGATTCGATGGCGCTGAAGCTGCGCCATCACGATCGCAAGATGCACCTGCGCCGGGTGCCGCGCGGCGAGACCGCGCGCGGCATCTTCGAGGCCGTCGAGCAGGTCCGCGTCGAGGCGCTGGGTGCCCGCCGCATGGCCGGCGTCGCCGACAATCTCGCGGCCCTCTGGCGCCAGCGCTCCGACCAGCGTGGCCATGCCCGCATCAAGTCCAAGGACGACGCGCCGATCGCCGACGTGATCGGCCTGATCGCCCGCGAGCAGCTTCTGGGCGCAGCCCCACCCGAATCGGCCAGGGCCATGGTCGACATGTGGCGCGCCGACATCGAATCCGCCGCCGGCCGCGACTTCCAGAAGCTCCGCGATGCGCTGGGCAACCAGGACGCTTTCGCCCGCGCCGCCCGCCAGCTCATCCGCGACCTCAAACTCGGCGACGAATCGGCCGACCTGCAGGACGACGACACCGAGGATTCGAAGGACCAGGAGAACGCCGACGGCCAGTCCAACGAGACCGGCGACGATCAGAGCGATTCCAGCGAGACCCAGGGCTATGGCGCCCAGGGCGAGGAGACCGAGGACGCCTCCGAGCAGGAAGACGCCTCCGAGACCTCCGCCGACCAGGCGCAGACCGAGATGCAGATGGGCTCGGGCGATGAGGAGGAGCCGGGCCGCGCCGAGCGCCCGTGGCTGCCGCCGGGCGCCCTCAGCAACGAGCCGCTGGGCCAGCAGTATCACGGCTATACGCTGAAGTTCGACGAGATCGTCGAGGCCGAGGCGCTGTGCGACGCCGAGGAGCTCGGCCGCCTGCGCAACCACCTCGACCAGCAGCTCAGCCACCTCCAGGGCGTGATCGGCAAGCTCGCCAACCGCCTGCAGCGCCGCCTGATGGCGCAGCAGAACCGCTCGTGGGAGTTCGACCTCGACGAAGGCATGCTCGATGCCGCGCGCCTGGCGCGCGTCGTCCTCGATCCCATGCACGCCCTCTCCTTCAAGAAGGAGAAGGACACCAACTTCCGCGACACGGTCGTGTCGCTGCTGATCGACAATTCCGGCTCGATGCGCGGCCGGCCGATCACGGTGGCGGCGATGAGCGCCGACATCCTCGCCCGCACGCTCGAGCGCTGCGGCGTCAAGGTCGAGATCCTGGGCTTCACGACGCGCGCCTGGAAGGGCGGCCAGAGCCGTGAGCAGTGGCTGGCCGCCGGCAAGCCCGCCAACCCGGGCCGCCTCAACGACCTGCGCCACATCATCTACAAGCCGGCGGATGCTCCGTGGCGGCGCGCGCGGAAAAACCTCGGCCTGATGCTGCGCGAAGGCATCCTCAAGGAGAACATCGACGGCGAGGCGCTGCTGTGGGCGCATGGCCGCCTGCTCGCGCGCACCGAAGAGCGCAAGATCATGATGGTGATCTCCGACGGCGCGCCGGTCGACGATTCGACCCTGTCGGTCAATCCCGGCAACTACCTCGAGCGCCATCTGCGCGACGTCATCGACTGGATCGAGACGCGCTCGCCCGTCGAGCTGATCGCCATCGGCATCGGCCACGATGTCACGCGCTACTACCGCAAGGCCGTCACCATTGTCGACGCCGACCAATTGGGCGGCACGATGATGGAGCAGCTCGCCTCGCTGTTCGAGGAAGAGGACGCCAAGAAGACCCGCGGTGCCGCTGCCGCACGCGGGGGCGCATCCGCCGGTGGAGGCAAGCCCAAGGGCAAGTCCGGCGGCCGACGCGCCGCCTGATCGCGGCGGGTCGGACTTTGCGTCTCAGGTTCCGCTCCGTCGTCACGCTCGGCCTGCTGATCGCGGCGGCCTGCGCCGCCGTGCCGCCACCCGGCCCGGTGGGCGCGCAGGATCTGGCAGTGCAGATCCGCTCCAGCACGCTGCCCCTCAAGATCGACGATCCCTCGGAGCGCCGGGTCGGCCGGCTGATCTGGCGCGGCAGCATCGCCATGACAGGGGATTCACGCAATTTCGGCGGCTGGTCCGACCTCCATGTCGGGGCCGACGGCCGCAGCCTGACCTCGATCTCCGACGAGGGCAGCTGGCTCACCGCCACCATCGACTACGACGCCAAGGGCGATCTCGCGGGCCTCAGCGCCGCGCGGATCGGCTCATTGCGCGGTCTCGACGGCAAGCCGCTGTTCGACAAGCCCATGGCCGACGCCGAGAGCATGGCCCGTCTGCCCGACGGCTCATGGCTGGTGGGCTTCGAACGCCACCATCGCTTCTGGCGCTATGCCACGCTCGACGCCACGCCCGTGTCCGTCGAGGGGCCGGCCGAGCTGCCTCGTCAACCGGCCAATGGCGGCGTCGAGGCGCTGGCGGCGCTGGCCGACGGCCGCATCGTCGCGATCAGCGAGGAGCTGCTCGACAAGCCCGGCTCGCTGATGGGCTGGATCGGCACGCCGGTGGAGGGCAGCCGTTACGTCTGGAACACCTTCGGCTACTCCAAGACGCAAAGCTTCAAGCCGACGGCCCTGGCCCAGCTGCCGGACGGTTCGCTGGCGACGCTCGAGCGCCATTTCGACGGCGTCTACGTCCACATAAGGGTGATGCGATTCGCGCTGGCGCAGCTCCAGCCCGGCGCGACCCTCGCTGCCGAGGAGCTCGCGCGCTTCTCGTCGTCGTCCTACATGGTCGACAATATGGAAGGGCTGGCCGCGACCGAAGGTGCTCGCGGCGAGACCCTGCTGTGGCTGATGTCCGACGACAACTTCAATCCGCTACAGCGCAATATCCTGCAGCTGTTCGAATTGGCGCCTTGATCCGCAGTTAGGCCGCCGCGGCGGCCTTCGCGTCCTTCTTGGCCTTGGCGAGCAGGACACGGCGCTTCAGCACGGTCATTTCCGGCGTCAGATGGCTGTTGTTGGTGCCCAGCAGATAGGCATCGATGCCGCCATTGTGCTCAATCGTCTTGATGCCGCGCGGGGTGAGCCGGAGACGGATCGAATGACCCAGCACGTCGGACAGGACCGAAGCCACCTGCAGGTTGGACATGAACCGGCGCTTGGTCTTGTTGTTCGCGTGGCTCACATTGTTTCCGTACATGACGGACTTGCCCGACAGGGCGCAACGACGGGGCATGGCTGCTTTCCGTTAAAAAACGATCCCGCCAAGAGGGCGGGAAGGCGGGCTTTTTAGGGTTCCGGCGCCGGCCCGTCAAGCAAACCAGTCGACCACCCGGTCGCTGAGCTCCTCGACCAGCTCCTCGGAAATCACCCGTCCCCGCGCCGAGACCCCCGCCTGATGCACGGTTTCGGGATCACCCGAGATCAGGGGGTGCCACCAGTAGAGATCCTGGCCGGTATGGACCAGCCGGTAGGCACAAGTCCTGGGCAGCCAGTTCATCTTGGCTACCACTTTTGGTGTCAGCTGGATGCACTCCGGCACGATCTTCTTGCGGTTCTTGTAGTCCTTGCAGCGCGCCGTCGTGGGATCGAGCAGCTTGCAGCAGGTGTCGGTCTGGGCGAGCTCGCCCGTGCCCTCATATTCCAGCTTGTTGACGCAGCACATGCCGCAGGAATCGCAGAGCGACTCCCACTCCTGCTGGTTCATCTGCGCCAGGGTCTTGCGCTTCCAGAACGGCAGTTCCGACTGGGCGGCGGCTTGGCGGGCGCGGCGGACGAAGGATTTAGCGGCCATGGAAGACTTCTAGCATACGCCGGGCCGCCGCTGCAGGCGTCGTACGGCCGCCCTCGACCTCCCGCTCCAGGCCGCCCACCAGCCGTTTCACCTCGGCATGCTTGCGCAGCTCGGCCAGCAGGGTCTCGCCCACCTCGTTCCACATCCAGGCACGGGCCTGCTCGGCCCGGCGGCGGGCAACGCCCTTCTCGCCCACGGCCGCGACGAACCGACCGACCACCTCCCAGATGGCCATGACATCCTCGCCCGTCGCCGCCGAGCAGGTCTTGACCTCGGGCGTCCAGCCCTGGGTCGGCGAGCGCAACATGCGCAGCGCATGCTGATAGTCGGCGGCCGAGCGCTGGGCTGTGGCCTTGAGATCGCCATCGGCCTTGTTGACCACGATCAGGTCGGCGAGCTCGATGACGCCGCGCTTGATGCCCTGCAGGTCGTCGCCGCCGCCCGGCAGGAGCAGCACGATGAACATGTCGACCATGTCGGCCACCGCCGTCTCCGACTGGCCGACGCCGACCGTCTCGACGATCACCGTGTCGAAGCCCGCCGCCTCCAGCAGCAGCATGGCCTCGCGTGTGCGCCGCGCCACGCCGCCCAGGGTAGCCCCCGCCGGCGAGGGACGAATGAAGGCGGCCTCGCGACGCGACAGCTCCTCCATGCGCGTCTTGTCGCCCAGGATCGAGCCGCCGCCGCGCTTGGAGGAAGGATCGATCGCCAGCACCGCCAGGGAGCGGCCGGCGTCGATGAGGCCCAAGCCGAAGCGCTCGATCAGCGTCGACTTGCCGACGCCCGGTACACCGGTGATGCCGAGCCGCACCGACTTGCCGGTATGCGGCAGGATCTCGGCCAGCAGCGCATCGGCGCGCTCGCGATGGTCGCTGCGCGTCGATTCGACCAGGGTGATCGCTTGCGCCAGCGCGCGCCGGTCGCGCGCCAGCAGCGGTTCTAGCAACGGATCGCTCATTTCCGCATCGCCAGCAGGGCCGCCACTCCCGTCACGGCGTAGAAGAGCGCCAGTGTGCCGCCCAGCCCGGGATCACCGAACGTGTCCATCGCCGCACCGACAGCCGGCCGGCCGATCAGCCCGCCGAAGATGTAGATCATGCTGAAAGCGGTGTTGGCGCGCGCGATGTCGCCGCCGTTGAAGCGCTGGCCAAGCAGCGCCAGGCCGACGGGATAAATGGCGAAGGAGATGCCGCCCCACACCAGAACCACGGCAATCACGCCGAGCGAGGTCGCGGGCAGGATCGACAGGATCACGACCAGGACGGCGCTCGCCAGCGAGCAGCCGGCCAGCACGGCGCGGCGGTCGAAGTGATCGGCCATCCAGCCGATCGGCCATTGCAGCACGATATTGCCCATGACGAAGATCGACAGCCACAGGGCGCCGATCTCGGCCGATACGCCGGCGCCGACGGCATAGACCGGCAGGAAGCTGAAGGCGACCTGCTCGCCCAGCCCGCAGGCGAAGGCCGCGAGCATGGCCAGCGGCGCCAGGGTCACGACGGAGGCGAAGCCGGAATCGAGGTGGTGCTCGATCGCTGGCGCGGTCTT
>CANIRG010000291.1 GCA_947469635.1 Rhodospirillales bacterium | reverse complement strand
CGAGTGCCGCCACCGCCGCCAGCGGCAGCAGGCGGCGCAGCGACGGAGCGGACGGGACCGGCCGCGACAGCGCGGTGCAGAGGCCGAAGGCCGACGCCAGCGCGAGCGCGACCAGGCCGACCTTGAGCTCGAAGCGCCAGGTCGCGAGCGCCTGCGCCAGGTCCTTGCGGAGGCCGAGGTCGAGGACGAAGAGCGCGAGCGAGACGAGGCCGCCCAGCGCCAGCGCGGCGAGGAGGCTGCGCCGGATCGTCCCGCGTCCGGCCGCGCGGTCGGCGACCAGCGCCGAGATGAGCTTGTCGGTCTTCATGGGCGGTCTCTGCGATAGGTGGCGGCAAGCGCCTTGAGCGCACGGTGGAGCATGACGCGGACCGCACCTTCGCTCATGCCGAGGCGCTCGGCCACGTCGGCCGCCTGCCGCCCTTCGAGGGAGATCTCCTCGACGATGCGACGCTGGCGCTCGGGCAGCGTCGCCAGCATCTGCCGCGAGTCGATGCCGGCCGAGGCGTCGGCCTCGACAGCGGCTTCGGGCGAAACGGCATAGTCGTCGACGTCGAGATGGTCGTGGAAGCCACGCCGGCGCAGGTGATCGACCAGCTTGTGGCGCGCGATGGCGCGCAGCCACGGCCCCAGCGGCTGCGTCTCGTCCCAGGTGTGGCGCTTGAGATGGATGGCCAGCAACGCTTCCTGCACGATGTCCTCGCTGTCGCCGATGCCGCGTCCCGCCGACACCAGGCCGCGCCGCACGATGCCGCGCAGCCAGACCGCGACCTGGCCGAGCAGCCGTCGATAGGCTTCCGCATCGCCCTGCCGTGCCTGGCGCATCGCGTTCGAGAGGTCTTCCAGGTCGGCCAATGGCGTCGGTCTCTCGTCTATTCGGGCGCGGGGGCCGAAATGTTACACGGTATTTTTCCGCGACCTGCGCGTAGCGGCGGCGCGTAAGCATGCGGCCTACCAAGCACTGCTGGCCATCGTTGATTCAATGCAACAAACTGACTATCTTCTCGCCACTGGCCCTTGAGCGGCCCACGAAATAGAAGAGCGAGCCGGCCGATCCGACAAACCGCTTAAGCGGGGCGCTTCGTCGCTAGGGGTGGGCCGGCTCCATCTATTTTGGGACGATGCGATGGCGAAGCCTCTATATGCCATTCTGTTGGATGGCGGCTATCTCACCAAGCGGCTGTATGTAAAGCTCAAGCGGCACGCCACGGCTGCCGACATCTGGGACGAGTGCCAGAGGTTGATGGGCCTGTCCCAAGTCCTCGACTACGAACTGCTGCGCATCTATTACTACGATGCGTTTCCGTCGTCGCAGCGCGTGATGTTGCCGATCTCGAAGACGCCCTTGGACCTGGCCGCGACCCCGCGATATCGCCAAAGCCAGAGTCTTTTCGACCAGCTCGTTCTCATGCCCCATTTCGCCCTCCGCATGGGTGAGGTGGTGTTGTCTCCTGCTGAGTGGCGCATCAAATCCAGGGTTCAAAAATCCCTGATTGCCGCTCCTCGCGCTCTTACGGATCAGGACTTTGATCTGGATCTGGCGCAGAAGGGCGTCGATATGCGGGTCGGGATGGATATGGCGCGTCTCGCGTTGCGCGAGTTGGTGAGAGCCGTCATCGTCGTGACGGGGGACACGGATTTCGTCCCTGCTTTCAAGTTTGTCCGTCGCGAAGGCGTCAAGGTCATCCTGGAACGCCTGGGGCAGAACGGTAGTCGCGAACTCCGTCACCACGCGGATATCGTCCTCTAGGTCACCGGCCGGTCGCATGGATCCACCGGCGACAGCGTTCGCGAAGGACATCCAAAAAATTCCGGCGCGCGTGTAACGCCGGCGGCCGGCGCCGCGAACTCCCTGATGCGGGCGACGTGCCCGCGCATCAAGGAGGCTACCCATGAACAAGCGCACGCTGATCACCACCGCCGCCGCCCTCTTCGCCGCCACCAGCTTCGTGGCCACCACCGCCAGCGCCGCCGGCGTGCATTGCGGCGGCACCAACTCCTGCAAGGGCCAGGGCGCCTGCAAGAGCGCCGCCAATGCCTGCAAGGGCCAGAACGGCTGCAAGGGCCAGGGCTTCACCGAGGCGAGCGACGCCAAGGACTGCACCGCCAAGGGCGGCAAGGTCATGTAGCGCGACGTGGCCGTCGACGCCCGGCCATCCTCGGGCGTCGACGGCCGCTCCTTCCTGCTTCTCCTTTTCCTACGGCTTGCGAGAGCGACGGATGAATTTCGTGATCACGGTCTTCTACGACTGGTCGAGGACCGTCGCGGGCTGGTTTTCCTGGGCGGCGCCGCTGGCGGCGCGCCTCGTCGTCGGCTGGGTGTTCCTGTGGACCGGCTGGGGCAAGCTGCAGGCCCTGCCGCGCATGGTCGAGAATTTCCGCGGCTGGGGCATTCCCTTTCCCGAGATCACGACGCCCTTCGTCTCGGGCATGGAATTCGTAGGCGGCCTGCTGCTGCTCGTGGGGCTGCTGACCCGCTTCGTCTCCGTGCCGATGATGATCGTGATGCTGGTGGCGATCCTCTCGGCCAAGTGGGGCCAGGTCGATTCGCTCGAGACGCTGCTCGGCTTCGAGGAGGTTTCCTACTTCGTGATGTTCGCCTGGCTCGGTATCGCCGGCCCCGGCCCGGTGTCGCTCGACCACCTGGTGCTGCGCGCGTTCCGCCCGGCCCGGCCCGCGTCCGACTAAGGCGCATAGCAGCGGACCGGCTGTTCAAATGGGAACAGCGGGCGCGCATGGGAATGTGCATCCTCGCGGTTGCAGAACCAGAGGGGTGTCATGTCGGATCCCAAGTCCAAGGAAGATCGCGCCGAGCCCGAGGCCAAGCCCGAGCCCGATCAGGCGCCGGAACACTGGCGCCTCGACGAGCGCGAGGCCGCCGGCGCCGTGCGCTTCACGCTGGTCGGCGAGCACTGGGAACGCCGGGAGCCGAAGACGCCTTCCGGCGAGTAGCGCCCGCCGGCTACAGGGACTGCACGCCCAGGCTGCTTCGCGGAATGAACGATCTCGACTCGTTTCGTGCAGCGAGCGCCGCGACCCATCCGCGATTTTCGTCATCGACGTAGCTTATCTCGACGCCCACCTGCTGCTCGCCCGGCTGCAGCCAGCGCACGATACCCTGCCCCTTCAGCGCCTGGCCGCCGTCGTCGAACGCGATGTCGAGCCCGATCGCCTGTCCCGGCGCCGCGGCGAAGCCCGACCTGATGCAGAAGCCGCCGCTGCCGAAGGCGATCAGGCCCTCGCGCTGCGCCGCGGGCAGGCTCTCGAAACGGGCCGAGAGGGTGCCCTGGCACTCTTCGGCCGGCCGCTCCCGCCACCGTTCCTCGCCGTCGAGCAGGCAGCGCTGCACGGTCGCCATCAGGCTGGCCCGGCGCAGCGGCTTGGGCAGCATGGCCTCGACGCCGAGGTCGAAGCAGTCGCGCTGCGAGAGGTCGGTGTAGCCGCTGACGAAGACGATGCCGGCGGACGAGGTGCCCGCCGCCTTGAGCCGGCGCACCATCTCGATGCCGTCCATGACCGGCATGCGGACGTCCGACACGATCAGGTCGGGGCGATGCTCGGCCGCCTGCTCCAGCGCCAGCTTGCCGTTCTCGGCCGTCACGACCCGGCGCGCGTGACGTTCGAACCACATCCGGAAGATCTCCAGGAGGTACGGCTCATCGTCGACGAGGAGAATGGTCGCGTCGCTCAACTGCATCCGATCAATCCTTGCTTCGAGACGGAAGGCTGAGGGTGAAGCAGGTGTGGCCGTCCCTCTCGCCCAGCGTCAGCGTGCCGCCGTGTTCCTCGGCGATCTTCTTCGACAGGCTGAGGCCCAGCCCCGTGCCCTTGCCGACCGGCTTGGTCGTGAAGAAGGGCTCCATGATCCTGGCCTGCACTCCAGGCGGCACCCCGCCGCCGCTGTCGACGACCGACAGGATCACCCGGCCCGCCTCGGCGGCAACCTCCAGGCGCACCCACCTGTCTCCCGATCCCTCCTGCACGGCGTCGAAGGCGTTCTGCAGCAGGTTCGAGACGATCTGCGAGATCTGCACCTCGCGGCACACGATGCGCAGGCCGGGGTCGATCGGGCCGACCGTCAGCGTCACCGAATGCTGCCGGAAGCGCGCGGCCAGGAGGTCCAGCGCCCGTGCGACGATGCCGGCGAGCGAGGCCGCCGTGAAGGGATCGCCCGCGCCGTCGCGCGCGAGATACAGCAGGCTCTTCACGATTCCGTCGATCCGGTCGGCGTATTGCACGATGCGCCCGGCGTCCTGCCTGACCTGCTCGCTTCCGCCTTGGTCGTCGGCGAGGTCGCTGGCCAGGGCATGGATGACGGCGAGCGGATTGTTGACCTCGTGGGCAATGCCGCCCGCCATCGTGCCCAGCGCCGACAGCCGCGCCGACGAGATCATCTGCAGCCGGCTGGTCTCGACATAGGCTTCCAGCCGCTTCTGCTCGGTGAGGTCGCGGATCACCGCCATGACCTTCGGCACGCCCTCCAGCTCGATGCGGCTCAGGCTGATCTCCGCGGGAAACTCGCTGCCGTCCTTGCGCCGCGCGAAGAGGGCGGGAGCCGTGCCGGTGGGCTGGGCGCCCGGGGCCAGGAAGAAGCCCTTCAGGTGGGCGGAATGTCCCGCCCGGAGCCGTTCGGGGATGAGCCGCTCGATCGACTGGCCGAGCAGGTCCGATGCGGCATAGCCAAAGGCTGTCGACGCGCGCTGGTTGGCGAAGCTGATGGTCCCGTCCGCCCGGCTGACGATCACGGCGTTCGGCGCGGCGTCGAGAAAGGCGCGGAATCGCGTCGCGGTCCGGTCCGCGACGGCAGCCTGCTGCTCGGCCGCCTGGGCCTTCTCGCGGTCCTCTGCCCGCTGGGCGAGGAGCCGGGAGGCCGCCACGAGGGCTTCGCCCACCTCGGCCACTTCCTCGGTGTCGGAAGGCGCAATCGACAGCGGCCCGCCGGAGGCCAGCGCAAGGGCCGGCGCCCGAAGCCCCCGGATCGACCCGGAGATGCGCCGGCTGAGCGCATTCGCGGCCAGCGCCCCCAGGATCAGCACCGTCGCGGCGATGGCGATGCTGAACCAGATGGATTGCCTCAGGTCGGCGGTCAGGTTGGCGCGTGGAACGCCGATCGCCACCGTCCATCCGGAGAAGGTCGAGCGGCTGAAGGCCGCGAAGACGGGGATGCCCTCCTGCGTCTCGGTATCGATCACGCTCTCGCTTCCCTCGGCCATGCGGCGCAGAAGCTGCGGTGGGCCGGACCTGCCGACGAACTTCTCGGGATCGTGGGTACGGGCGACAATCGTGCCCTTGGCGTCCAGGATCGAGACCACCCATCCGGCCGGCAGTTGCTGGGGCTTCAATATGCTCAGGAAATGCTCGGGACGGATGCCCATTCCCAAATTGAAGGCGATCGTCCCTTGGAGAATTACCGGGACCGCGACGGCCACGAGTCGTTGGTCGACGACCGCCCCGGAGAAGAGGTCGGATATCGCCGGCTTGCCGGTGACGAAGAGTTGCTCGAGTCGCTCGGAATAGGCGGTGGTCGGGAGCGGCTCCCCGAAGGGCTTGACGGTGTTCACGAGCTGCCGCCTCGAGGGGTCGGCGAGCACGATGTGGCCGATGTCGAGCATACGTTGGAGCTTCTGCGCCTGGGCATGGAACGCCGGCAGATCGTCGTTCGCCAGAAGAGGCGACGTCGCCAAGGCCTGCAGGGCGCCGACCACGGTCGCAATATCCGCATCGACGGTCTGCATCAGGGCCCGCGCCATGATGGCCGTGCTCTGCCGCAGGGTGCCGCGCTCGCGGTCGTAGGACAGGGCCATCACCAGGGCCACCACCGCCCAGGCCGGGACGACGCACACGATCACCAGCCAGCGGAGCCAGAAGCTGATGGGGCGGCGCCTGCCGTCGGCGCGGTAGGGGGCCTGTACTGCGCGAGGGGCTACCAGGGTGATGGGCCCGCCTCCAGCGGCGGGGATCGCCGTCATCACCGGCGACGTCGGCCATTGCTCGCGGGTGCGGCCCCATACGCCCTGCGCGGCGCCGGATCAACAGTCGATCCGTGCAGTGCCTCTGTCATGGGCGGCATCCATCTCGCTTGCAGCACATGCCCTGCGGTCCGGCGATGTTCGCCCTCCCGGTCGACCGAAGGCGCAACGCCCTTCTCGTCGCGTCTTCGGGGACGACGGCCGATGCCGGTCCGAGCGCTAGCGCGGGGCCGGCGCCTTCCCGACGCCGGCCCGGCGCTTCATCACCGCCTTCAGCCGATCCAGCCAGTTTCCCTGCTCGCCCTTGCCGTGTGCCTTGCGAGCGGCCGCGAGCTGCATTGCGTATACTTTCGTCGTGATCCCGTGCTTTGCCATGCCGCGACACTAGCGGACCGGCGACGCGGGTTCAGTTCACATTGGCACAGTCCAGGCCACGATCACGGGACATCCAGATGGCAGTCGAAACTCCGGCCTGCACGCCAATCCCCCAGGAAGAGCTGGCGGCGCCGGGAAGAGCGGCACGCGGGTTCGAGGGCGTCCTGTTTTCCGCGGTTCTTTCCCTGGACGACCTCGATTTCACCGAGAGCCGCTTTCATCACTGCTCGTTTGCCGTGCCGGCGATCCGGGGCGCGGATTTCTCCGGCGCCGCGTTCGACGATTGCCGGTTCGAGCCCACCCGCTTCGCCGGCTGCAGCTTCGCCAACGCCCGCCTGACGGGCTGCACCCTGTTCGATGCCGAGCGCAAGAAGGGCTGCACTTTCGCCAATTGCGACATGCACGGCGTCGAGATCGCCAAATGCAACCTCGCCACCGGCGCGTTCGAGCGCTGCGACCTGTACAATGTGAGCGCCAGCGACAGCAGCTTTCGCGGCGCGCGCTTCCACCATTCGAGCTTCTCCAAGACGCTCTCCAGGCGGTCGGTCCTCACCAAGGCGTCGTTCGATGCGTGCGACTTCAGCTTCGCCGATCTCGCGGGACTGAACCTGCAGCGCTGCTCCTTCCGCTCGTGCAAGTTCTCCGAAGCGTCCTTCATCGGCACCGATCTCGGCGGGGCGACGATGTCGGGATGCGCGCTCGACCGCGCCGAATGGGACCGCGCGCGGCTCAGCGGAGCCGATCTTCGCGGCTCGCGGATCTCAGGCCTCAACCTCGCGGTCGTGGCCGACTACGCGGGGCTGATCGTGAGCGAGAGCGAGCAGGCGGGACTGCTCGAGCAGCTCGGCATCAAGGTGCGGTAGACCGATCGCGCGGCACTCATAGGCGCTGACTTTAACGCTTCTTCCAAAGACAACCTCATCCTGAGGAGTTCTCCATCGGCGGTGCCGACCCCGAGGTATGAAACCAAGCAGCGGTTCAATTTAGTCCTCATCCTGAGGAGCGCGCCGCAGGCGTGCGTCTCGATCCGCGCGGGGTAACCCCCGCGCGGATCGAGATGGGCGCTCCGCGCCCTCCTCAGGGTAAGGTTCTTTGCAAAGTCGGCGCCTATGAGCGCGGCACTCCAGTGCCGCTCTCTTGATGCGTCACGAGCGCCGCGGCGACCGCAGCCTCGCTCTCACTGCCGTATCAGGGTGAGCTCGGTCCTGCCGGTGGGGTTCGACCAGGAGGTCTTGATCTGGTTGTTCACCACGCTGCTGGCATAGCTGTTCAGGTTCGACATGCACCTGCCGTCGTAGCCCTCGACCCGGATGACCGCATTGCCGTTGGCGTCGATCCTGAGCCCGATCGTCACCTTCCCGCAGCGGGGATTGGTGACAGCACCGCTGCCGGTGCCGTTCGCGACCCGGATCGACAGCGCCTGGGCGTTGCCGTTGGCGTAGGCCACCATCCCGCTGTAGGTGCCGTCGTAACCGGGTGTCGCGGTGCTGCCCGCCGATCCGCCACCTGGGGGCGCCGCGAGGGCCTGCTCGGTCCTGGGCTTCGCCTCCACCTTGGGAGGCGGGGGAGCGGGGGCCGGAGCAGGGGCGGGGGCCGGAGGGGGCGCCGGCGTCTGGGCCTGGATCCTGGCCTTCTCCGCCTCGGCCTTCTTCCTGTCCTCCTCGACCCGCTTCTGCTCCTCGTCGTGCTTCGAGAGCGCCGCGGCGGCCTCGTGCAGCAGCATCTGTTGATGCAGGACCGTCACGAACCCGGTCGACGGCTGGCTGCGGGCTTTCTGCCAGGCCGCGATCATCTCGCGCGAGCGCGGGCCCAGCACGCCGTCGGTGCCCGCGGTGTTGAAGCCGAGCGAGGTCAGCGCAATCTGGAGGCGCTGGCGGTCGCGGTCGCCCAGACGCAGCGCCGCCTCGTCGCGCTCGGCCTGGCGCCGTGCCTCCGCCTCGCCCTCGGTCTTGCGCCGGGCCTCCTCTTCGGCCAGGCGCTTCGCTTCCGCCTCGGCGCGCCGCCTGGCCTCGCCACTGGTCTGCGCCTTGAGCTCGTCCAGCCGGACGCGGGCCATCGGGGCGAACACGCCGCGCGGGAACTGCGCCAGGAAGGCCTCGAACATGGCGGGGTTGGTGCTGGCGGCGACGGCGTTCCAGGCCGCGAGCTCCATCGTCTCGTTCGTGGTGGCGGCTGCCGGCAGCGGCGGTGCAGGGGCGGGTGCCGGTGCGGGCGCCGGCGCGCTCGCCGTCGGCGGGGACGGCGGGGGCGG
>CANIRG010000290.1 GCA_947469635.1 Rhodospirillales bacterium | reverse complement strand
GCGGCACCGTAACAAAGCCGCCGCAACGGGGAAAGCAACATGACCGAGCCGGTTGTCGCGGCCAAGGCGCCTGCCAAGGTGGCGCTGGAGGCGGGCAAGGATTACTGGTGGTGTGCCTGCGGCATGAGCAAAAATCAGCCATTTTGCGACGGTGCGCACAAAGGCAGCGGCCTGGCGCCGATGAAGTTCACCGCGGAGAAGTCGGGCGATCATTGGCTCTGTGCCTGCAAGCAATCCGCCAAGCAGCCGATGTGCGACGGCTCGCACAAGGCGCTGACATGATGACTCACCGGTTTATCCCCCTCGTGCTCGTAGCCGTTGCGCTGGGCGCCTGTGGCGGCTCGAAGGAGACGGAGGTCGCGGCGTCCTACTGCCCTTCGACGCTCACCGTGCAGGACGCCTCGCGCCTCACCCGGTTCAAGGCGGGGCCAGGCCGCGACCCGCGCGACGTCATGTTCGAGGCGATCGTCGTTGCGGCCGACACCCAATGCAAGGTCAGCCGCAATCGCCTGGAGGTCGACGTCGCCGTGCGCATCGCCGTCAATGCCGGACCCTCGATCGGCCAGGGCGTGACGCAGGTTCCCTTCTTCGTGCGTGTCCTCGATGGCAGGGGCGCCGTGGTGGTGGGTCGCGATGAGCTCGCCGACTACAAGGTAAGCACCTCCAGCCCGCGCGGCGTGTCGCAGGAAGAGCTTTCGGTCATGATTCCCTTCAACGAGGTCAAGGATCTCGGTGGCTACCGCATCGCCGTCGGCCTGAAGCCCACGGCCGCCGAGCTCGACTACAACCGGCGTGCCGCGGCCCGGCAATGAGCGCTTACGCCGACCGGCTGGAAGCCCTTGCCCAGGAGGCCGCCGACCGCTGCACCACCTGTGGCAAGTGCTTCGAGGTCTGCCCGACGGCGCGTGAGTCGGGCTTCGACATGCTGCAGGGCAAGGAGCGCGTCGCCGAGATGGTGAGCCTCACCCGCGACGGCGGGGCGGCGGCCGATGGTCTGCAGAAATGGCTCAATGCCTGCGACGGCAGCGCGCGCTGCAACGATGCCTGCCCCGAAGGGATCAATGTCCGCCAGTGGGTGACCATCGCCAAGATGAAGTCGCTCGAGGTCACTCGGCCGCGCGAGGAGGGCGCCGCCAGCGCGGCCAGCCGCTTCCGTCACATGGCCCAGGCCGTGCGGCTTCTCGCCAGCATGCAGCTGCCGTCGGAGACGCTGAAGAAGATCCTGGCGCCGGCAGAGCGCCGCACCGCCGATGTGCTCTTCTATACCGGCTGCAACGTGCTCCGCACGCCGCACATCGTGCTCAACGTCATGGATATCCTGGACGCGCTCGATCTCGATTTCGACGTGGTCGGCGGCACCGCCCATTGCTGCGGCATCTACCAGTTCCAGGAGGCGGACCTGCCGACCTACGAGCGCATGGGCCACCGCACCTTCCAGCGCTTCGGCCAGTCCGGCGCCTCCAAGGTGCTGACCTGGTGTCCGACCTGCACCAAGAATTTCGACGAGCTGGAGCAGGATGTCGAGCCGGCTGCCTTCGACATGGGCCATGTGAGCGAATTCCTCGCCGACAATCTCGATGCACTGAAGGCGCGCTTCGGAGCCGACCAGCCGAGGCGCCGCGTGGTCATCCATGAGCATCTCGGCATCGGCGCGACGGTGGCCAGCATCCGCAACCTGCTGGCTGCCGTGCCCAATCTCGAGCTGGTCGAACTGCCGCAGGATTCCGGCTTCTCCTACGCCTGCGGCGGCCAGGCGGCGAAGTTCAAGGACCGCGAGCAGGCGATCCATCGCGCGCTCGCCGAAGGCGCGGTGGCGGCCGGCGCCGATACGATCGCCACCATGTACCATTCCTGTCATCGCGCCCTGTCGGGCGCCGAGGCGCTCTATCCCGTCAAGGTCGTGAACTTCACCGACATCCTGGCCGAGGCGCTGGGCCGCGGCGGTCATCCCGACTACTACCGGCTCTACAAGGCCGGCGGCTCGATGGACGAGGCCGTGGCGGCAGCACGAAAATTCCTCGCCAACAACGGCGTCCGCGTCGACGAGAACTCCGTGAAGTCTCTCACCGCCGACATCTTCAACGAGACCGGCTTGGCCGGCGGCCGCGAGGCCTTCGCGCAGGCGTTTACGGCGCTCGCGAAGGAAGGCTGAGAGGGCTCATGAACGCCATGCTCATGAAGGAGCTTTCGAAGCTCACAATCGAGGAACGTCGCGCGCTGATCGATGACCTCTGGGACAGTATCGAAAGTGAGCTGGATGCAGCGCCTGTTTCCGAGGAAGTGGGAAAGCTCCTCGACGCACGTATGGAGGCGCTCGATCGCGATCCGGGCCAGAAGAAGTATTCCCTGAAAGAAATTGCGGAACGGCTCAACGCGCGGCTGTGAACTTTGGTCGTCTATTCGAAAGATGCCCTTGAAGACATCGAAGCAGCTTACTTGTGGCTTGCTTCCAAGGCGCCGGAAGCGGCGATTGACCTTCTGAGGGCGATCGATCGCGCGGAAGTGCATCTGGCCCGCAACCCGGCCATCTATCGGGTCGTGCGCCGATCTGCGCGCTGCGAGGTCCGTCGTGTCAATATTCGCCCTTTTCGGTATCAACTTTATTTCAGGATCGACGAGATGGAAGTGACCGTCTTTGCGTGTCTGCACGCCAGCCGATCGCCATTGGTTCATGCCCGACTCATCTCGGATCGGACATAAGGCGGCGGTGTCGCTTTTCTCCGTGGACGCGCGCCGGACGGCAACCTAAGGTCGGCGAACCCAGTCGATACCTGTGGGAGAGACGTCCGGTCAGCGATGATCGCGACGGCGCCGAAGGAGCAACCGACCCCGGAAACTCTCAGGCAAACGGACCGCAGGAGGATGGGTCTCTGGAAAGTGGCGAGCGCCTCATCTGGCGCGGGCCCACCGACGAAGTAAGCCGGATATGGTCTCCGGCGAATCTTTCAGGTCTCCGGACAGAGGGGGTCGCGAGCGGCGCAGTCCTTGCGTCGGGCAACGCGACTCTGACGGAGACTGTCTTGACCGAAGCATCTGCCGGCCCCCTCAAGCGCACGCCGCTCCATGCGCTGCATAAGGAGCTGGGCGCGCGCCTGGTGCCTTTCGCCGGCTACGAGATGCCGGTCCAGTATCCCACCGGCATCCTCGTCGAGCATGCGCAGACCCGCAATTCCTGCGGCCTGTTCGACGTCTCGCATATGGGCCAGGTGCGGCTGACCGCCAAGCCCGGGCATACCGCCGCCGCCGCGCTGGAGACGCTGGTGCCGGGCGACATTGCGGGCCTGGCGCCCGGCCAGCAGCGTTACACCCAGTTCACCAACGACAGCGGCGGCATCCTCGACGATCTCATGGTGACCTCGACCGGCGATCACCTGCTGGTCGTGGTCAACGCCGCCTGCAAGGACGCCGATCTCGCGCATATGCAGGCTGGATTGTCGGCCGCCTGCGAGATCGAGCCGATGTTTTCGCGCGGTCTTCTCGCCCTGCAGGGCCCGCTCGCGTCATCGGTGCTGTCGCGCCTCGTGCCGCAGGCTGCATCGATGAAGTTCATGACCGGCGCCTATCTCCTGATCGACGGTGCGCGCTGCTACGTCACGCGCTCGGGCTACACCGGCGGCGACGGCTATGAGATCTCGACGCCCGCCGACGCCACCGATCCCATCGCCCGCAAGCTGCTGTCTTATGCCGAGGTGAAGCCGATCGGCCTCGGGGCACGTGACTCGTTGCGCCTCGAAGCCGGCCTCTGCCTCTACGGCCACGATATCGATACCACGACGACGCCGGTCGAAGCGGTGCTGCTGTGGAGCATCGGCAAGGAGCGTCGCGTCAAGGGCGGCTTTCCTGGTGCATCGGTGATCCAGAAACAGATCGCCGAGGGTGCGCCGCGCAGGCGCGTCGGGCTGCTGCCCGATGGCAAGGCGATCGCGCGCGAAGGAGCCGGGATCGTCATCGCCGGCAAGTCCGTCGGCACCGTCACCTCGGGCGGCTTCTCGCCCACGCTCGGGCGCGCCATCGCGATGGGCTACGTCGAGCGCAGCCAGTCGGCCAACGGCACCAAGGTGGAGCTCGTCGTGCGCGGCAAGCCCGTGCCGGCCGAGATCGTGCCCATGCCTTTCGTCAAGCACGCCTACTACCGCGGATAGGAGTTTCAGATGGCCGAGGTCAAATTCAGCGAAGAGCACGAGTGGATCAGCGTCGACGGCGAGGTCGGCACCGTGGGCATCACGCCGTACGCCCAGGAGCAGCTGGGCGACGTGGTGTTCGTCGACGTCCCGGCGGCGGGCCGCAAGATCGCCAAGGGCGAATCGGTGGCCGTGGTCGAATCGGTCAAGGCCGCATCCGACATCTACTCACCCGTCTCGGGTGAGGTGGTAGAGGCTAATGCAGCGTTGGCCGACACGCCGGGCGACGTCAACACCGAGCCGATGGGCAAGGGCTGGTTCTTCAAGGTGAAGCTCTCCGACAAGGGCGAGCTCGCCGGTCTGATGGACGAGGCGGCGTACGACACCTTCGTGAAGGGTCTCGGCTGATGCGCTATCTGCCGCTCACCGAGGTCGACCGCCGCGACATGCTGACGAAGATCGGCGTCCGGTCGGTCGACGAGCTGTTCAAGGACGTGCCGCTGTCGGCGCGGCTCGGCGCCAAGGTGGCGGGCCTGCCGGACCATCAGGGCGAGCTCGAGGTCGAGCGCGCGTTCCAGGCCTATGCCGCGAGGAATCTGTCGCCCGCCTCGGCGCCGTCCTTCCTCGGCGCCGGCGCCTACCGCCATCATGTGCCGGCGACCGTCGACTACATGATCCAGCGCGGCGAGTTCCTGACCTCCTACACGCCCTACCAGCCCGAGATCACGCAGGGCACGCTGCAGTATCTCTTCGAGTTCCAGACCCAGATCACGCTGCTCACCGCCATGGAGGTGGCCAACGCCTCGATGTACGACGGCTCGACCGGGGCGTCGGAGGCGGTGCTGATGGCCAACCGCATCACGCGCCGCTCCAAGGCGCTGCTGTCGGGTGGTCTGCATCCGCAATACCGCCGCATCATCGAGACCACCGGTCACTGGCAGGGATTCAGCGCCGTGTCGGGCAAGCCCGACGCCGAAGGGCTCGAGGACCTGATCGCCGCCGTCGACAAGGAGACGTCGTGCGTCGTGGTGCAGAACCCGAGCTTCTTCGGCCATCTGCGCGACTTCGGAAAGTTGGCCGAAGCTTGCCATGCCGCCGGTGCGCTGCTGGTCGTCGTCGTCACCGAGGTGATCTCGCTCGGCCTGATCAAGCCGCCGGGCGAGATGGGCGCCGACATCGTCGTTTGCGAGGGCCAGTCGATCGGCAATGGGCTGGGTTTCGGCGGCCCCTACGTCGGCTTGTTCGCGACCCGTGACAAGTACATGCGCCAGATGCCGGGCCGTCTGGTCGGCGAGACGGTGGATGCCGACGGCAAGCGCGGCTTCGTGCTGACGCTCTCGACGCGCGAGCAGCATATCCGTCGCGAGAAGGCGACCTCGAACATCTGCACCAACGCCGGGCTCTGCGCGCTCGCCTTTACGGTGCATCTGACGCTGCTGGGCGAGGCGGGCTTCCGTCGTCTGGCGGAGCTCAACCACGCCAAGGCCTCGGAGCTGGCGGATCGAGTCGCGGCGCTGCCGGGTGTATCGGTGTTGAACGACAGCTTCTTCAACGAGTTCACCGTGCGCCTGCCCAAGCCGGCCGCGCCTGTGGTCGAAGCGCTGGCCGCCAAGCGCATCCTGGCCGGGGTGCCCGTGTCGCGGCTGATCCCAGGCGACAAGTCGGTCGAGAACCTGTTGCTGATGGCCGCCACCGAGACGGCGACGGAGCAGGGCATGGACCCGCTGATCGCCGGCCTGAAGGAGGTGCTGTGATGGACCGCTCCCAGGGACGCACCGGCGGCATCGCGTCGGGCACATCGACCGAGCCGACCACCTTCACCGGCAACCGCGCGCTGCAGATCGAGGAGCCGTTGATCTTCGAGATGGGCCAGCCTGGACGCTGCGCCGTCGACCTGCCCGAGCCGCCGAAGGTGAAGGAGCGGCTGAACGGCCTCCGTCGCGCCGGCGAGATCGGCTTGCCCGGCCTCGCCGAGCCGCAGGTGGTGCAGCACTATACGCGGCTCAGCCAGAAGAACTACGCCATCGACATGGGTGTCTATCCGCTGGGCTCGTGCACCATGAAGCACAATCCCCGGATCAACGAGAAGGTGGCGCGTCTGCCGGGCATCGGCGACCTGCATCCTCTGCAGCCCGTGTCGACCGTGCAGGGCGCGCTCGAGCTGATCGATCGCCTCGCGCATTGGCTGAAGACGCTGACCGGCATGCCGGCCGTGGCGATGTCGCCGGCGGCCGGTGCGCATGGCGAGATGTGCGGCATGATGGCGATCGCGGCCGCCCTCGACGCTCGGGGCGAGCGCGTCCGACGCAAGATCGTGCTGGCGCCCGAATCGGCGCACGGCACCAACCCGGCGACGGCGGCGGCGCTCGGCTTCACCGTGAAGCCGATCCCGGCCAACGAGCGCGGGCGGGTCGATCTCGCTGCGCTGAAGGCGGCGCTCGGCCCCGACGTGGCGGCGATCATGCTGACCAATCCCAACACCTGCGGCCTGTTCGAGTCGGAGATCGTCGAAATCTCCAAGGCCGTGCACGACGCCGGCGCCTACTTCTACTGCGACGGTGCCAACTTCAACGCCATCGTCGGCCGCGTCAGGCCGGGCGATCTCGGCGTCGACTGCATGCACATCAACCTGCACAAGACCTTCTCGACCCCGCATGGCGGCGGTGGGCCGGGCGCGGGTCCGGTGGTGCTGTCGGCGGCGCTGGCGCCCTATGCGCCCTACCCGTGGATCGTGAAGCAGGGCGATGCCTGGACCGTGGCCGAGGACGGCGCCGCCGTCGACGGCAAGCCGCTGGGACGGCTGAAGGCGTTCCATGGCCAGATGGGCATGTTCACCCGCGCGCTGGCCTACATCATGAGCCACGGTGCCGACGGGCTGAAGCAGGCGGCCGAGGATGCCGTGCTGTCGGCGAACTATGTCATGGCAGCGCTCGGTGACATCATGACTCCGGCCTTCGATGGGCCGTGCATGCACGAGGCGCTGTTCGACGACAGCTTCCTCAAGGACACGGGCGTGAGCACCCTCGACTTCGCCAAGGCGATGATCGACGAGGGCTATCACCCCATGACCATGTACTTCCCGCTGGTGGTGCACGGCGCGATGCTGATCGAGCCGACGGAAAGCGTGGCCAAGGAGGATCTCGACCAATTCATCGGCGCCCTGCGCTCTCTCGCCGAGCGCGCGAAGTCGGGGACGGCGGTCGAGGACTTCAAGGCGGCGCCCCGGTTCGCCCCGCGGCGGCGGCTCGACGAGACGCTGGCGGCGCGCAAGCCCATCCTGCGGTGGCGGCCGACCAACAGCTTCAAGCAGGCGGCGGAGTAGACGACATGACGGATCGGGCTTCCCTGCGCGCGCAGGGCGAGGCGATGCGCCGGCGGCTGTTCGGCGACGACGACGGGGCGCCCGCGATCATGCGGACGGTCAACACCGAGGCGACCTTCGGCGCGATCTGGAGCCGGCCGGGCCTGGCGCTCGACGACCGCATGGTCTGTGCCCTGGCGGCGCTGAGTGCCGTCCAGCGCCTGCCCAAGCTCGGCCGCTACGTCGGCGCGGCGCTCGACCTCGGCCTGTCGGCCCGGGCGATCGTCGAGATCTTCATCCAGATCGGCATCTATGCCGGCTACGCGGCCTCGGAGGAATCCATCGAGGCGGCGGCCAAGGTGTTCGCCGCACGTGGCGTCGCTATGCCCGAGGAGACCTCGAGGGAAGATTCGCTGGAGGCGCTGAGCGAGCGCGGTCGCGGGCTGATGCAGCAGCTGCACGGCGCCCGCGCGAGCCAGGGCTACGCCGCACCCGGCAACGACGTGACGGGCGCGCTCTATCCGCTGGCGGTGCAGTACGGCTACGGCGAGATCTGGTTCCGCCCCGGCCTCGACCTGCGCCGGCGGGCCCTGATCGCCGTGGCAGGGTTCACGGCGGCCAAGCTCGATGGCCAGGTGAAGAAGTTCGGCCAGTCGGCGCTCAACATGGGGCTCAGCCGCACCGAGGTGATCGAGGCGGTGATCACGACCGCGCCGCTCAGCGGCTTCGCGCCGGCCCTCAACGCGCTGGCCGGTTTGAGCGAGGTGCTGGGCGCCGCGTGACGATCAACGCTCGCGCAGCTTGGGATCGATGGCATCGCGCAGCGCATCGCCGAACAGGCTGAAGCCGAACACGGTGAGGGCGATGGCGACGCCGGGGAAGATGGCAATCCACGGTGCGGTCGAGGCGTATTCCTCGGCGCCGCCCTGCAGCATCAGGCCCCAGGCCGGCGTCGGCTCCTGCACGCCCAGCCCCAGGTAGGACAGCGACGCCTCGGCCAGGATCGCCTGGCCCACGAAGGCCGTCAGCATGATCAGGAACGGCGCCACCACGTTGGGCACCATGTGGCGCAGGATGATTCGGGCATGGCTGAAGCCGGAGGTGCGCGCGGCATCGATGTAGGGCACCTCGCGGATCGAGAGCGCGCTTGCCCGCACCACGCGGGCGCAGCGCGGGATCAGCG
>CANIRG010000289.1 GCA_947469635.1 Rhodospirillales bacterium | reverse complement strand
GGATAGAGAAAGCAGTTCGTTGACAGTTGTTAACGACTATATGATATGGAGCGTGGCCGATGGCTAGGCCCGCTCATCCTCGCAAGGAGATCGAGGCGGCGGTCGCTCATGCCGAATCGCTCGGCTGGACGGTCAAGCTTTCCAACGGCCACGCCTGGGGCAGGATGAAGTGTCCGTGCCATACGCGCGAGGGATGCCAAGTGTCGATCTGGTCGACTCCGCGCAATCCCGAGGCGCACGCGATGCAGCTGCGGCGGGCGGTCGATCGTTGCGACTGCCGGCCGACATGAGGGACGAAAGGACAATGCCGACCTGGGAATTCACCGTCATCGCCAGCGGCCTCTATCCGGCGACGCCGGACTTCGAGGACAGGTTCTTTGCCGCCGGATGCGACGATGCGACGATAGCCTTCCAGCGCGGGGCGATCGTGCTCGACTTCGCCCGCACCGCGAAGACCTTCGCCCAGGCGCTCGCCTCGGCCGTGCGCGACGTCGGGCGGGCAGGCGCGCGCGTCGAGCGCGTCGAGCCCGATCCGCTGGTCAGCCTGTCGGACATCGCCGCCCGTGCCGGCCTCAGCCGGGCGGCGATCTCGCATTATGCGCTGGGCAATCGCGGCGAAGGCTTTCCGGCGCCGGTGGTGCGCGTGACGACGGAGAGCCCGCTGTGGGACTGGGCGGAGGTTGCGGGCTGGATGCGTCGGCAGGGCAAGGCCAGGTTCGACGACGCGACCGTTCAGCGGGCCCGGCTGGTGAAGGCCTGCAACGACGCGCTGGCGGCCAAACGGCGGCGGCCAGTGCCGGCCTCGCGCCGGAGAAAGACGCGTTCCGCCGCCTAGCGCCCGCCCCACTTCAGCGAGCGGCGGATGGCGTCGGCGGCGTTGCCGAGCGCCACGCGGTCGTAGGCGCGCACCGTGCCGGGCGGGTAGTTGGCGATGTTGGTGGTGTGCACGAAGCTGCGCACCGCGTCGCAGCCGCGCAGATGCACCGTCTCCTCGTAGATGTTGCCGGCGCCTGAATCGCCTGCCGTCCCCACCTGCCAGCGCACGCCGTTGTCGCTGAGCTGCGCCTCCTCGGTCGCGCCGTCGAGGAAGTCGGCGAGGGTGCAGCGCTGGCCGTCGCGCCATTCGACGCTGACGTAGGAATCGGCCGCGAGGTTGGTGCCCTCGGTCATCGCCCTGGGGATTGCGAAGGCCACGCCCTCGATCGCCTTGCCCGGGCCCAGCCGCGTGTAGCGGTAGCGCTCGTTGATCGTGAAGCCCGGCGGCACGCGGACGCTGAAGGTCGGCCGCAGATGCGCATAGATCTCGCCGGGAGGCGGCGCCGGCCTTTGCGCCTGCGCCGACGCATCGCCGGCCACGGCCACGGCCAACGCCACGGCCATCGCCAGCGCGAGCAGCGGGCCGGCGGCGCGCACGGTCAAAACGCCTTGTCGGAGAGGATCTTCAGGAAGGTGCTGATGTCGGCCTTGGCGCCGGTGCGCTCGCAATAGGCCGTGACCTCGGCCGGCGTGATGTCGACCATCTTGCAGACGTGGCGGCGGCCCCGCCAGTCGGCCATCTTCTTGGCCTCGCGGAAGTGCCATTCCTCGAAGCTGCAGGACGGGTAGTGCCGCACGATCTTCTGCAGCGCCTCGTGGTCCGCCGCCGACTTCACGCGCGCAAAATATTGAACCGCCATCGTGCTCTTTTCCCTTGGGGTGGGTGGATGCCGCCTGTTGACCGAAGCATTATAGCGCGGCGCGGGCTCGTGCGACGGGCAAGGTGACGCGCGAACCGGGGACGGCACGGGAGCTTCCATGGTCGGGGCGGGGGCAGGGGCATCAGGCAGGCGATGGGCGTGGCCCTTGTGGCCGGCCTTCGCGCTGCTCGTGGTGGTGATCCTGCTCGTGCTGCTGCGCGCCTGCGGGCTGGCGCTGCCGGGCTACGGCAGCTGGCACCGCATCGGCTGGGCCTTCTGCAGCCCGCGCGCCAGCGTGAGCGAAAGCGAGCGCGGGCAGGAGCGCGGCCGGGCGCTGGCCGAGCAGGCGCTGCAACTGCAGCTGCGGATCGCGCGGAAGGAGATGGCCTGCCTCGCCGCACCGCCCGCTCCGTCACCGCGCCGCGCCGAGCGCCCGCGCTGCCCGCCGATCCAGCCGGCCCGGCTGATGCTGATCTTCGACACCTCCGGCAGCATGCGCCTGCCGCTCGATGCCGACCCCGTCGACATGGAGGAGCTGGAGAGGCGCTGGAGCGAGGGCGACCAGCAGGCCGCGCGGCGGGCGCGCTCCCTGCAGGAGGCGCCGGGCCGCAAGCGGCTCGACGCCGCCCGCGAGGCCGCCCTCGCCCTGGTCGGCAAGCTGCCGCCCGGCCTCGAGACCGGGCTGGTGTCGTTCGAAGGCTGCAGGCTCAGGACCGACGTGCCGCCGACCGTCGACAAGGGCGCGGTGAGCGGCGCGCTCGGCCGCCTGCCGTTCGACGGCGGCACGCCGATCGCCATGGCGCTGCGGGCGATGCAGACGGCGATGGCTGACGGGGCCGGCGGGCCCGACGGCGGCCGCGGCCGCTCGGTCGTGCTGATCACCGACGGCCAGGAAGGCTGCCGCGGCGATCCCTGCGCCGAGGCGCGCGAGCTGCACCGGCAGCTGCCCGAGCTGCGCGTGCACGTGATCGACATCGTCGGCCGCTCCAGGCTGCAGTGCGTGGCCGAGGCGACGCGCGGCACCATCGCCACCGCCACCGATATCGCAGCCCTCGAAGCCGCCATCGAGAAGGCCCGCGCCGAGCTCGACCAGCCGGCGGATTGCGCGCGATGACCCTGTCGGGCAGGGAGGGGGCGAGCGACACGGCCGATGTCGAGCCCTGTGGATAGGATTCGCCCCAGAATCCCCGATTCCGGGCCGAATCCCGCAGAGCGGGTGCTGATACAACTGAAGATTCTGATAGTTGCAGTGCATTCCCCCCTAGTCGCCGTCCTTCGGACTGGGTTATAACCACCGCCAATGTCGCAGGGTTCACGCACACTCGTTTCGATTTCGGCCAGCCTGGGCTTGCTCCTGGGCGCGTCGGTGATCGCCTCCGTGTCGGCGCAGGATCTGAAGTGGCAGGGCGTCGATCCCAAGGAAGCGCCGTGCCCGACCGTGCCGCCCGGCCCGGCGGTCGATATCTATTCCGGCCAGAGTGGCGGCAGCGCGTCGATGCCGTCGTGCGACGGCACCTTCCGCCTTCCCGTCGTCATCGCGCCGTCGCAGCCCGAGTCCGTGAAGCCCTACACGCCCGGTGCGAAGGTCGTCCCCGACTACCGCGTCGCCTCGACCGAGCTTGGTTTCGAGAAGGGCGTGGCGCCGGCGCCCGGCCGCACCGTCATCTATCGCGGCGGCAATTATTTCGTGGCCGAGGTCCTCGTCGCCGGTGGCGGCCCGATCTTCTCCGGCAACAGCCGTCACGTCATCTCGACCTCCGGCGCGAACCTGATGGTCGGGCTGAAGGAGATCGGCGAGGACAAGGACGAGCGCGGCGGCAAGCGTACCGGCGCCAAGAGCGTGGGCGCACCCGTCGTCGCCAGGCCGCCGATCGATCTCGGTACAGCGCGTCCCATGGATCCGCTCACCACCGGAGCGCCGATCTAAGCCTTCGGCCTCGCCATGCGCCGCATCCTGCTCATCGGTCTTTTTCTCTCGGTCGCCTCACCGGCGCTCGCCGCCGGTCCCTTGCCGCCGTGCGAGCGCGCGGAGGCGGCCCCTCCGGTGCCGAACTACGGCGCGGTCGACGGGCCGCCGGTCACCGGCTCATGGAGCGCCTCGACCCTGCGACGCGAGGGCTGGCGGCTGCCCGAGTGCATGGGCTGGCAGGGCGAGACGCGGCTGGTGGCGGCGCTGGCCGCCCGCTTCCGCTCGCCGCGCACCCTCGACGAGCTGGCGTCGCGGCTCACCGCCGTCTCGCATCATTCGAGCATCCGCTTCTGGGCGGTGACGCGGCAGGACTGGCGTCCATTGGTGGTCGATGCCTGGGCGCTCGACGGGCCCGACGGCCGCGAGCGCCGGCCCGATCCGCCGCCGGCCGCCCTCGTGGCCGGCCGCGACCTCCATTACCTCGAGCAGCCCGACATCGGCGGCCCCGCCGTCTATCGCCTGCGCGTGCTCGCCCATACCGACACCAGGCTGGTGCTGGCCACCGAGAACGTGACGCCCATCAAGGCGCTGGTGACGATGTTCGAGCCGGGGGCGCTGCAGGTCGCCTCGTTCCTCGAGCGCGCCGGCCCCGATGTCTGGCAGCTCTACGAGATCACCCGCGCCGGCGCCGCCTCGAGCAGCCTCGCCGGCAATGCCAGCGCCTATCTCAACCGGCTGGAGGCGATGCGCCGATATCTGGCCGACCTCCCCACCGACCGCGATCCGCCGCTGGCGCCGTTGTAGGCGCTCAAGTGGACCGCGGGCCTCCGGGCTCGCTCTCGGGATCGGACGAGGAGTCGGAGGGGGCCTGGAGGCCCGCGGTCCGATGACTCCGAGCGCTCGGCCCGAAGGGCAGGGGCTGGCCGTCGAGCCACTGCCTGGCCTCGCGGATGTCGCGGAAGACGGTGAGGGGCCGCCGCGCCGTCGCCTGCTCGGCATAGCGCAGGGCGGCCCGCCAGGTCTCGTCGTTGCCGGTGACGATCGCCACCGGCCCCAGCGCATAGTCGCCCGCGAAGTGGCGGGCGCGTTCGGCGAGGCGGCCGATATCCTCCAGCGCCATGGCCTCGGGCGCGAAGGAGAGGTCGAACAGCTTGCGGTAGGGCAGCGCCCGCTCCACGACCAGCGCCGTCAGATAGCGGTCGACATCGTCGAAGGCGATGCCGTTGCGGGCGATCGCCAGCACCAGGCGGTGTCGATGCGAGACTGTCCAGTGCAAGGCCATCGCGTACGCCGGCAAGACGGAGGTGGGACTGTTTATTCCCTGCCGGCGCCGCTGTCATCGCGGAACCTCCCGTTCGCGGAGGCCGCGAAAGGGAGGCGTCCGAGATGTCGCCAGCCTCAGACCAGCGCGCCCAGGATGGACTGCGTCTTGGTGCGCAGCGCATCCACGCATTCGCAGGCCATCTTCTCCAGCCCCGGCCGGTCGACGATGGTGACGCGCCCGCGCCGGTAGCGGATGAGGCCCGCGTCCTGCAGCTGGCGGGCGATCAGGCTCACCGTCGGGCGGCGCACCGCCAGCATCTGGGCGAGGAAGTCGTGCGTGAGCTGGATCACGTCGCCGTCGATGCGGTCGCGCACCTGCAGGATCCAGCGGCAGAGCCGCCGCTCGGCCGAATGGATGGCGTTGCAGGCGGCGGTCTGCTGGGTCTGGGCGAGCGTCAGCTCGCTCGACAGCAGCACCAGCTGGCGCAGCAGGCGGCTCTTGTCGACGGCGGCACGGAAGTCGGCCACCCGCATGCGATGGCCGCTGCCGGCGATCTGGACCACGGCCCTCGTGTGGACATGGTGCAGGCCCAGCGCCGCCAGCGCGCCCACGATCGCCTCGCGGCCGAGCGTCGCCGTCTCGACCGCGTTGCCGTCCTGCATCGGGGTGAGCAGCGAGATCATGCCGCTCTCGATGAACAGCACGTCGGCCGGCCGCTCCCCGGGCTCGAACAGGACCTGTCCCTGCGGCAGCTCGGCCGGCCGCAACAGCGGGGTGAGGGCCGCCAGCTCCCGGGCCGGCAGGGCGGCGAGGAACAGATTGGAGTGCGTCTGCGACTGAGTCGGAGTCTGAGAGGGCACCGATGGAGGGGTCACGGGCTGCGTTCCTTTGATGATCGTTTGCCGCAGCTTCGGGGCACATGATCGTAGTGCCCCCTTGACGATCGGTCGGTTCTATAGCGAACATTCGCTGCGGGTGCGGAATCAACGATGAGGAGCGTGAGGGAGTTCCGGCGGCCGGCCGGAACCTTGTCGGGAACCTCCACGGGGGCTGCCCTGGTTGCCCTGTTGGCAACGCCCGCTCGCCACGATTGTCAGGAGGCCAGAGACAGGCTAGGGGTCGAGCAATGCTAACCCATCTCACCGTTCTCCATCTGGGGGCGCTGCTGTGCGCGGCCGGGGCCATCTGGGGCACCTTCCGCGAGGCCCACGGCTGGCTGCGGCGCTGGCCCAGCCTGATGGGCGCGGCGATCCTGGTCATGCTCGCGGCGGCGCATCTCCTGCTCGTTCAGTTCCTCATGGAAGACGGCGTCGTCCACAAGCGCTGGGTCGCGGGCGTGGTCGGCGGGCTGGCGGTCGGCGGGCTGGCGGTCGGCGCCTGGCGCGGCTCGCGCACCGAGGTGCAGGTCGACCATCTGTGGGGCCTGATGCGCCTGCCGCGCGACCGCGACGGGCTGTGGATGTCGCTGCTCTGCCTGGTGATCGTGATATTCGAGATCACCAGCGTCTTCGTCGACACGATGCTGACCCAGCGCCAGCACGTCTATGTGGTGGCCATCGCCGCCGGCTGCGGCGGCTTCATGATGGGCCGCCTGTTCGCCATCCTCGTGCGCGCCCGCCTCTCGCCGCAGGAAGACCTGCGCTAGCGAGGCGTCTCAGCCGTCTCACACCGTCTCACCCCCCGTGAGACGCCTCCGATGCCGATGGCACAAGGCTTTGGGGCCATTTCGTCTCACGTCTCACGACTCTGCCCCTTCGGAAAACGCAGTCTTGTCTTTTCAGCACCGGGCGGGCGCCCGCGCTTGACGACAGGCGCTGCCGGAGTAACGACCGTATTCGCCCCTGCGAGCGACCCGCGCCTATGGTGATCGCGCCATGAGCCGCATCGCATCCCGCGCCCCTTGCACCGTCGAGATCGTCCCCGCCACCCTGGCCCATGCCGCCGCGATCGAGCTGCGCGCGGGCGATGCGATGGAGGTGGCCGCCCTGGGCGCCACCAAGGACGAGGCCTTCCGCACCAGCCTTGCCCGTTCGCTGTGGGCCGAGACCTACCTGGTCGACGGCGTGCCGGCCGCGATGGTCGGGCTCGGCCTCTCGGCCTTCGTCGGCGGCCATGGCGTGCCGTGGCTGCTGACCAGCCCCCTCTGCGAGCGTCACAAGAAGCGCTTCCTCGTGGAGAGCCGCCGCCAGGTCGCGCGCATGCTGGCCGAGGTCTCGCCGCTCATGAACGTCGTCCACGCCGACTATGGCCGCGCCGTGCGCTGGCTCGCGTGGCTGGGCTTCACCCTCGACGCGCCGATCGAGATCAACGGCGCGCCCTTCCGGCGTTTCAGCATGGAGCGTTCGTCGTGATGGGGTGCGACAGCTCCACTCTTTCTGAACCTTGCGGGCTCTCGGCGTTGATGACAACGCCTGCCGCCCGCTGGCGCTCTCGCAACCGCGCCGTGCAGGCGCGGTTGCTGCGAGCGCCGGAGTAGCGACCGTATTCGTCGATTTTCGCCGACGCGCCTATGGTCGTTCGCATGGGAATGTTTGGATCAGGGGCTCCCCCCTACGTACCGGCCGCCGCGTACACCCCGCCGCCGCCGCCACCGCCACCGCCGACGCCGGTCGACAAGGCCGTGACCGACGCCGCCGAAGCCGCCAAGGCCAAGGCGCGCGCCGCTCAGGGCTACGGCTCGACCATCACCACGTCCGCGCAGGGCGTGCTGGATGCTCCCAGCACGACAGGCAAGACCCTGCTCGGGCAGTGAGATGCGCGGCGGCCGCGCAGGGTCGCCGCGGGAGCTTGGCGTAACCAGTAGAGTATACCCCGTGGCGACTCACACCTCTTCCGACCTCCGCGACCCCACGCTCCGCAACCACTTCGTCGCCCGGCTGGGCGCGCTCGATCGCGAGCGCAGCTCCTACCTCGCGACCTGGCGCGATCTCGCGGCGCACTTCGCGCCACGGCGCGGGCGCTTTCTCGCCAACGCCAACGACAGCCAGCGCGGCCGTCGCCGCGACCAGCGCATCGTCGACAACACGCCGCTGCTGGCGGCGCGCGTGATGGCCTCGGGCATGATGGCCGGCATCTCCTCGCCGGCGCGGCCGTGGTTCCGGCTGCGCCTGGGCGACGATGCGATCAACGCCGATGCGGAGGTGCGTGCGTGGCTCGACGAGGTGCAGAAGCGGCTGCTGCATGCCTTCGCGAAGTCCAACCTCTACAACTGCCTGCACACGCTCTACGGCGAGCTCGGCGTGTTCGGCACGGCGGCGCTGTGGGTCGACGAGGACGAGGAGGACATCGTCCGCGGCTACACGCTGACCGCCGGCGAATACTGGCTCGCGTCCTCTCGGCGCCTGGCCGTCGACACGATCTACCGCACGCTGTGGTGGACGGTGCGGCAGATCGTCGACACTTTCGGCCGCGACGCCGTCTCGGCCGGCATCTGCTCCGCCTACGACAATGGCCAGCTCGATCAGGAATACGAGATCGTGCATGCCATCGAGCCCAACCCGAACGGCGACGTGGCTGGCCGCGCTCACGGTTGGAGCGGGCGTCTCACGAAGGAGATGCCGTTCCGCTCCGTGTGGTTCGAGCGCGGCCAGCAGGCCGACGAACGCAGGCTGCTGCGGCTGTCGGGCTACGAGGAGTTCCCCTGCATGGCGCCGCGCTGGGACGTGGCCGGCAACGACACCTGGGGCAGCGGTCCCGGCTGGGTTGGCCTCGGCGACGCGCAGCAGCTCCAGATCCAGCAGCGCGACAAGCTGCAGGCCATCCAGAAGATGCACAAGC
>CANIRG010000288.1 GCA_947469635.1 Rhodospirillales bacterium | reverse complement strand
CCGGCGGCGATCTGGCCCGGCGCGCGCGGCTCGAAATTCGGCGGCCGGCCCATCAGGGTGGCGATCCGGGGCGCCGCCTGCTGGGCGATGCGCGAGACCAGCCAGTCGGTGGCCTCGGCATAGTCGCGCGCCTGCGCCACGGTCTTGCTGATCGCCGGCCCCTCGAAGCGCTTGCCGCCGAACAGGTACCACTGGATCTCGATCTCGATGCCCGGGCCCGAGGGCGCGTCGCGCGTGTTCATGGCGCTGGCGATCTTGAGCGGCGCCTGCGTCGGCTGCAGCGCCGCGACCACGCCATAGGCCTGCAGCTCGATGGCGAGCGCGGCGGCGACGCGCTCGGCCATCTCGTTGGGCATGTTGGCGGGCGTGCCGATCTCCACCTCGACCTTGTCGCGGCTGGGGTAGTGCGCGACCTCGGCGGTGCTGTCGTGCTCGAAGGGCCGGGGCGTGGAGGCGCAGGCCGCGAGCGACGCAGCCAGAAGTGCAATTACAACATGACGCATGTCGCGATCAGACCAAGCAGGCAGCAGAACACCAGAATGACAAAGTAGGGCACGTCAGGCCTTGAGCGCGATCGCCGACAGGCCGCGGCCGTAATCGCGCACGCCTTGCAGCGTATTGCGGCGATAGCTGAAGAAATCGTTCGTATCGGTCAGCGTGTCGTGTCCGGTCGTTGCCGCACCGACGCCGGCGCGCTGAAGGCGCCGCACGAGGTAGCCGGCGAGATCGAACAGGAAATGGCCGGCCCGTGGCGCGGTGCGGAAGAAAGCCTTGCTGGCTTCGTCCTGCGTCAGGAACGGCGCAGGAAACTCAGGGCCGACTTCGTAGGAGTCGCGGCCAATGCAGGGGCCGACCGCGGCCTGCATGTGCTCGCGCCGCGCGCCGAGCTTCTCCATCGCCTCGATGGTCGCCTCGGCCACGCCGCCGAGTGCGCCTCTCCAGCCGGCATGGGCCGCGCCGATCACGCCCGCGGCTGAATCGGCCATCAGCACCGGGGCGCAATCCGCCGACATCACGCCCAGCGCGACACCGGGACGGTCGGTCACCAGCGCGTCGGCCTTGGGCGCGCCTGGTGACGTCCAGCGCTCGCCGCCGACCGTCAGAACGTCGCGCGAATGGATCTGGTGCACCGTCAGCAGGTCGGGCTCGCCGAGATTGAACGTCGCCGCGGCACGGCGGCGGTTCTCGCGCACGTTGTCCGGCGAGTCGGCCGAGCCGTAGCCGCAGTTGAGCGACGAGAACAGGCCGCTGCTGACGCCGCCGCGGCGGGTGAAGAAACGATGCTGCACACCGTCGAGGCCGGCGAGCGTCTGAGCTTCGATCATGTCATGTCCGAAAAACCAGCCGGCGCAGCGCTTCTATCGTCGCCCACGGCCAGAACATGAAAGAGGGTGCCCATTTGATCGGGCGCGATCAAGCGCATCAATGCCGCTTCGATCGCCGAGCGCTGCTCGGCCGACGCGCGCGCCTTCAAGGTTTCTGCACGATGCACTATTCCCAGGCGTTTCAGGAAGTCTCCCTGCGCCGTCGGACCGACGGTGCGTGCGCCCATGGCGGCGGCAAGAGCGGAAAAATCGACATGGGCGCTGAGGTCGGTCTCGCCGGGACGGTCGAGGATGTCGGCGCCGCGATGCCCACGCACGGCTTGCAGGGAGGAGCCGGGAGCGCCGCCGTCGCGACCGTAGTCGACGATCAGCGCCCAGCCGGTGCCGGCGCGCAACCGTGCGCCGATGGCGGCGGCGAGCGCCAGCCCCGCTTCGCTGATCTCGGCTTCCGCGCCGGGAGCTGCTTCGGGCAGGAAGGCGGCGAAGGGCGTGGCGCCGGGCGCCAGCGCCAGGCGCAACGTCTCGCCGTCGCCTGCGAGGCCGACCATGCGTTCGGCCCAGCCCCCGGGCGTGCGCACGAACTGGCGCACCGGCAGGGCGTCGAAGAATTCATTGGCGACGATCAGACTGGGACCGTCGGGCACCTCCTCGAAGCGCTCGTGCCACGTTGGCCTGAAGGCGGCGAGGGCGTTGCGCTGGGCGGCGCGCAGGGTCGCGTTGGTCTCGACCAGATGCAGGTCGATCGCGATATGGAAGCCCGGGATGGCGCGGGTGGCGCGCAGCGCATCGGCCATCAGGGTGCCGCGACCCGGCCCCAGCTCGATCAGCCGCACGGGGTTGGGGCAACCGATCGCCTGCCAGCGTTCGGCCAGCCAGGCGCCGATCAGCTCGCCGAACATCTGCGAGATCTCAGGCGCCGTGACGAAGTCACCGGCTGCTCCGAGCGCGGCGGCGCGGCGATAATAACCGAGGCGTGGATGGCCCAGCGCCTCGCCCATGAAGTCGGCCATCGAGATCGGCCCGGTGAGCGCGATACGGCGGGCGATCAGCCGGCCGAGCTCGGTCGTCACGACACCGCGGGCCGGCGCAGTGCCCGCAGGATCAGCCAGCCGCCGAATACCATCATCGGCAGCGACAGCAGCATGCCCATGGTGAGCGGCCCCCACAGGAAGCCCAGGAAGGCGTCGGGCTCGCGGAAGGTCTCGCCGACGATGCGGGCGAGGCCATAGCCCGCGCAGAAGGTGCCGGTGATCAGGCCGGGCCGGCGGCGGCCGTCGGTCAGGCGCCAGACGGCGAACACCAGGGCGAACAGCACGATGCCTTCGAAGAACGACTGGTAGAGCTGGCTGGGATGGCGGGGCATCGGCCCGCCGCGCGGGAAGATCATCGCCCAGGCCACGTCGCTCGGCCGGCCCCACAGCTCGCCGTTGATGAAGTTGGCGAGGCGGCCGAAGAACAGGCCGATCGGGGTCACGATCGACACCAGGTCCGACAGCATGAACGCCGGGACGCGGTTCTTCAGCGCAAACGCCAGGATGGCGACGACGACGCCCAGCAGGCCGCCGTGGAAGGACATGCCGCCCTCCCACACGGTGAGGATCGACAGCGGATTGTGCAGGAAGAAGGCCGGCTTGTAGAACAGCACGTAGCCGATCCGGCCGCCCAGGATCACGCCCAGCGCCGCCCACAGCAGGAAATCGTCGATCTTGACCGGCGACAGGATCGCGGGTGGCTGCTGGCAGACGTCGCGCATGATGCGCCAGCCGATCATCAGGCCGGCAATATAGGCCAGCGCATACCAGCGGATGGCGAAGGGCCCGAGCTGGATCAGCACGGGGTCGATCTCGGGGAAGGGGAGGAGAAGGGGGGTCATGCGGGGCGATGGTTATAGCCGGCCAATCGCCACGGCATAATGGCCATGAGCACGAATAGGCAGGGCCCCGAAATGATCGCGGCGCCGGCCTGGGGGGACCGGCGCCGCTGGAGGACAATCCTTGCTAAGAATTATGGGGTTCTTAGGAGAGGGGGCGTCGGACGGTCCTTTTCCGGAGTTCGCTCAGGCTTCGCCGACCGTCTCGAGGATGGAGGCGGTCAGCGCATCGCTGGGCGTCTTGCCGGCCCATACGACGTATTGAAAGGCAGGGTAGAAGCGCTCGCTCTCGGTGATCGCCACCTCGACGAGGTCGTTGAGCTGCTCCGGCCGCAGGCCTTCGGTGCCGCGCAACGGGATGGCGTGGCGAAACATCGGCAGGCCTTCCTCGGTCCACAGATCGAAATGGCCCAACCACATCTTCTCGTTGATCAGCGCCAGCAGCCCATGGATGTCGGTATGACGTTCGCTGGGGATGCGGACGTCGTAGGCACAGGTGAAATGCAGCGCTTCGACATCGTCGCGCCAGCTGAAGAACATGCGATAGTCACACCAACGCCCGGCCACCTCGACCGCGATCTCCCGATCCGAGGTACGATCGAAAGGCCAGTCGTGAGCGGAAACGACGCGTTCGATCATCTCGAGCGGGTTCAGATCGACTTTAGGTCTGGTCCGCTCGTGTCGCGATAAAGCCATCGACCCACTCCCCAACTATTCCGCCTTGCGACTCCTCGGGAGCCCATCTTGAAGCGGGTAGTCGATATATCGTGGTGGGTACCCAATAACCCACAAACTCTAGCCTGCCACAAGGTAGAGTCGGCGTGCAATAAAAAATCCGAGGCTAAAAGGGGAAAAGAGTCAGCGATTCCATAATTTTAATCCCCAGCGTTGAGATTCGAGTCGCGAGATTTCGCATAACGAATCTCGCGATTCCGCAGGTTTTTCGCTGAATTTTCGCCACAGCGCGGCCACAGGCGCGCGCCCCAACCGGCGGCGGCTCCTCTCCGCATTTGCCAAGCGTGCGTCAGGCATCGAATATCCGCAATTGTGACGAAAATCGCGGATTGGCTCTCAACCATTGGTCTCGCCAAGCATATCGAGACTTTCAGGGAAAACGACATCGACTTCGATGTCCTATCCGAGCTCAGCGAGCCCGAGCTGCAGCGATTGGGACTGTCGCTCGGCGATCGCAAGCGGCTCCTGCGGGCCGTCGCCGATCGGCCGGCCGCTCAAATCCCCGCCGCTCAAATCCAAGCATCGCCGTCGGAGGAAAAGCCGGCCCAGGTCCGACCTCTGGCGGAGCGGCGTCAGCTCACGGTTCTCTTCGCCGATCTGGCCGATTCGACGTCCCTGTCGCAGCTCCTCGATCCGGAGGACCTGCGCGACGTCATGCGCGGCTATCACCAAGCGGTGGCCGACGTCATCCGGGACACCGGCGGATTCGTCGCCAAGTTCATGGGCGACGGCGTTCTGGCTTATTTCGGCTATCCCCAGGCAAGCGAAGATGCCGCGGAACGGACCGTCCGGGCAGGCCTGCAAATCCTCTTGGCGGTAAAGGCGCTCCCGCGGGTTCGAGACCGGGAACTGGCAGCCAGGGTCGGTGTGGCGACGGGGCCTGTCGTTGTCGGCGACATCGTCGGAGACGATATCGCGCGAGAGGTCAATGTCGTCGGCGAGACGCCGAACTTGGCGGCGCGCCTCCTGTCGCTGGGTGAAAAGAACAGTGTGGTCATATCGAGGGCCACCCGCCGCATGATCGGCGATCTCTTCGTCCTGGAAGCTCTCCCCGCACAGTCGGTAAAGGGGATAGCGGAGCCCGTCGTTGCCTTCGTGGTCACGCAAGAGCGTCTCGGATTGAGCCGTTTCGAGGCCATTCGACGAGAGCAGCACTCACGGTTCGTCGGTCGTGGCCAGGAGGTCGGTCTCCTCCTGGATCGCTGGGATCAGTCCAAGGCCGGGGACGGCCAATTGGTGCTCCTGTCGGGCGAAGCCGGCATCGGCAAATCGCGGATCACGGACACGATGCTGCAGAGCATCATGGCCGATCCACATCATCGGATTCGATACCAATGCACCCCACAGCACACTAATTCGCCATTCTACCCGGTGATCGGGCATGTCGCCCATGCTGCGGGCATCCAGGCAGACGATAACGACGCCACCCGGGAAGCGCGGATTCGCGCCGTCTTGCCCAACGTCACGGAAGATCAGGCGAGGCTGATCGCCACTCTGGTAGGCGTGTCTCGGCCTTCAAGCGTCTCGTCGGCCGATCTTTCACCCGCACGTGCGCGAGAGCTCACACTCGATGCCTTTGTGATGCACATCGAGGCCCTGAGCAGGCAGCGCCCGGTGATGTTGATCGTCGAAGATGCGCACTGGATCGATCCGACGACGGAAGAACTCGTGTCGCGACTCGGGGCGAAGGCCTCGGCGCAGCGTCTCTTGATTGTCGTGACTCATCGGCCCGAATACAGCGCACCCTGGTCAGCGGCTTCAGTTGCCACCCAGGTTGCTCTCAACCGGCTGTCCCGCTCGCATGCCGGCGTATTGCTCGAAAGCCTGGCTGGCACCAAGACCGTGCCGCCACAGGCGGTCGAACACATCATCACGCGAACGGATGGCGTCCCCCTGTACGTGGAGGAGCTTTTTCATGCCTTGCGCGACTCCGGCGCATTGCGCGAAACGGAAACCGCCTATGAGCTCGTGAAACCGCTCGAAGGAACCTCTGTTCCCGCGTCGTTGCAGGATTCACTGATGGCCCGCCTCGATCGGCTGGCCCCCGCGAAGGCAGTCGCACAGCTTGGGGCGGCGATCGGGCGCGAGTTCGATCACTCGCTTCTCGCTGCCATCTCGGGATTGGAGCCGGCGACGCTGGGAGCCGGCCTCGAACAGCTGCTCGGCGCCAACTTGCTGTTTTCGCGGGGCGTTCCCCCCGACGCGACCTACACATTCAAGCATGCGCTCGTCCAGGATGCCGCTTACGAATCGATGCTGCGGCAGCGACGCCAGGTCGTGCACGGCCAGATAGCACAGGTGCTTGCCGATCCGCGCCTTCAGACCCGTCCCGAGCTGCTCGCGCACCATTTCGATGCCGCGGGGCGCGAAGTGGATGCCGCGATCTGGCTCGAAGCGGCTGGCGATGGCGCGGCGAAGACCGGCGCCGCCCAGGAAGCGATAAGGTTCTGGCGACGGACGCTCGATCTGCTGGAGCGTGCGAAGCTGGATCGAGAGCTGCAGCGCCGGCAGATCACGATTCAGCACAAGCTGGTGACAGCGCTCCAGCAGGTGGAAGGATTCGGTTCGCCGGCGGCCTTGGCGCTGAGCGACAAGACCCTCGGCCAGGCGCGCGAGCTCGACGACATCGAGCTTTATGTCCGCACCTGCGTCAGCAACTCTTCCTCCCTGTTTGCCCTGGTCCACTTCCAACGCTGCCTGGACCAGCTGGCGCGGGTTTCAGATACCGAATTGCAGACGGTGAGCGCTCTCGCGCGAACCCATTACTTTTGCATTCGCGGGATCGTCTACTTCCATCTTGGAAGGCTCTCGGAAGCCCGACGCGATCTCGCCACCGTGACCCTCCTCGACGGTCTTCCGCCCATTCACGATTCGTCCTTTGGCGGAGGCGATGTGCGTGTCGTGGCCCGGTCGTATCTCGCGCGGGCCGTCAATATTCTCGGACAGCCCGACCAGGCCGACCGGATCGCGACGGAGGCTGTGACCATCGCGCGCAATATCGGCCATCCTTTTTCGATCGCGTGGGCGCTGCAGGCCTTGGCAGGCCTCAAGAGATATCGTGGCGACTTTGGCGCTTCGACGCTCCTGCTCGATGAAGCGGTCGATATTTGCGAACGTTACGGCTACATGGCCCGATTGGGCGGCTGCTTGTCCGCGCGCGGCCAGGCAAGGATCGCCCTCGGCGAGGTCCAGATGGGATTGGACGAGATCGAGCGCGGACAGGAACTCTGGCGCCGTTTTGGCGGAAAGTTTTCGACGGAATCGAGGCTTGCCGACCTCGCCGATATGCTCGCGAGGAGCGGACATAATCAACTCGCCCGCGCCTATCTCGATCAGGCGAAGGCCTATTATCTCGCGGACCCGGAACGCACTGCCTATGCCGACTACCTTCGAATGGAGGGCGTGATTTCCGTCGCGGACGGCGACCATGTGGCCGCGTATGCCAAGTTGCGCGCGGCGATTGAATTCGCAGAAAGTCAGGGAAGTCGCTTCTTCCTGCTGCGCGCGGGTCGCGACCTCGCCAACCTGCTGGCGCGCGATCGAGACAGCGACGGCGCACGTAAAATCCTTGAGCCGATTCTCGGTTCATTTAGCGAGGGCTTCGACATGCTGGATTTCGTCGAAGCCAAGGCCATTCTCGATAATTTGCGGTAGGACCGGGCCCACGCGCCATGGCCAGTAACGACCGTAATAGGTCCTGCGACCGCACTGCTTCTATGGTCGGTCCATGCGCCCGGAGCTTCCCAACGTTAATTTCATGTTATTTAAAGCGTCACCTTTCGTAACCATGCCCGAAATTATACGCGGCTGGCATGCAGTTTGCCTGCGATGGCGCCAAGCGCACCAAAGCGCGGGAGGCAGCATGTCGATGTTCAAGGACCCGTTCGATCCCAAGACCCTGCTCGGCCGCTGCTCGTGCGGCGCCAGCCATGCGCCGGCCGACCATGCCCGGCTGACCGCCGAAGCGGTGCCGGCGGGCGAGGAGGCTCGCTGGAATCGGGTGGTCGACGCGGCCGTCCTGCGCGCGGTCTTTCCGGTCGATGCCCAGCGGCGGCTGTTCCTGAAGACGGTCGGCGCCGGCACCGCGATGGCCGCGATCTCCTCGGTCCTGCCGCTCGGTACGGCGCGCGAGGCCTTCGCCCAGGGTGGCGCGCCGGAGAAGAAGGACCTCAAGGTCGGCTTCATCCCCATCACCTGCGCCACGCCCATCATCATGGCCCATCCGATGGGCTTCTATTCCAAGCACGGGCTCAACGTCGAGGTCGTGAAGACGGCTGGCTGGGCGGTGATCCGCGACAAGTCGCTGGCCAAGGAATACGACGCCGCCCACATGCTCTCGCCCATGCCGCTCGCCATCTCGCTGGGCGTCGGCTCGAACGCGGTGCCGTGGACGATGCCGGCGATCGAGAACATCAACGGCCAGGCGATCACGCTGGCCATGAAGCACAAGGACAAGCGCGATCCCAAGGACTGGAAGGGCTTCAAGTTCGCCGTGCCCTTCGACTATTCGATGCACGCCTACCTGCTGCGCTACTACGTGGCCGAGCACGGGCTCGATCCCGACAAGGACATCTCGATCCGGTCGGTGCCGCCGCCGGAAATGGTCGCCAACCTGCGTGCCGACAATATCGACGGCTATCTCGGCCCCGATCCGTTCAACCAGCGCGCCGTGTTCGACGGCATCGGCTTCATCCACCTGCT
>CANIRG010000287.1 GCA_947469635.1 Rhodospirillales bacterium | reverse complement strand
TATGAGCCGGCCGATCCAGGTGACGGGATGGCCGATGGCGCGATAGATCGCGTCGGGGTAGCCCACGACCGCCTCGATCACGGCGGCAAGAAGGGCAAGCGCTGCGAACATGGCAAGTTGCCTATCATGAAAACGACGGTCCATGGCGGCGATCTCGGCGAGGTCCGGCGGCGCTTCCCCGACGCGCCGCTGCCCTGGATCGACCTGTCGACGGGCATCAATCCGGTCGCCTATCCTGTGCCGGCCCTGCCCGAAGAGAGCTGGACACGCCTGCCGACGCGGGAGGCCGAGGAGCGCCTGCTCGCCGCCGCCGCCGCGCGCTACGGTGTGCGCGATCCGGCCACGATCGTGGCCGCGCCGGGCACCCAGGTGCTGATCCAGCTCCTGCCGCGCCTGGTGCCGAAATCGCGCGTCATGGTCCTCGGGCCGACCTACGAGGAGCACGCGCTGTGCTGGGCCGCGGAGGGTCACGAGCTCGTGGAGGGCGACGCCGACGTCACCGTCGTGGTAAATCCCAACAACCCCACCGGCCGGCTGCTCACCCCGGCCGAGCTGCGCAACCGTGGCGGGCTATTGGTCGTTGACGAGGCCTTCATGGATTTCCTGCCCCCGGAAGCGAGCATCGTCGCCGATCTGCCGCCGGAGACGATCGTGCTGCGCTCTTTCGGCAAGGCCTATGGGCTGGCGGGCGTGCGGCTGGGCTTCGCCATCGCCGCGAAAGGTATGATCGACCGCCTGCGGCAGATGCTCGGACCCTGGGCGGTCTCGGGCCCGGCGCTGGAGATTGGGCGACAGGCGCTGGAAGACTCGGCGTGGTTGCAGGCGAACGCCCGGCGGCTCGACGCCGACGGCAGAAGGCTGGACGCGCTGCTCGTCGGCGCCGGTTTCGAGATCAGGGGCGGTACGGCGCTGTTCCGCCTCACCCGACATCGCGACGCCTCAGGCATGGCGCGCAGGCTCGGCCTCCACGGCATCCATGTCCGCGCCTTCTCCAGCCAACCGAGCTGGCTGCGCTTCGGCCTGCCGGGCAGCGACGCTGAGTTCGACCGTCTCACCAAGGCAGTCGCCTCATGACCGGCCGTCAGCTCCTCACCGGCGCGCTCCTGCTCATCGCCGCACTGCCGCTGCCCGTCGCGGGCTACTTTCTCTTCATCTCGGCCAACCGGCCCGTCGGCACCTATGAAGCCTTCGGCCGGCTGGTGGCCTATCCCGGCAAGGTGGCCGTTCCCTGCCCCACGCAGGACAAGGACACCGCCGTGCTGCTTGTCGCGGGCCAATCCAACTCGGCCAACTACGGGCAGAAGAAGATGGCGAGCCATCATCCCGGCCGCGTCCTCAACTACTTCGACGGCACCTGCTACGAGGCGGGCTCGCCGCTGCTGGGCGCCACCGGCGAAGGCGGCGAGTTCCTGACGCAGCTGGGCGACGAGCTGGTCGCGCGCGGCACCTACAAGACCATCGTGATCGTGCCGGCCGGCATCGGCGATACGCCGTTGTCGCGCTGGCAGAGCGACGGCGACCTCAACGACCTGCTGATGGCCACCGTCGAGGATCTCAAGGGCCGCTATCGCATCACCGAGGTCATCTGGCACCAGGGCGAGAACGACTACAGGAACCGTACCTCGGCCCGGAACTACGTGAAGGGATTCAAGTCCCTCCTCGAGAGCCTCGACGAAGGCGGCGTGACGGCGCCGGTCTATATCTCCATCGCCACCAAGTGCGGCATCTACTGGGCCCCCGACAATCCGACGGCCCGTGGCCAGCGTGAGCTGATCGACAACAAGCGGATCTTCCTGGGCGCCGACACCGACGCGCTCATCCCTCCTGGCGACCGCTACGACAATTGCCACTTCAGCGAGGCCGGCCAGCTCAAGGCCGCCGCCGCCTATGCCGACGCCATCACCAGGCATCGGCGCAGGGACTGAAGCTCCAGGGCTGGAGACTCGCGGGACGATCGGGCATGGTTGAGCCATGACGTTGCACTGTGAAAAACTGTCCAGCCACATGGCGGCGGCCGTCGACGGCATCGACCTCAACCGCCCGGCCGACCCGGAAACGCAATCGGAACTGCTGAAGACGCTGCACGACAATCTCGTGCTCTGCATCCGCGGCCAGACGCTGGCGCCGGTCGCATTCCGCGACGCCATGGCGCGCTTCGGCACGCCGATGCGCCGCGTCCAGCTCGCGCAGACGCCGGAATGCGCCGACGTGAACATCATCTCGAGCGAGGATCGCGACGTGCAGGGCGACGGCAAACGGCTGGTCAACGGTGCCTCATGGCATACCGACGACAGCTTCATGCGTGAGCCCTGCTCGCTCACCATGCTCTATGGCGTGGTCGTGCCGTCGACGGGCGGCGACACGCAGTTCATCAATATGTACGCCGCCTACGAGGCGCTGCCGGCCGAGACCAGGGCGCGCATCGACGACATGAAGGTCCTCCATAAATACAAGTCGAGCCGCACCAACCGCGTGGCCGTGCTGTCGCCCGAGGAGATGGCCAACATGCCGGCGGCCACGCATCCGCTGGTGCGCACCCATCCCGAGACCGGCCGCAAGGCGCTCTATCTCAATCCCAACCGTATGGAGGAGATCGTGGGTCTGCCGCGCGCCGAGAGCGATCAGCTGATCGACGAGCTCGTGGCGCACGCGATCCAGCCGCAGTTCCAGTACCGCCACACCTGGCGCCAGGGCGACATCGTGATCTGGGACAATCGTTGCACCATGCACAAGGCCAACGCCGACTACCCCGATGGCGAGCGGCGGCTGATGCACCGCGTCATCGTGGCCGGGACCAAGCCCTTCTAGGAAACTTCCCGGAGTTTCCCGCCAGGGTGGGAAACCTCGGACCCCGATGGCATAAGGGTTTTGGGCAAGTTTCCCGCCTTTCCGCTCCTCCGTGGGAGGCGGTAATAGGATACCTCACAGGTGAGAAATGGCTGATCCCTACGACGTGATCCTCCTCGGCCTCGGCGCCATGGGTTCGGCCGCCACCTACCAGCTGGCCAAGCGCGGCGCCAAGGTGCTGGGCATCGACCAATTCTCGCCGCCGCACGAGCTGGGATCGACCCACGGAGACACGCGCATCACCCGCCTCGCCTGCGGTGAGGGGCCCGAGTACACCGAATTCGCCACACGGTCGCACGAGATCTGGCGCGAGCTCGAAGGCGAGCTGGGCGTCCGCCTTCTCACGCAGAACGGCATGGTCGTCATCTATGGGCCGGGCAAACGGTCTCCCTCGCACGGCGTGCCGGAGTTCCTCGCAGCGACGGTCGACGTGGCCAGGGCAAACGGCATCGACCACCGCGTCCTGGACACGGCCGAGATCAGGGCGCGCTTTCCGGTGTTCAATGTCACCGACGGCGATGAAGCCTACCACGATGACGTCAGCGGATTCGTCTATCCGGAGCGATGCATCGACGCCCAGCTCGGGCAAGCCAAGGCGCTGGGCGCCCGTCTCGCCCTGAACGAGAGGGTCACCTCTTTCGAACAGGCTGACGGCGGCGTGACGGTGACGACCGACAAGGCAACGTATCGCGCCAGGCAGCTCATCGTCGCGGCCGGTGCCTGGCTGCCCGGCCTGCTGCCGCCCAACCTCGCCGCGGGGTTCAAGGTGACCCGCCAGGTGCTCTACTGGTTCCAAGCCAAGGACGCCGAAGCCCATCGGCAATTCTCACCAGACGCCTGCCCGATCTACATCTGGCAGATCCCGGCCCCCCAGGTCGTCTATGGATTCCCGGCCGTCGGCGCGTTCGAGGACGGCATCAAGCTGGCGACGGAACAGACCACCACGACGACAACTCCTGGCGAGGTCGATCGGTCGGTGAGCGCGGAAGAAACCGAGGAAATGTACCGGACTTATGTCGCGCCCTACTTCCCGGGCCTGTCATCCAAATGCATCAAGGCCAAAGTCTGCCTCTATACCGAGGTCGACAAGGCGCGCTTCGTCATCGACCGCCACCCGCACATGGACCGCGTCATCGTCGCCTCCCCCTGCTCGGGCCACGGCTTCAAGCACTCGGCCGGCATCGGCGAGCTTCTGGCGCAGATGGCGCTGGGCGAGAGCCATCGCGATATCTCGAAGTTCAGGTTCAGCGGATGACGGGTCTCTCCGACACCGGCGAGCATCTGTTTTCGACTTGACTTTCTTGTCATATTTGACAATTTCATAAAATATCGCTGACGACACGTCAGATCTCCTGGATCAAATCGGCTCGGAAAGACTTCGAAGACCTTTCCGCCAGGAGCACAGATCGAGATACGGCGCGCCCTCACCATCGCCGCCGAGGGCGCGAAGGCAGAAATTGCCAAGCCGTTGACGGGATTCGGGTCAGGTGTGTTCGAGATCGCCTTGAAGCATCGCGGCGATGCCTACCGCGTCGTCTACGTGGTGCAGCTTGCGGATGAGCTGTGGGTAATCCATGCCTTTCAAAGGAAGTCGAAGATCGGAATCAAAACTCCCAAGCCTGAGCTCGATCTCATCGGGCAGCGGCTGAAGCGATTGAAGGAACAGCTGCGATGACAAAGAAGCTGGAACTTGTGCGCGGCAGCGGGAACGTCTTTCGAGACTTTGGAGACCCCAACCCCGATGTCGAGCAGATGAAGTCCATTCTCGCCGCGCAGATCATCATTACGCTCGACGGCCGGAAGCTGAGCATCCGCGAGGCCGAGGGAATTACCGGCATCACCGCGGCCGACTTCTCGCGCATCCGCCGCGTGAAGCTCGATCGTTTCACCATCGACCGCCTGGTGACGATCCTGAACAAGCTGGATCGCCGCGTCGATGTCAGGGTGAGCGCAGCGCCAAGACGCAAGGTGGGGACTTCTCTGGCGCCAGCCGTTCGCTGAGGGGCAATGATTTCTAAATCTCTTTGGGCAGCCCTGCTTGCCTTGCCGAGCGCAATGCCTGCCATCGCCGGCCCTTTTGAGGACGGCTTGGACGCTGCGGAGCGTGGTGATTACTCAACTGCTGTGCGTTTATTGAGCCCCTTGGCAATGGGGGCATGCCTACGCCCCAATATACACTAATACCGCGGCACAGTGATCATGACTCCTCGACCGCCAGCGAGTGGAGAGCCAAGCCTGAACGGGTAATCGCTTCTGCGGCAAGTTGACCGGCGATGACAGTCACGACTAGGGTCTGTGCCATGAGCGCCTCTACGCAATTCACCAAGCGACGTCGCCGCCTTTCCGGCGGGACAGGAGAATCGCGCGTGCGCTAAGGCAACTGCACACGAACGCGATGCCGGGCCCCGCCTCTTCGAGAGCGGGGCTTTTTGTTTGTCGGGAGAACGAACGATGGTGGACGGGCTACTTGCACCATTCTTGGCAGCCTCGGCCGCGATCGACCGCGACCATCCCGCTGTCCAACAACTGGCCGGCGAAGTCCGGCGACCGCGCGACATCGATACGATGCGCGTCGCCTACGAGACCGCACGCGATCGCTACTCTCACTCCATGGACATCGACGCTCCGGCAGTGAGCGTCTCGGCGTCGGATGTGCTGCGCCACGGCCACGGTATCTGCTTCGCCAAATCACACCTGCTGGCAGCCGTTCTGAGGGCCTGCGGCATTGCCACGGGCCTGTGCTACCAAAAGCTCGCCGGCGGCGAGCGGACCTACCTCCACGGGCTCAACGCCGTCTGGCTGCGGGATCAAGGACGATGGATCCGGCTCGACGCCCGCGGCAACAAACCCGGCATCGACGCGAGGTTCAGCGTCGACGTCGAGCAGCTGGCATTCCCGATACGGCTCGATCGGGGAGAGCGCGACTTTCTGGATATCCACGCACAGCCCCTGCCGAGCGCACTCGCGGCGCTACGCAGCAGCCGCACGACGGCAGAGCTTGCCCGACGCCTGCCCGGTGATATGAGCGCGGCGGACAGGCAGGCGGTGTGCGCGCTGGATCCCTTGCTGCGCCCGGGATGACACCGCTTCTTTGATCGACACCCTGCGCAAGCCCAACAATCTTGTCATCCGGAGCGCAGCGAGGGATCTCCGCCTTTCGGCGGGCGGTGGAAAACCTCTACCCCTCGAGCACTACGCAGTGCTCGGGCGCGAAGGAAACGGTCACGGCCGCCCCTTCCTCCAGCAGATTGACCGGGGGGCGGCGCACGATCAGCTTTCCGATCGGGCTGTCGATGACGTACTGGACGAAGTCGCCATGGAACAGGCGCTGGCGCACCGTGCCGGGGACATGGTTGTCGCCGGGCTGCGGCTCGAGATCGATATAGGCGGTGCGCAACGCCATCTCGCTCTCGCGGCCGTTGGGCTTGTGCGGAACGGTCGCGCGCAATTCGACGCCACCGTCGGCCGTGAACAGGTTCGGTCCCGTCAACCGGCCCTTGATGAGATTGGCGGAGCCCACGAAGTCGGCGACGAAGCGGGTCCGCGGCCTGTCGTAGATCTCCTGCGGCGTGCCGATCTGCTCGATGACACCCACGTTCATCACGATCACGCGGTCGGAGATGGCGAGCGCCTCCTCCTGGTCGTGCGTGACGTAGACCGAGGTGATGCCGAGCCGTCGCTGCAGCTCCCGCAGCTCGACGCGCATCTCGGCGCGGAGCTTGGCGTCGAGATTGCTGAGCGGCTCGTCGAACAGCACGACCGTCGGCGAGAAGGCGATAGCGCGGGCCAGCGCCACGCGCTGCTGCTGGCCGCCCGAAAGCTTGGAGGCGCCGCGTTCGGCCAGGTGGCGCATCTGCACCAGGTCGAGCGCGCGCTCGACATTGGCCTTGATCTCGTCCTTGCCCTGCTTCCGTACGCGCAACCCATAGGCCACGTTGTCGAACACCGTCATGTGCGGCCACACGGCATAGGACTGGAACACCATCGAGACGCCGCGCTGCTCGGTCGGCACGATGCGGCGCACCTCCGAATCGTACATCGTCTCGCCGTCGATCCTGATCGAGCCGGCAGTCGGCTGCTCGAGGCCGGCGATGGCGCGCAAGGTCGTCGTCTTGCCGCAGCCCGAGGGGCCGAGCAGGGTCACGTGCTCGCCGCGGCCGACGGTGAAGGACACGCCGTTCACGGCGGTCTGGTCGCCGTAGCGCACCACGAGGTTCTTGACTTCGATTCGGGTAACGCCGGTAGCGCTCACTGCAGCTCCTTGGTCATGCCGCGCGCGACGCGGAACAGGATCACCAGCGCCAGGATGACGGTGAAGGTCTGGATCAGCGCCATCGCCGCCGTAAGCTCGGTGCCCGAGGTGGCGAAGGCGTTGACGATCGAGGGCGCGATCACCTTGGAGTGCGGCCCCATCAGGAAGGCCGAGGCGCCGAGCTCGCGCACGCAGGCCATGAAGATCAGCAGCCACGCCGCCAGGATGCCGGGCTTGAGCAACGGCAAGGTGATGGTGCGCATCTGGTAGCCCCACGAGGCGCCGCAGACGCGGGCGCATTCCTCGAGGCTCTTGTCGATCTGCAGCACCACGCCGGCCAGCGTGCGGACGCCGAGCGGCAGCATGACCGTGAAATAGGCGAGCCCCAGCAGCCACAGCGTGCCGTAGAGGCCGAGCCCGATGTTGAGCCACGCCCACAGCAGGGCCAGGCCGAACACCAGGCGCGGCACGGCCTGCGGGAACATGACCAGGTATTCGATGGCGCCGCGGCCCTTGAGCTGCGAGCGGTAGATGATCCAGACGAGCAGCGACATGATCAGCACGCCGACCGTGGCGACGCTGAGCCCCAGCATGATGCTGTTGAACAGGGCGGCGCGCACCGGGCCGAGCGACAGCGCCAGCTCGTAGTTGGCGAACGTCCACTGCGCCTGGCTCAAGATCACGGTGGCGAAACGCTGCAGCGAGGTCATGAGCAGCGCGGCGATCGGGAAGACCACGGCCAGCGCCACGTAGAGGGCGCAGACGCTGAACAGCACCCAGGCCATGCGGCCCATATCCATCGGACGCGGCCGGAACGCCTTGCCGCTGATGGTGGTGAAGGTGCCGCGGCGGATCATGCGGCGATAGAGCGTCAGCATGACGAACATGACGAGGAACAGCGACAGCCCCATCGCCGAGGCGCGGCCGTAATCCGGCGGATAGGCGAGCGTCGAATCCCAGATCGCCGTGGTGATGACGTAGATGCGGCCGGGAATGCCGAGCACGAGCGCGGCGGCGAACGATCCCAGCATCTCGGCGAACACGAACAGCGAGGCGCCCATCACGCCCGGCATGACCAGCGGCAGGGTCACGGTCATGGCGGTGCGGAACTTGGACGCGCCCATGACGCGCGCCGATTCCTCTAGCGCCGGGTCCATCGACTTCATAGATGCCGAGATCATGACGAAGGCGACGGTGCCCTCGAACAGCGCCATCACCCAGGCGATGCCGAAATGCGTGTAGATGTCGGCGATGTCGTTGGTGCCGCCCATCGCCTTCCAGATCTGGTTGATGAAGCCGCTCTTGGGGCCGGCAATCACCGCCCAGGCGAGCGCGCCGACCAACGGCGTCATGTAGTATGGCAGCTCCATCAGCCGCTCGAGCTTCTCCCGCCCCGGCACGTTGGTGCGCGTCAGGATCCAGGCGAGCGCAAAGCCGATCAGGATGGCCATCACGGTGGCCATCACCGCGATGACCACCGTGTTCCACACGGTCTTGAAGTCCTCGCTGAAGATCGAGACGTAGTTGGCGATGCCGAAATCGAC
>CANIRG010000286.1 GCA_947469635.1 Rhodospirillales bacterium | reverse complement strand
GAGCCTGAGGCCCGTCAGCACGGTCGGGATCGAGGCGGGAATGATCACGCGCATGATCTGCTGCGGCAGGGTCGCGCCCATGCTGCGGGCGGCCAGGATATATTGCGGGTCGATGGTGCGGATGCCGGCGGCGGTCGACAGCATCACCGGGAAGAAGCCGTAGATGCCGGCGAAGGCGATCTTGGATTCCGAGCCGATGCCGAACCAGGCGGTGAAGATCGGATAGAGGATCACGATCGGCACGGCATAGAGGCTGGAGAAGATCGGCAGCATGATGTTGCGCAGGGTCGCGATGCCGCCCACGACGGCGCCGACCAGGATGCCGGCACCGCAGGCGATCAGCATGGCGACGCCGACCTCGTACAGCGTGACGAGCAGGTTCTCGAAATACTCGACCCGCTCGCTCCACAGCGCCTTCAGCGTGGTGGAAAGCGCCGGCAGGAACAGCTCGGGCACGATCTTGGTCCGAGGCATCAGCTCCCAGAACACGAGCACGGCCACCAGGATTCCCCAGCGGACGGTGGAAGGGGCGGGCCAGCGCATGGGCGACCTACTCGGTCTTGCGGATCTGCTGCCAGATCCGTTCGCGCAGGCGGCCGAAGGTGTCGGTCGCCATCATCTCGTAGGTGCGCGGGCGGGGCAGGGTGATCTCGATGCGGTCGATGATGCGGCCGGGGCGGGCCGACATTACCAGCACCTCGTCGGCGAGATAGACCGCCTCGGTGAGGCTGTGGGTGATGAAAACCACCGTCTTGCGCGTCGTCGACCAGATGCGCAGCAGCTCGTGGCCCATGGTCATGCGCGTCTGCTCGTCGAGGGCGGCGAAGGGCTCGTCCATCAGCAGCACCGGCGGGTCCTGCACCAGGCCGCGGGCGATCGAGACGCGCTGCTTCATGCCGCCCGACAGCTCGTGCGGATAGCGGGCGCCGAAACCTTCGAGGCCGACCAGGGTCAACATCTGCTCGGCGCGGCGGCGGCGGTCGTCGCGCGGGGTGCCGCGCAGCGCCAACGGGAACTCGATATTGTCGAGTGCCGACAGCCAGGGAAACAGGCTGGCTTCCTGGAAGACCACGCCGACGCGCTCGGGGTCGGGATCGGCGATCCGCTTGCCGGCCACCGTGATCGCACCCCGGGTCTGGTGACGAAGGCCGGCCAGCATCATCAGGAGCGAGGTCTTGCCGCAGCCGCTGGGGCCGACGATGACGACGAACTTGCCGGCGTCGACATCGATGGTGATGTCCTGCAGCGCCGGCACGCCACCTTCGGTGCCCGAATAGACGTGGCTCAGCCGATCGACATTGATCGCGCTCATGTCCGCCACGCCGATACGCGGACCTCGAGATGGCGCACCACCTCGTTGAACAGGATGGCGACCGCGGCCAGCAGGATCACGCCGGCGAAAAGCTGCGGCATCTGGAAGTTCTCTCCCCAGTTGGCGATGAGATGGCCAATGCCGGTGCGCGAGGCATACATCTCGGCAATCATCACGCCGGTGAAGTTGAAGATCATGGAAATGCGCAGCGTCTCCAGCAGCACCGGCATCATGCTCGGGACGTAGATGCGCAGAAGAATTTGCGTCCGCGTGGCGCCGCAGGAGCGGGCGACCAGCACATGGTCGGACTTCACCGATTCGACGGCAGCCGTCGCGCTCATGATGACGATGAAGATCGTGGAGAAGGCGGCGTAGGCCACCTTCTGCTCGAAGCCGATGCCGAAGATCAGGATGAACATCGGCAGGAAGATCGATTTCGGCACGCTGAACACATAGAACAGCATGGGCTTGAAGATCTGGCCGAAATAGTCGTTCTCCGCCGCCAGCACGCCGATCGCGGCACCCAGCGGCACGGCGATGACGAAGGCCACGGCGACCTCGGCGGCGGTGACGGCGATCGCCTCGTGGACCTGGCTGCGGCCCAGCAGCTGGCCCAGCATGGCCAGCACGTCGCCCAGCGCCGGCAGCAGGCGCGCGTCGACCACGCCCCAGCGCGGCAGGAACTGCCACGCCGCCAGCACCAGCCCCAGCAGCGCCAGCCGGGCGAGGACGACCTGAGCCTGGGTCACGCCGCGATCAGGCCTTGGTCGGAACAGGCTTGAAGGTGTCGACGTAGATCTGCTCCACGGGAGCAAGGTCGTTCATGCCGATCATCTTGGCCATGTCGAGCGCGCGCTGCATCCAGTCCTTGGTGAAGGCACCGTCCGGGGAGAGCTTCTTCAGGTTGCCGTCGAGCTCGGCCGCGGCGATGGCATCGGGGATCTCGTCGATCTCGGCCACCAGCTTGACCGAGGCGGTGCGGTTCTTGTCGTCGCCCAGGAAGGCCACGCCGCCATAGATGGCGTTCAGCGCCTTCTGCACGACGGCGGGACGGTCCTTGATGATCTTGTCGGTGGCGATCCAGCTCGCCGTCGAATGGGCCGGCACCTCGGCGCCATAGTCGATGATCGGGCGGGCTTCCTTGGCCTGCATGACCTTGAAGGTGAGGGGCGAGTAGAGGACCGTGGCGTCGATGTTGCCCGACATCAGGTTGGGCACCAGCCCGCCGCCGCCCAGCGGCACACGGGTGAAGTTGACTTTGCGCGCATTGACGGTCCAAAGGGCGAGAATGTCCGAGCCCGAGCCCGCTGAGGTGATGCCGACCTTCTTGCCGGCGAGGTCCTCGACCTTGGTCACCTTGGAGTCCGGCTTCACCACCAGGTACCAGCCGTAATAGCCATTGGAGCCGTTGGCGACGCACTTCACGTTGACGCCTTTCTTCATTCCGGCGGCGACGCTGGACGAAGAATTCAGGATCAGGTCGGCAGCGCCCGCGGCGATGGCCTCGAAGCCCTCGGCGCCGCCGCGATAGATGGTGAGCTCGCAGTCGAGCCCTTCCTTCTCGAACAGCTTCTGGCGCAGCGCCGTCTCGCAGACGATGGTCGGCCAATAGGTCTTGGTCGGCACGCCGATGCGAATCTTCTCCTTGGCCTGGCCGATCGCAAAGCGCGGTATGGCAAGGCTGGCGGCGCCCGCCAGCACGAGGCGGCGCGAAGTTTTGGACATTGTTGTTTCCTCCCGTTCGTTGGCCGGATGCTAGCGCCTTATTGGACCTTGATGCCAGCTTCCTTCACAAGCGCTGCGTTCTCGACCAGCTCGAGGGCGATCATCTTGTCGAACTCGGCCGGCGTCGTTGGCGACGCGTCGGCGCCCAGCGCCCCCAGCCGCTCCTTGATCTCGGGCGAGGCCAGCGCCGTCTTGACCTCGGCATTCAGCCGGGCGATCAGCGCTGGCGGCGTGCCGGCGGGGGCGAGCATGCCGACCCAGAAATTATAGGCGCTGCCGGCGATGCCGGACTCCTGCGTCGTCGGCACGTCGGGCAGGACGGAAGAGCGCTTCTCGCTGCCGACGGCGAGCGCCGCGAGCCGGCCGTCGCGGACCATGGCGAGGCCGGCGATGACGGGGGCGAAGAAATAGTCGACGCGGGCGTTGATCGTGTCGGTCAGCGCCTCGGGCGTGCCGCGATAGGGGATGTGCAGCGCATCGATGCCGGCGCGCAGCTTGAATTTTTCCGCATTCATGTGCGTGCCGCTGCCGGTGCCGGCCGATGCAAAGGTGACCTTGCCGGGCTCGGCCTTGGCTGCCTTCACCAGGTCGGACACGGTTTTCCAGCCCTTGGATGGGGCCGCCACCAGGATGTTGGGCTGCTGGGCCAGCAGGCTCACGCCCATCAGGTCCTTGGCGGTGTCGTAGGTGAGGTTGGGGAAGATCGACGGATTCACCGTGTGACCCGAGGAATGGACCAGCAGCATGTAGCCGTCGGGTGCCGCCTTCGCGACTTGCGCCGCGCCGATCGAGCCGCCGGCGCCGGGCTTGTTCTCCACCACGAAGGGCTGGCCCATCGCCTTCGACAGCTGCTGCGCCACCGCGCGCGCCACGACGTCCGTGGCGCTGCCGGCGGTGAAGGGCACGACGATGTGCACAGGCTTGTCGGGATAGGTCTGAGCCGAGGCGCCGGTCGCGGCGGCGAGGACGAGGGCGATGGTAAGATAGCGAATCATGTCGTTGCTCCCATGCGTGCCACAGCGTGGCTTACACTGGGCACATCGAGGCGGCCCAGTATTCTTTCGCCCGACGCCGCGAGCTTGCTTCGAATCGCCGCGAGATCAGATCGCAGCAGCCGGCCGTCGCGCTTGGCGAAGCGGCCGGCGACCAGCACGTCGCGCATGCGGGCGCCGGAGCCCTGCATGACGACGGAGGCGACGGCGTCGTGCACCGGCCACATGGCGAGCGGGCCGAGCGACATGACGGCGATATCGGCTTGCTTGCCTGGGGTGAGGCTGCCGATGCGGTCGCCCATGCCCAGCATCGAAGCGCCGCGCGTCGTGATCCAGCCGAATGCCTCGGCAGCGGGCACGGTCGAGGTGCTGGGAATGCCGCCGCTGCGGGTACGTTCGGCCGCGTTGTCGAGCGCGCGCTGAGAGGCCAGCGCCATGCGCGCCACGGTGAAGACGTCGCCGCTCACCGCCGATTCGAGGTCGACGCCGACCGATGGCGCCGAGCCGAGAGCGCGCAGGCGGCCGGTGATGGGATGGCCGTGGCCCTGCGCCATCTCGTTCTCCGGCGTGATGGAGAAGGAGACACCGAGGCCGACGAAGGAAGCGAGCTGCGCGTCGGTGAGGTTGTTGCCGTGCACGATGTTGATGTGCGGCCCGACCAAGCCGCGTTCCATCAGCGTCTCCCAGCCGCCGGGAGTCTTGGCCTCGCCACCACCCTGATGCATGGAGGCGATCAAGCCGAGCTCACGCGCGAGGGCGAAGTCGTGGGCGGCAACGTCGAGCGTCGAATAGTGCGGGCCGAGCACGGCCATGCCCAGCGTCACCAGGGCCTCGCGATCGGCGAGCGGGCCTTTCAGCAGCCGCTCGATCTCGCCGCGTGGGTGAGGGACCTCGGAGAAATGCGGCTCTCCCGGCTTGGGATCGGGCTTGGGCGAGCCATGGAAGAAGGCGGCCCGGATGCCGCTCTCTTTAAGTCCCGCGATTCCGGCATCGGTATGGTCTCGAGTGGGATTGTTGTGGCACCAGTCCACCAGGGTCGTGACGCCATGGTCGAGCTGGTTGAGCGCGCCGGCAAGCGTCGCGATCTCGATGTCCTCGGGCGTGAAGACCGTGGCGAGGCCGGCATGGACGTGGCGGAAATATTCCAGCAGCGTCCAGTCGGCCGCCACCGAGCGCAGCGCCGTCTGCCAGGTGTGCATGTGGGCGTTGACGAGGCCGGGCGTCACGAAATGCCCGGCACAGTCGATCGTCTCTGCATCGTCGGCCGCCAGGTTCGGCGCTATCGCGGCAATTCGATCGCCGTCGATCAGCACGTCACCGGTGGGCAGCACGCCGAGCCTGGCATCCTGGGTGACGACGATGCCCGACTTGAGAAGAATCTTGGTCATGAGCGCCTACGCGAGCCCATCGCTCACCTTCACGTTCTCCGGTGCCAGCGTCATGCCGGCGGCGCGCGCCAGCTCGAGCAGCAGCACGGAGAAGTCGATGTCGCCGGGGTAATTGTTGGCCAGGGACTGCAGGCTCTCGCGCGTCGCCGATGCCGTCGGCATCATGACGCCCTGTGCCTTGGCGGCGCCCATGCCGAGTTCCAGATCCTTCAGCAGCAGCTTGGGAGTGAAGGTCGTGGTGAAGTCGAGATTCACCAAGCCGGGTGTCTTGTACTTCGTGTACATCGAGCCCAGCACGCTTTGATTGATCGACTCGAGGAATACGTGGCGCGGGATGCCGGCCTTCTCGGCCAGCAGGGTGATCTCGCACAGGGAATGGATGATCACGCCGAACATGGTGTTGTGGGCGATCTTCCAGATACGCGAGAGCTCGCCCTCGCCGACATACATGGCCGCACGGCCGAGCGCTGCGAGCAGGGGCTGCACCGCGTCGTACTCGGCTCTGGGGCCGGAGGCAACGACCAGCAGCTTGCCGGCCTTGGCGACCCTGGCATTGCCCGAGACGGGGGCGCTGAGATAGGCGACGCCTGCCGCCGTCAGCTCCTTGCGGATCTCGGCCGAACCGGTATCGGAGATCGACGACATGTCGACGACGCGCTTGGGTCGTGCACCGCCGGTCAGCACGCCATCTTTGCCGAACAATATCTCCTTCAGGTCGTCGGTGGTCGACACCATGGTGAAGACCGTGGCGCAATGGGCCATGGCGGCCTTGTCCGTCACCACCTCGGCGCCGATCTGGGCCAGCGGATCGGCCTTTGACGCCGTGCGATTCCACACCGACAGGCCGTGGCCGGCCTTGACCAGTCGGGCGGCCATGGCCTCGCCCATGCGGCCGAGGCCGATCCAGCCAATCTCGTGCGATGCCTTGGTGCTCATGCGGGAACCTCGGAGTATATCTGGCGTTGCGCCTTGTGCCGCAGTTTGGAAGTGGATCGACTCGCTGTCTACGTCTCTTGCCCGTACGCTGTGCCTGCTGATGATCGCCGCTGTCGGCGCCTGCAGTGGCTCGCTTCCCAACAGCGCTCACCCGCGCCATCTGGCCAGCCGGTATGCCGGTGCGCTCACGTCCTTGACGCCGATCGCAACGGTGATCCGCGACCGCGGCCTGCGTCCTCCGGACGTCGAGGCGGCCACGCCATTGCTCGAGCAGCTGCGCGATTCGCTGGCGCGCAGCGATCCCAGTGGCGCCCAGGCCGGCATCACCTACGACCTCACCTACGGCAACAGGCTGGCGCGCGACTGGCTGGCGCAGACGCCCAATCGCTGGGGTCGCGCGGCGGACGATCTGCCCTTCTTTCCGGTGGACTGCCCAAACTGCGAACGCGATGTGCGGCTGCCGCTATGCAGCGCCGACTCCGACTGCAACGGCGGCACCTGCGAGATGATCTGGCCGGCCTCGGGCAGCCCGCGCGGCACACAGAGAAAAGTCTGCTTCGGACACTCGGATTCGTTCATGGTCCGGCTCTACGAGCTGATCGGCGAGGCCCGGCAGCGGGTCGATATCACCCTGCTGCAGCCCATCCCGGACGTGCGTTTCCTGGCGGCGCTGCAAGCGTCCCTCGGCCGAATCGCGCGCGGCGGGCGTCCGGTCGTCGTGCGACTCCTGATCGGTCACTATCCTTCGGCCGAGGTCGATGCTCCCGCTTTCCTGAAGACGCTGACGGCCGGCCTGGACGAGATTCCGGGGGCCCGGCTCTCGGTGAGCGTGGCGGCGATGCGGTCGTGCACCGCCTTCGAGGACTGCGACAGCTTTTCGTGGAACCATTCGAAGATCGTGAGCGTCGACGGCAGGGAAGCCCTCGTCGGCGGCCACAATATGTGGTCGCAGGACTATCTCGTCGACAAGCCGGTGCATGATCTCTCCATGCGGGTCAGCGGACCGGCGGCGTCTAGTGCAGCGCGCTTCGCCGAGAATCTCTGGAAATACGCCTGTGCCAACGATAGCCAGAAGGCGTCGATCTCCATCGCGACTTACGTTGCCGGCCAGAGCGTGCCTCAGGGGGCGCTGTCGCAGGCTTGCCTGCCGGCAATTGCCTTGCCGGCCAGCCCGCGGGCACCGGGCGACGTCCCGATCCTGGCCGTGGGTCGGTTGGGCGCAGGCATCACCAAGGAGTTCGCCAACCACAGCGAGCTGGCGCGCGACCTGATGCTGGGGGCGGCGAGGGACAATATCCTGATCGTCCAGCAGGACCTCGGTTTCAGCATGGGCCGTGCCGACACGCTTTTCCCCGCAAGCACGATCGATCGGCTGATCGACTTCCTGCGGCGCCAGAAGGGCGAAATCCAGATCGTGCTGACCAACGATGGCGCTGTCGGCAACAGCGGCAGCACCTACAGCAACGACATTCCATTGGAGAAGGTGGCGAGGGCCCTGCGCGCGGAGCTGCTACGCCGCTTCGAGCGCGACGATCCGTTATGGCGTTATGAGGTTCGTCGCGGGCCCGATCCGGTGAATGCCATTCTCTGCGAGCGTGTCAGCCTGGCGCCGTTCCGCTTCGGGCCGGATGCCAAATGGCCGGGCGGGCGGGCGATCGCCAATCATTCCAAGCTCTGGATGATCGACGATCGCGCCTTCTATATCGGTTCGGACAACATGTATCCGGTGAACTTGCAGGAATACGGCTTCATCGTCGACGATCCGAAGGCCGCCAAGGAACTGAACGACTCCTACTGGAAGCCGCTGTGGGAATGGTCGCACCGCGCCGCTGTTTCGGGGCCGGGCGTCAAGGACTGCATCTTCCGCAGGATCCCGCAACACTAACGTCAGGGCTGCGGATCGATCGGCGTCACGATTCCTTCCGCCGCCTCGATCACCTCGCCGGCGTCGAGGCAGAGATCCTCGCGATTGCGCATCGCCAATATCTGCACGCCGGTGCGCAGCTTCTCGTGGCTGCCGACAGGCACGGCGAGGCCGGGCAGGCCGAGCAGTGGAGCCACCAATGCGGGTCGCATCGAGTCGAATATCTGCCGCTGGCCGTCGACGGTGACGTCGCTCCGCTGCTGAGGTGGCAGGGCGCTGAGAGTGGCCATGATCACCAGCGGCCATTGCTGGAAGAAGCTCATCCAGCGGAAGAGGATTCCTTCGCGCTCGGTGAGGGCCGAAACATAGGTGGCGAGATCGACCGGCTTGTACAATTCCAGCCAGGCCGTCATGGCCGCGATGCCGTCGGGATCGCCCATTTTCTGCATGGTCGGAAGCAGCCCCGCGCCTACGTCCGTGGCGACGATTGCATGCCACAGGTCGACGCAGCGTTCGAGGTCGGG
>CANIRG010000285.1 GCA_947469635.1 Rhodospirillales bacterium | reverse complement strand
TGCTTCGAGTTCGTGCCCCAGGCCGACCTCGGCGAGCAGGTGGTCATGATCGAAACACCGATCGGCTCGTCGCTGGAGTACACCGGAGCGAAGCTGCGCCAGGTCGAGGCGGCGGTCCGCGAGTTCCCCGAGGTCGCCTACACCTACGGTACCGTCAACACCGGCTACGCCAACGGCAAGAACCAGGCGAGCCTGTACCTGCGGCTGAAGCCGGTCAACGAACGCAAGCGCTCGCCAGAAAAACTCGCCCAGCCGATCCGCGACCGGCTGGCCAGCATTCCCGGCATCATCGCCTCGATCAACGCCCCGGGCGGGCCGGGCGGGGGCGTGCAGAAGCAGATCCAGCTTTCACTTCAGGGCCCCGACATGGCGACCCTCGACAGGATATCGCTGGACGTCATGGCGCGCGCTGCGGCCATTCCCGGCATGGTCGACCTCGACCGCAACCTGAAGGCCGCAAAGCCCATCCTCTCCGTGCGGCTGCGACGCGATGCGGCCTCCGACCTCGGCCTGGGTTCGGCAATGGTCGCCGCATCGCTGCGGCCGCTGTTCGCAGGTGACGAGACCAGCGTGTGGCGGGCGCCGGATGGCGAGAACTATACCGTCATGGTCCGGCTGCCGGCCGACGACCGCACCGGCGTCGCCGACCTGCAGCGCATCTGGTTCACATCAGGCGTCGAGCCCAACGGCATGCCGCGCATGGTCCACGTGGCCCAGGTGGCCGACATCGTGAGCGACGTCGGCGCCTCGCAGATCAACCGTCGCGACCTCAACCGCGAGGTCCAACTCACCGCCAATGTCTTTGCGCGCTCGGCCGGCGAAGTGAGCGCCGACCTGCAGAAGATCATGGCCGACACCAAGTTGCCGCCCGGCTATCGCTTCGTGTTCGGCGGATCGACCAAGGACATCAACGAGAGCTCGGCCTATGCGGGCCAGGCGCTGCTGCTGGCCGTCATCCTGATCTATCTCATCCTCGCCTCGCAGTTCGGCAGCTTCCTGCAGCCGCTCGCCATCATGATATCGCTGCCGATGTCGCTGATCGGCGTGTTCCTGGGCCTGCTGATCGCCGGCACGACCCTCAACGTCTTCTCGGCCATCGGCTTCATCATGCTGATGGGCCTCGTGACCAAGAACGCCATCCTGCTCGTCGACTTCTTCAATCAGGCCAGGGGCCGCGGCGTATCGGTGCACGAGGCATTGATCGAGGCCGGTTCCATTCGCCTGCGACCCATCCTGATGACAACGCTTGCCATGATCTTCGGCATGATCCCGCTGGCGCTGGGCCTGGGCGAAGGCGCCTCCCAGCGCGCACCGATGGCCCATGCGGTGATCGGCGGGCTCATCAGCTCGACCCTGCTCACGCTGGTCGTGGTTCCGGTCGTTCTCGTCTACATCGAGCGCGTCACCGGCTGGGCAAAGCGCCGCTTCGGCCGCACCCCCGATCAGCTGGCCGGTATCGAAAAACCGGCGGTGTAAATCGCCCTCTCCCTGGCACGATTCGCGCTATGCTCGGGGGATGCCGGATGACACGCCAACCGTCGGACTGCGCGTCGTCGACTCCCTTGCTGCGGTCGATCCAGCGCAATGGGATGCCTGTGCGCTTGCGCCGGGTTCGGGCGGCAATCCTTTCCTGAGCTACCGCTTCCTGAAGGCCCTGGAAGACTCCAAGTCCGTCGGCCGGCGCACCGGCTGGCAGCCGCAGTATCTGCTGGCCGAAAGCGACGACGGCACTCTGCAAGGTGCGGCGCCGCTCTATGTCAAAGGCCATAGCCAGGGCGAATATGTCTTCGATCACGGCTGGGCTCAGGCGCTTGAACGTGCCGGCGGGCGCTACTATCCCAAGCTCCAGGTGGCGATCCCCTTCACGCCGGTACCCGGCCCGCGCCTGTTCGCCCGGCCCGGCCCCCTGGCCGATGCGGTGCGCGACGCCATGATCGAGATGCTGGCCAAGATCGCCAGCGACAACGGCATCAGCTCGGTCCACGCCACCTTCTGCAACGAAGACGAATGGCGGCGCTTCGGCGCGCACGGCTGGCTGCAGCGGCTCGGCCAGCAATACCACTGGCACAACGACGGCTATGGCTGCTTCGACGATTTCCTGGCAGCGCTGTCCTCACGCAAGCGCAAGGCGATCCGCAAGGAACGCGAATCGGTGCGTCGCGAAGGGTTGACGGTGCGGGCGTTGAGCGGCAGCGATATCGAGCCCGAGCACTGGGATGCCTTCTTCGCCTTCTACATGGATACTGGCGGCCGCAAGTGGGGCACGCCCTACCTGACCCGTTCCTTCTTCGACATCCTGGGCGAGACCATGTCCGACAAGGTCGTGCTGGTACTGGCCGAGGCCGACGGCAGGCCGGTCGGCGGCGCGCTCAACCTGAAGGGCGATGACACGCTCTATGGCCGTTACTGGGGCTGCCTGGAAAGCCATACATTCCTGCATTTCGAGGCCTGCTACTATCAGGCCATCGACTATGCCATCGCCCACGGTCTGCAACGCGTCGAAGCCGGCGCGCAGGGTGAGCACAAGATGCAGCGCGGCTATCTTCCGGTGAAGACCTACTCCGCGCACTGGATCGTCGATCCCGCCTTCCGTCGCGCCGTCGACGAGTATCTCAAGCGCGAGCGGCCGGCGGTGGAGCAGGAGATCGAGGGGTTGATGCTCTCGTCGCCGTTCAAGAAAGAGAACGAACGGTAGGGCTCAGCCCTTGCCCACCATCATCACGCCGAGAAAGAACACGACGAAGAACACCGCTTGGCTGGTCAGCCCGAACGGCACCTGCCAGCCACTTTGCTCGACGATGTAGGTCGCCACCCAGAACACGCAGGTGGCGAGAACGGCCGCGCGGAGCGCGACCCAAAGCGAGCGAAAGAACCTCACTCCACCATCACGGGCTCTTTCGAGGCCGGCGGCAGCGCGCCGCGCTCGGGCGGCAGGTAGGTGAAGACCAGCTTGGCCGCGTCACCCACGCCTTCGGCATCGACCCGCACCGTGCCGCCGTTCGAGAGCTTGCCGAACAGAAGCTCCTCGGACAGCGGCTTGCTCACATATGCCTGGATCACGCGGGCGAGCGGACGGGCGCCGAACAGACGGTCGTAACCCTTCTCCGCCAGCCAACGGCGCGAGGAATCGGAGAGCTCGATGAACACCTTGCGGTCGGCAAGCTGGACCTCGAGCTCGGACACGAACTTGTCGACCACCTTGCCCATCGATTCCGGGCCGAGGTTGGCGAACTTGATCGTGGCGTCGAGACGGTTGCGGAACTCCGGCGCGAACATGCGGTTGATCGCGTCGTCGTCCTCGTCGAGGCGCGCCTCGCGGCCGAAGCCCAGCGCCGGCTTGGCAAGGTCGGCGGCGCCGGCGTTGGTTGTCATGCACAGGATGACGTTGCGGAAGTCCACCGTCCGGCCGTTGTGATCGGTGAGCTTGCCGTAGTCCATCACCTGCAACAGCACGTTGAAGACGTCGGGATGGGCCTTCTCGATCTCGTCGAACAGCAGCACGCAATGCGGATGCTGGTTGACCTTGTCGGTGAGGATGCCGCCCTGGTCGAAGCCGACGTAGCCCGGCGGCGCGCCGATCAGGCGCGAGACGCTGTGGCGCTCCATGTATTCCGACATGTCGAAGCGGATCAGCTCGAGGCCGAGAAGCTTGGCGAGCTGGCGCGTGACCTCGGTCTTGCCGACGCCGGTTGGACCGGCCAGCAGATAGGAGCCGATCGGCTTCTCCGGCGAACGCAGGCCGGCGCGCGCCAGCTTGATCGCGGCCGAGAGATGGTCGATCGCCTTGTCCTGGCCGAACACCACGGTCTTGAGATCGCGGTCGATGCTGCGCAGCAGCTCGGTGTCATCCTTGGACACCGCCTTGGCCGGAATGCGGGCGATCTTGGCGACGATGTCCTCGATATCGCTCACGTCGATCGTCGACTTGCGGTTCTCCGGCGTGCGCAGCATCTGTGCCGCACCGACCTCATCGATGACGTCGATCGCCTTGTCCGGAAGCTTGCGGTCGTGGATGTAGCGCGCCGACAGCTCGACGGCCGCCTTGATGGCGTCGTCGGTGTAGATGACATGATGGTGCTTTTCGTAGACCGGCTTCAGCCCCTTCATGATCTCGAAGGCGTCGCTGATCGTGGGTTCGGGCACGTCGATCTTCTGGAAGCGGCGGACCAGCGCACGGTCCTTCTCGAAGTAGTTGCGGTATTCCTTGTAGGTGGTCGAGCCGATGCAGCGCAGCTCGCCCGACTGCAGCGACGGCTTCAGGAGGTTCGAGGCGTCCATCGAGCCGCCCGACGTGGCGCCGGCACCGATGATGGTATGGATCTCGTCGATGAACAGCACCGAGTTGGGCTTCTTCTTGAGTTCCGACAGCACGGCCTTCAGCCGCTCCTCGAAGTCGCCACGGTAGCGCGTGCCGGCCAACAGCGCGCCCATGTCGAGCGAGTAGATGACCGCCTCCTTCAGCACGTCGGGCACCTCGCCCTCGACGATCTTGCGGGCCAGGCCCTCGGCGATCGCCGTCTTGCCGACGCCCGGCTCACCGACATAGAGCGGGTTGTTCTTGGTGCGCCGGCACAGCACCTGGATGGTGCGCTCGACCTCGTGCTCGCGGCCGATCAGCGGATCGACGCGGCCGTCCTTGGCCTTCTGGTTGAGGTCGACGCAATAGGCCGACAGGGCCTCGTTGCCCTGCTTGGCGGGCGCCTCGCCGCCGTTCTCCTCCTCGGATCCGGAGACACGACGCGCACGGCCCCGCCCGGGGACCTTGGCCTTGCCATGGCTGATGTAGTCGACCGCATCCAGCCGCGACATGCCCTGATTCTCCAGGAACGACACGGCATGGCTGTCGCGCTCGGAGAACAGCGCCACCAGCACGTTGGCTCCAGTCACTTCCTTGCGGCCCGACGACTGTACGTGCACCGCGGCGCGCTGCACGACGCGCTGGAAGCCTGCGGTGGGCAGCGGCTCGCTCGGCGTCTGCGTGACGATGCCCTTCAGGCGATTATCGACAAAGGTCTCGAGATCGTGCCGCAGGCGGTCGATATCGACGCCACACGCCTTGAGGACGGGCGTGGCGTCCTCATCCTCGGTCATCGCCAGCAGAAGATGCTCCAGCGTCGCGTATTCGTGCCGGCGTTCGCCGGCCAATGCGAATGCGCGATGCAGCGACTTCTCGAGGTTCTTGGACAACATGGACATCGAACCACCCCGAATGAATTGGGAACAGCTACTCTTTCTCCAGCGTGCATTGCAGCGGATGCTGATTCTTGCGCGCATAATCGACCGTCTGCGTCACCTTCGTCTCGGCGACCTCGTAGGTATAGACGCCACACACGCCCACGCCCTTCTGGTGGACGTGCAACATGATCTGCGTCGCTTCTTCGCGATTTTTCTGGAAGATGTTCTGCAACACGTCGACCACGAACTCCATCGGCGTGTAGTCGTCGTTCAGCATCAGCACCTTGTACATCGATGGCTTCTTGGTCCGCGTCCGGGTGAGCGTGAGCGCGCCGGTGCGGCCGTCGTCGCCTTCTCCGTCGCCTGTACCGTTGTCGCGCCGCGACGGCGGTTGCTGCGGCGGGCCGCCGGGAGGCTCTTTGGGCCCTCCGAGACGATCGCTGTCGCGCTGCCAGTCGCTTGCCGTACGCCGAATTGCCATCGTTCCGATCTGATCCTCTATCCTGCCTGCCCGCTGACTATATAGGCACGCCAAGCCGTTCCGCTACCTCGGACGCAACCCCTCCTTGCCGACCACCAGCACCCAGCGATTCGCCCGGTCGCGGCCGGGGTTCGCCGAAGGATCGCGGCGGAACTGCGCCGGCTCCAGCTTGCGTGGCCGGTTGACCTTCACGGGAACGGAGTCCCACGCAAATAGTTTTTCGGCGAACTTCACGTTCGCGAATCCATCCGTCGGATGATGGTAGGCCTGGAAGCCCCAGATACCTTTGCGACAAGAAACAACCGTCCACCAGAAGTCGTTGTCGGGCAGCCGCAGCCCGTCGCGCGGTGGGCCGAAGGCAGCACTTGCCTCGAGCAGGCTCGCGAGCTCGGCGGTCTCCGAGGCGTTGAGCAGGCGCTGCGCCTTGCGCATCTTCCACGGATTGGTGAGATCGCTCGCCCCGCCGATGGCGAGGCTCGCCACCTGCCCCTGATCCGCAAGCACGCCGAACGTGATCCCGGCCGTCCCGTCGGGCTGGAGCACGATCTCGTAGGTGCGAACCTGCTCCTCCCACAGGCCATTGTAGACGATGCGCATGCGATCGCGACCACCCGGCTTGCAGGCCTCCTTGATGTCGTCGCCACCGACGTAGCCGAACCAGTTCAGGCTGCGCTTCAGGACAGGCTGCTCCACTGCGCGCTCCAGTCGCTGCTGCGCCGACGCCGTGGATAGTGCCGCAAGGACCGCCGCGAAGGCCGCGGCTGCTGCGATTTTCATGGAGTTCTCCCGTTTTCGACGGATGCAGTTTCCGAACCAACTGCGGCGACACCATGACCGGGGAAAAGTTGCATAACCCCACAAATTTTAGTATTGATGAAGAACCGCTCTTAAGCCGTTGGCTACATTCGCAAAAACTAGACTCATAAAGTGTGGCGTTTTTGAGATGAGCACTATTTCAAAGCCCTATGCGAAGAACCTTCATTGGTTTGTCGTCCTTGCTTTCTTGGCCACGCTCCTCCCCCCACTCACGAGTGAGGCGCAGGGTGTTTCGACCAAGATGCGCACGTCGCCCTACGGCAAGATGCGTGCCCCGGGCAAGACGGCGATGCGCAGCTCACCGGGCTGGATCCCCAATCCGGCGGTCAATTCCAAGGACTCCTATCTCGTCGTCGACGCGATGAGTGGTCGCGAGCTCCTGTCGGACCGGCCCGACGAGCTCCGCCACCCCGCATCCCTCACCAAGCTGATGACGCTCTATCTCGCCTTCTCGGCACTGGACTCGGGCCGACTGTCGCTGGGCGATGCCTTGCCGGTATCGGTGACCGCGTTGAACGCCTCGCCGACAAAGATGGGCATGATGGGCGGCGCGGTGAACGTGCGCGATGCCATCATGGGACTGGTGACGCGTTCGGCCAACGATGCCGCGATCGTGCTCGGCGAGGCGCTGGGCGGCGACGAGGAAAGCTTCGCCCGCCAGATGACGCAGAAGGCGCGCCAGCTCGGCATGAGTTCCACCGTGTTCCGCAATGCCTCCGGCCTGCCGGATCGCGAGCAGGTGACGACGGCGCGCGACATGGCGAAGCTGGCTCACGCGCTGCTACGCGATTTCCCGCACTACTATCCGGTGTTCTCGGTCCAGAGCTATTTCTACAAGGGCCGCACGCTCACCAACCACAATGCGATGCTGCAGACCTATGCTGGCGCCGATGGATTGAAGACCGGCTACACGAACGCCTCCGGCTTCAACCTCGTGATGTCGGCCTTGCGCGACGACCGCCGCATGATCGGCGTGGTGATGGGCGGGGATACGGCGTTCCGCCGCGACCGGCTCATGGCCGATCTCATGGATCAGGGATTCTCCACCGCCCAGGCGATGGGCATGGCGGCCTGGACGCCGACCAAGACGCCACGTTCGGCACGCTACGCCGCCGTGAACTTCGTGCCCGGCGCTTTAGCCCCTCCGACGACGGCACGCGCCGACCAGGTCGCGCGGGCCGAGCCTGCGACCATCGCGCCCGGCGCCCCGCTTGTTGCCTCGCCGCTGCGTCCTGCCGCCGCGACCCCGTTGGCTGGTTTCTCCCAGGGCGACGCGACCTCCCCGCCCACGGGCGGATGGGTCATCCAGGTGGGATCGTTCAGCGATTCGCGTGCCGCCCAGAGCGCCCTGGAGCGCGCAACGGCCCTGCTGCCCGAGGCCATTCGCGCACGCATCGCGGTGGCTCTCGACGAGGTGCAGATGGCGCAGAAGACCTTCCATCGCGCACGGCTCACCAACCTGTCGCAGGACGAGGCGATGAGCGGCTGCAAACGCCTGGAGCAGCGCAAGATCTTCTGCTCGGCGCTGCAGGTCAGCGCGTGGAACACCCCGGTCGGCCGCTGAAGGCACGCCGCAACCGGCCGACGAACGTCCGCTTGTCGCGGCGTTGCCATAGCGTCAACGACCACGCCCCACTGGTGGGCTGAAACCGCTCCTCCAGTGGCGCGAACACCGCCACCTTCGAGAGCATGCCCTTCTCCCTCACCTTCAGCGACGCGATACGGTAGCCCGCGCCCTCATAGGCCGAGAGGCGCTCCACGTCGCGGCGGCTCAAGCCACCAACGACCTTTCCGTGAATCGCGTCGCGCCGATCCCGCACCGCGATCGGGTAGCTGGCGCCCTTGACGCGCCGCCGGGAGTGAGCCGGCAGGATCGCAGGCAGGAAGGCACCCGGCGGCAAGCGACGGCCGATGACCAGCGCCATGACATCGCGATCCAGCAGCGTCCCGTAGAAGAAGAAGCGCATCGACGACGACGGGCCTCAGTGATGGCCCGATGCTTCGTCCGGCAGGCTGACGCCGCTGGCCGCCAGGGCCGCCCGAAGGTCGCCCTTGAGCCGCTCCAGCCCCTCTTCGTTGGCGCTTTCGCAGCGAGCGACGAGCACGGCCTGCGTGTTCGAGGCCCGCAGCAGCCACCAACCATCCGGCGTGCTCACCCGCACGCCGTCGATGTCGTTGACCTTGGCGCCGGCCTGCTTCAGCCGCGCCTTGACCTCCTCGACGATCTTGAACTTGCGGTCCTCGGGGCAGTCGAAACGCAGCTCGGGCGT
>CANIRG010000284.1 GCA_947469635.1 Rhodospirillales bacterium | reverse complement strand
GATCCGCTGGCGTGGCTGTGCAGCCATTGCTGCGGCGTCGTGATCGTCGACTGGCGGTGTGCGCCATTCCGGCTGGCCGATGTCCCCGGCCTCGTCTGCCAGAACGAGGCGCTGGCGCATCGCCTCAAGCGCGCCTTCGACAATCCACAGCCCCTGCCTCCCGTCTTCGTGCCCCAGCCCACCATCCCGTCCCAAACCCAGGAGACCCAACATGCTGCATGACCATGTGACCCCGCCGCCGGGCTTCGTTCCGTTCGAGGAAGCGATGCGCAGCCGTCCCCACCCCGCGCCGCGTCCCGGGTCTCATCCCGGGCCTCGTCCCGATGCGCCCGCCGAAGCCGAGCCGGCGCCATGGCCGGAGATCGACGCCAGCCTGCTCGACGACCAGCGCGGCACCGTGCCGCCCTTCCCGCTGCATCTGCTGCCCGAGGACTGGCGGCAGTGGGTGGGCGACACCGCGCAATCCGCCGGCGCGCCCGTCGACTATGTGGTGCAGGGCGTGCTCGCCGCCGTGGCGGGCCTGTGCGGCGCGGGCGTCGTGGCGCGCGTCATGCCCTCCTGGTCCGAGCCGCTGGTGCTGTGGCAGGCGCTGGTCGGCACGCCGTCGAGCGGCAAGTCGCCGGCGCTCGCGGTGGTGCGCGACCAGCTCGCCCAGATCGAGGAGGCGCTGCGCTCGGAGGACGACGACCGCCAGGGCCGCCACGCTGCCCGGCTGGAGCAGGCCCGGCTGGTGACGGAGCGCTGGCGCGAGGACTGCGTGCGGGCGCTGGCCGACGGCGCCCGCGCGCCCGCCCGTCCCGCCGAAGCCGCCTTCGACGAGGCCTTCGTTCCGTCGCAGATCGTCGTGGCCGATGCCACCATCGAGGCGCTGGCCGACGTCGTGCGCGGCAACCCGCGCGGCGTCGTGCTGTGGCGCGACGAGCTCACGGCCTGGCTGACCAACCTCGGCCGCTACGCCAACGGCGGCTCGGATCGCGCCCACTGGCTGGAGGCCTGGTCGGCGGCGGGCATCACCATCAACCGCCGCTCGCGACCCCAGCCGATGCACCTGCGGAAGTTCCCGCTCAGCATCGTGGGCTCGATCCAGCCCGACCGGCTGGCCGAGGCGCTGGACGGGATCGACGACGGCATGACCGCGCGCTTCCTCTATGCCTGGCCCGATCCGGTCCCCTTCACGCCGCTGGAGCAGCGCCGCGTCGCCCGCGACGACAATGCGCTCGCCATGCTCCACCACATCGCCCAGGCGGCCCGCACGCCCGACGATCCGCTGGTGTTGAAGTTCAGCGACGGTGCGCTCGGCCTGTTCAACGATTTCCTCGCCAACCTGCACGACGAGGTGCTGGCCGCCGATGGGCTGGAAGCGGGCTGGCTGGGCAAGGGCCGCGGCACGGTGGCAAGGCTCGCCGGCATGCTCACGCTGCTGGGCTGGTCGGGCAACGGCTCGCCCATCGCACCCGGAATGGTCGACGCCGATGCGGTCGAGTCGGCGGTATCGCTGTGGACCTATTATTTCCGGCCGCACGCCCGCATCGTGCTCAACCAGGCCGGCCGGGCCGACCGCGACCGCAATGCCCGCCGCGCCGTGCGCTGGCTCAGGCTCACCGGCGCGTCGGAGGTCGCGCGCGAGGACATACGCTGCCAGGCGCTGGCCTATGGCGTCGACGCCATCGGTGCCGACGCGGTGATCGTCCGGCTGGTCATGGCCGGCATCCTGCGACCCGCGCCATTGCCCAAGGGCCGTGGCCGTCCGGCGCGGCGCTGGCGGGTCAATCCGGCGCTACGCTGATTTCCCGGAGTTTGCGAAGGTGTCCGCCCTCGTGATCGTCAGGATCGTTCACACCGTGGTGTGGGCGTTCTTCGTTGCCTGCATCCTCGCCATCTGGATCTTCGCCTGGCAGGGCGCCTGGTTCCCTGCCCTGCTGTCGATAGGCATCGTCTCGCTCGAGGTCCTCGTGCTGGCTGCGAACGGCTGGCGATGTCCCCTCACCCCGATCGCGGCGCGCTACACGGAGGAGCGCCGCGACAACTTCGACATCTATCTCCCGGCGTGGCTCGCGCGTCACAACAAGGCGATCTTCGGCGCGCTCTATGTGGGCGGCATCCTGTTCACGCTCGTCCTGTGGATCGTGCCCGCAGGCGCAGGGCGATGACCAAGGCGAGGAGGGCCGGCGCGACGAAGCTTGCCGGCACCCAGAAGGCCGCTGCGGCAACACCCGACGCGCTGCCGGTGGAGAAGCCGCTGGTGTTGGCAGTGAGGCCCGCCAGCGCCGCCCCCAGGGCAAAGCCCATCTGCTGCACCGTGGGGACCGAGGAAGCCGCGATCGCCTCCTCGCCCCGCCGCGCCCCGCCCATGACGCGCTGGGCGACGAACGCCCAGCAGACACCGATGCCGGCGCCCAGCACGACGATGGCTGGCAGCATCGGCCAGGGTGCCGAGGGGGCGAGCAGCGCCAGGGCAGCGAGACCGACCGCCATGGTTGCAGGTCCGGCCAGCATCAGCCGGCCGGGCCAGGCACCGGCTGCGCCCGCCACCAGCAGGGCCGCGGACGTCCAGCCGAACGAGGCACCAGCCACGGCATAGCCCGCCGCCAGCGGATCGAAGCCGTGCAGGCGCTGCAGGAAGATCGGCACGAAGATCTGGACCGGGCTGTAGGCCACGCACAGCAGCAGGACGAGCCAGAGGCCGAGCCCCGTCTGCGTCGCGAAGGAGAAGGCATCGCCCGGCAGCAGCGGCGCCTTGGCGCGGCGGTCGATACGGATCATGAGCGCCAACGTCACGACCGAGAGCGCGATCAGGCCGGCCTTGGCCAGAGGTGAAGCGACGACGGCGGCCGACGAGGTACCGGCGATGGCGGCGCAGATCAGCGCCACGCGCAGGCCGGGCACCTTCGGCACCTTGCGCGGAGCCGATGCGGTCGCCGGCAGCGCCCACCAGGCACCGACGGCCAGCACGAAGGCGATGGCGGACACCGCCACGAACACGCCGCGCCAGTCGCCGTAGCGGGCGAAGGCGCCGCCGGCCAGCGGTCCCACGACGATCGACACGCTCCACATGCCCGACAGCAGGGCGATCGCCCGCGCCCAGGCGGCCTCGGGGAAGGTGCTGCGCACGACGATGTAGGCCACAGCGGTCAGCACGCCGCCGCCGAAGCCCTGGACGAAGCGGCCGGCCACGACCCAGCCCATGTCCGGGGCGAGCGAGCAGAGGGTCGCGCCCACGCCGAAGACGAAGGCGCCGGTGCAGAAGGCGGCGCGGGCGCCGATCGATGCCGTCAGCAGGCCGGTGCAGGTCGCGGCCACGATCGAGGAGGCGAGGAAGGCCGTGGTCGGCCAGCTCATCAGCGCCGCGCCGCCCAGCTCGCCCACGATCGTGGGCAGCACCGTCGCCAGCAGCAGCACGTTCATGGAATGCAGCAGCACGCCGCCCAGCAGCACGGCCAGCGCCGGCAGCCCTTGCGGTTGCAGGAGGGCTCCCCAGCCTCCGTCGGTGCCCTGCTGCGCGCCCATGGGCCACGACTATAGGGAAAGCCCCGGAACGATGGTACGTTTCCGGCAATGAACCGACGCATATCAGTCATCGGCCTGGGCTATGTCGGCCTGCCCGTCGCGGCCACCTTTGCCCGGGCGGGCATCTCCGTCGTCGCCTTCGACATCGACGCCCGCCGCATCGCCGAGCTCTTGGCCGGCCACGACCGCACCGGCGAGGTCGAGCCTGCGGCGCTCAAGGCGCCGGGCCTGCATTTCACCTCCGACGCCGGCCGGCTCGGAGCCGCCGACTTCCACATCGTCACCGTGCCGACGCCGATCGACGCCAGCAAGCAGCCCGACCTCGAGCCGCTGCGCAAGGCCTCGGCCACCATCGGCAAGCAGCTCAAGCGAGGCGACATCGTCGTCTACGAATCCACCGTCTATCCCGGCGTCACCGAGGATGTGTGCGTTCCCGTGCTCGAGAAGGTCTCGGGGCTGAAATGGAAGACCGACTTCAACGTCGGCTACTCGCCCGAGCGCATCAATCCCGGCGACAAGGAACGGCGCTTCGACAATATCCTGAAGATCGTGTCGGGCGACACGCCGGAGACGCTCGATATCGTCGATGCGGTCTACAGGAGCGTCGTCACCGCCGGCACGCATCGCGCCGCCACGATCCGGGTCGCCGAGTTCGCCAAGGTGCTGGAGAACACCCAGCGCGACATCAACATCGCCCTGATCAACGAGATCGCGCTGATCTGCGATCGGCTCGGCGTCGACACGCAGGACGTGCTGACGGCGGCCGGCACCAAGTGGAACTTCCTGCCCTTCCGGCCGGGCCTCGTGGGCGGCCACTGCATCGGCGTCGACCCCTTCTACATCGCCCACAAGGCCGAGGAGGTCGGCTACCATCCGCACGTCATCCACTCCGGGCGCCGCGTCAACGATGGCATGGGCGTCCACGTCGCCAATCGCGTGGCGCGCAACGTCATGCGCCGTGCCGGCACCGGCGGCCGGCCGGTGGTCACGGTGCTGGGCGTCACCTTCAAGGAGAACGTGCCCGACATCCGCAACACCCGCGTGGTCGACATCGTGCGCGAGCTGGAGGATTTCGGCATCGTGGTGCAGCTGCACGACCCGATGGCCGACGGCGACCTGCTGCACGAGGAATACGCGCTGTCGCTGACGCCGCTCGACCGGCTGAAGCCGGCCGACGCGGTGGTGCTGGCCGTGGCCCACCGCCCCTATCGCGAGGGCGGCTGGACCCTGGTGCGGCCGTTGCTGAAGCCCGACGGCGGCTTCGTGGCCGACGTGCCCAGCCTGCTCGACCGGGCGACGACGCCGCCCGGGATCACGCTCTGGAGGCTGTAGGAGGCTTGGTGCCTACATCGGGGGCGTGAGGCCGTCCTTGCCGACGTTGAGGCGCGTCGCCGTGAAGGTGCCGTCCGCTGCCTTGGCCGCGCCGACGAAGACCTTGGCGCCGACCTTGGCATCGGTACGCTCGCCCGGCAGGAAGGTGACGATGGGCGTGCCCGGCTTCACCTTGATGGTCTGCGTGCCGTCCTTGTATTCGACTTTCACCGTCTGGCCATCGCTGCCGGAGGCGACGGTCGCCACCGTGGCATTGGTCATCATGCTCTCGGGCTGCAGATCCCAGGGATAGTGGCCCGGGTTGCTGCCGCGCATGGCTTCTGGGAACACCAGCACCTCGAGCGCATTGAGGCTGCCGTCCGCCGCCTTCATGGAGGCGATGCCCACGAAGCTGTTGGCCCTGATGTCGGCTGCCGACACCGGTGCCACCAGCGCCACCACCCAGTTGTCGGCCAGCTTGACGTTGACCGTCGCGCCTTCGCGCGTGGCGATGGTGACGGTCTTGCCGTCGATGGCGGTGATCGCGCCGCGAAGCCGCGTCGGTGTCGTCTGGGCGACGCTCGCGTCGGCGAAGGTCGTAAGGGCGAGCAGTGCCGCCGCGAGGCAAGTCAGTCGGTTCTTGAAGGTCATTCGATGGTCCCTCCCTGTTGGGGGCAGGACCATCGCATGAGGAGGCCTCGCGGGCCGGTTACGATTGCGTGAGGCGCGTCGTCCTATTTGACGACGCGCGGCACCATCCGCTTGAGCTTGTCCAGGCCGCCGTCGGCGGTCGCCGGGGTGCCGGCGCCGTAATAGCCCTGGTACCGCGAATAGTAGTCGCCGTAGTCGCCGTACTCGTACAGCGCGTGCTTGGCGAGGTTGACCTTGTTGATGACGATGCCGACGCGATCGGTGACGTTGCGCAGCGCGCCCACCGCCAGGGTCACGACATCGCGCGCCGTCTTGGCCCACTGCACGACGAAGATCGTGTAGTCGGCAAGCTGCGAGATGATGCGGGCATCGGACACCGCCATCACCGGCGGGCTGTCCAGGATCACCAGGTCGTAGCGCTCGGCGAAGGTCGCCAGGGCGGCCTTCATGGCGTGCGATTCCAGGACTTCCGGCGCATTCGGCGTATCGGGCCGGGCGCAGATATAGTCGACGCCCGACTTGTCGTCGCGACGGATGCACTGGTCCAGAGTCTTGGTGCCCATCAGATACTCGTCGATGGTGCCGAGGCCGGGGCTGTTGCGATCCTTGACGCCGAACGCCACCGCAAGGTTGGCGCGACGCAGATCGAGATCGACCAGCAGCACGCGACGCGACGCGTTCATCTTGGTCAAGAGGCCGCCCAGCGCCGCGGCGAAGGTCGTCTTGCCTTCGCCAGGCGTCGAGGAGGTGACCGCGATGACCCGTGGCGGCCGGTCGAGGTTCGACAGGCTGATGGCGGTGAACACCGCGCGCATCGCTTCGGCTGCCGACGAGGTGGTCTTGTCGAGCACCTGGTTGACGATCGAGGCGCGCTGTCCCATGGCGCCCTTGACGAGGGGCACCATGCCGAGCACGGCGACGCCGGTTGCCGTCTCGACCTGGGAAGCGGAACGGAACACCCGGTCGAGCTTCTCCGCGGCGATCGAGCCCGCCACACCCAGCAAGCAGCCGATGATGAAGGCGGCGAAAAGGCCGGTCTTGTAGTTGGGCGAGGACGGGCTGGTGGACGGCCAGGCATAGGCCAGGATGCGCGCATCGGCCCGCTGGATGTCCTGCTGCTCACGCAGCTCCTTGAAGCGGTTGAGGAAGCTCTCGTAGAGAGCACGGTTGGACTGGGCCTCGCGCTCGAGCTGCTTCAGCTCGGCCTCGTACTGGCTGGTGGCGCCGGACAGGACGGAGGCGCGCTCGACCTGGGTCTTGAGCTCCTCCTCCTCCGACTTGGCGGCATCGAGCTCGGCGCGGATCGCCAGGGTGATGCTCTGGGTCTGCTGAAGGAAGCGACTGCGCACCGAGGCAAGCTCCGTATGCGCCTGGATCAGCCTGGGATGGTTGGGACCGAACTGGATCGAAAGCTCGGCGACCTTGCGCGTGAGCTCGCTTTCCTGGGTGCGCAGCGACCCCAGCGCCGAGTTGCTCGCGACCTCGGCGATGTTGGCAAGCTCGTTGGGATTGAGGCTCGCCTTGCTCAGCGCGACGAGACGGCCTTCCTTCTCGATGCGGCGCGTCTTGGCGCTGATGTACTTGTTGTTGAGCTCGGTCAGCGACTGCGACGACACCGCTGCTTCCGGGCTGCCCGACAGGCCCTTGTCGCGCCGGTAGGTGGCGACAGCCTCTTCGGCGACCTGGAGGTTGCGGCGCAGCTCGGCCAGGCGCTCCTCGAGCCACTCCGTGGCCCGCCGTTGGCCTCGTTCTTGTTGTCGACCTGGTCGGCGAGATAGACCTCGGCGATCGCATTGGCGACGCGCGCGGACATCGCCCCATCGGGGCTCTCCACCGTCACCATGATGACGAAGCTGCGGCCGAGCAGGGAGACGCTGAGACCGCCGCTGACGGCACCGATGGCGGAACGTCGGCCGGGATCGCTGTCTTCGGTGCGGCCGGCGGCACGAGGCGCCCGCTGCGCCGGCGCCGGTGCGGCCACTTGCTTGGGCGCCGGGGCCAGCACGGAGGCAATGCCCGAGTGCCACAATTCGCGCACCGGCTCGAGGGCCGTGTCGAGGAAGCCGGGCGGACGCGTGCCGTTGAAATCCGGATTCGATGCCAGACCGAGCCGGTCGACCACGCGGCCGATCAGGAACTCGGACTGGATGACCTCGAGCTCGCTCTGGATGGCGCCGAGATTCAAGGTGTCGACGCCCGACAGCGCCGCCTCGGTGCTCACGACCTTGAAGGTGCGGGTATCGAGCATGATGCGCGAGGACGCTTTGTAGAGCGGCGTCGCCTGCGCAATGATCAGGGCCATCATCGCAACCGCGACGAGGCCCGCGCCGACGATCAGGGACTTGCGGCGATTGAGCAGCCGCAGCCACTCCCACAGCTCGTTCGGCGCCGCCTCTAGCGGACGCGACGAGGACGAGCCCATGCCTTCCAGTGCCGGCGACGCGCGGTTCGGAAGCGCGTCCTCACCCATGCGGTCGGCTCTAGGTAAAAGTGACATCACACACCATCCTACGACTGTATCAGTCGCTACGATCCTTCACACCCATATACCGGATATTCTGGACCAGACGGCCACCCAGCCTGTCTGGACTCATTCCATGCACACGGTATCGACCGCCCCACACTGCCAAACCAATAAGGCAACCTTCAGGCCATTAAAAGTACCGTTCCGGGATTCTCAGCACATCGCCCGGTTCGACCAGCGTATCTTCCGACACGTACTCCTCTTCGGCGAAGTTCGAGAAGAACCGCCGAATGGTCATCCGCGACTTGGAAGCACGCCGTGTATAGCCGCCGGCAATCGTCACCGCCTGGATCACCCGAAGGCATGCCAGATAGCCAAAAGCCCCGGGTCGGCTGATTTCGCCCAGGATAAAGAACGGCCGGGATCCCACGAGCTCGACGCTGAGGCGCGGCTGTCGCAGATAGCCTGCAGCTGTATAGCGATCCTTGAGAATCTGCTCGAGCTCGGCCGTCGTCATGCCGGTCACCGGGATCGCTCCCAGCATTCGGGCCTGAACCGCCCCTGTCGAGTTCACCTCGTAGTCGGCCGAGAACTCGGTATCGGACAGGACGACGACGCGGATTCTATCCCCGGATCCCAGGCGATACTCGCCGGCGGACTGCTTGCACTCACTGAGCTGCCCCCGGATTTTTTGGACACCGATTTGTCCAACCGGAGGCATTCATGATGAAGTCGAGCATGAACCAAATCGAAACCAACGATGTGAATGATGATCCTGAGGTCAGCAGGGTCGAGCGCAGTTCGTCCAGGCAGTCTCCT
>CANIRG010000283.1 GCA_947469635.1 Rhodospirillales bacterium | reverse complement strand
CTCCCTAGTCGGAAGCTGCTCTAGCGAGCCTCAGTAGTCCCATTCCATCTTGATGCCGACGCGGCCGTTGGAATCGGCGCCGACGTCGGCCTCGATCTTCACATGATCGATCACCTCGAGCTGGACGACGCCGCGGCTGGAGGTGCCGCTGGCGCCCTGCTTGGCGCCGACATAGACGCCGGGCGCCACGTAGCGGCCGGCTTCGAGCGAGACGGGCGCGCCACCGTCCGACCCGCTGCGGTCGGCGCCGCCGACGTTCAGCCGGTCGAGTCCGAGGCCCTTGCGCAGACGGGAGAGCATGCCGCTGCCGGGCGAGCGGCCGCTGAGCTCGGCCACGGCGCTCGCGACCTGCAGCAGCTCCGAGCCGCTCAGGGTCGAGGCGGGCTTGCCGAAGATCAGCAGCGCCATGGCCTCGTCCGACGGCATCGCCGGCACCGAGCTGATCTCGATCCTGGGGTCGCGCGACGTGCCGGTGATGGCCACGCCGATGGTGGCGGACTGCACGTTGGTCGAGGCGAGGAAATCGAGGCGCGGGTCGATCGTGTCGAGACTGTCGAGCGTGACCACTCCCCGGCTGAAGGTGAGGCGCCGGCCGCCCAGGCTGAAATCGCCGCGCCGCACGGTGAGGCCGCCGATCGCCGTGGGCGACGACGGCGTGCCGGCGATCTTCGCCTGGCCACCCATCTCGGCATCGAGCCCGCGGCCACGCACGAACACGCCCTGCGGCGCGCTGACATCGAGCGCCAGCCGCACCGGCGTCGCGTTCGGGGGCGGCGGCGGTTTGCGGGCCGGCTGCTTCGTGGTGGCGACGGGCGGCGGCGGCGCGCTGCCGGGCTTGTTGATCTCGCGCACCTCGAGGGTCGGATAGTCGGCGGCCTGCGATGCGCCGATGGAAATTTCGGCGCGGTCGATGGTCAGGGGACCGGCGACGTCGAAACCGCGCACCGTCGAGCCGGTGATCTTCACGTTGCTCGACACGGTGGCCACCAAGTCGGGCCGGCTCACCAGCAGCGCACGCTGGCTTGCCAGCACCAGGTCGAGCACCAGCCCCTCCTTGAGATCGAGCCGCAGCGAGCCGCCCAGCGTCACGCTGCCGTTGCGGCCGGTGCGGAAGGCCAGGCGCTGCACCTGCAGGGTCTCGCCCTGGAACACCAGCCGCCCCTCGCCGCCGTCAAGCCGCAGGCCCGCGTCGGGCGAGTTGAGCGCGCCGTTGGTGAGATCGACGCTGCCGCTGCCGGTGACGCGCCCGCCCGCGACCTCGATCGAGAGGTTGGGCTTCACCGTGCCGGTGATGCCGCGGACATCGTTGCCCAGCATCGGCGCGAAGGGCGCCACGTCGATCGTGCCGGTGACGGCGGCGGTCGCGGCGAGCGCCGCACGCCCGCTGGGCAGCGTCGCCTTTCCCTTGATCGACACAGCGGTGGCGCCCGTGGTCGAAAGGCGTGCGTCGAGCGTCGCCTGCTGGCCGGCCAGGGTGCCGGTGCCCTTCAGGGCGAGCGCAGGCACCAATGCGGTGCCGGGCCGGACCACGCGGATTCCATTGGCGGCATAGGTGGCGTCGACGCGCGGCGCGCTGGTCGATCCCTGCACGCGGAGCTGCGCATCGAGCGTGCCCGCGAGGTTGGTGCCCGGCGCGAAAGCGTCGATCAGCGACAGCGGAAAGGCCGAAAGCTCGACCCTGAGGTCGCTCGCCACCGGGTCGAGCGTGCCGCGCAGCGCGACGTTGCCGCCGCCCACGCGCAGCTTCGCCGGATCGATCCGCACCCGCCCGCCTTCGATGTGGAGCCGCGTCGCGCCCTGCAGGGCGACCGGAATGCCGGCGTAGCGTGCGTCGAACCGTTGGAGCGCAACCACGATCTCCTGCGCTGTCTTTTCAATGCGGGCCGCCAGCGTGGCGGAGGTGGCGCCGGTGGCCTGCACCGTCACGTCGAGCCCGGCGAGATCGCCGCGCGCCGTGGCCTTGAGCGCGCCGACGCCCGACGCACCGGCGATCCGCTTGGCGTCGAGCGTGAGGTCGGTGGTGGCGCGGCCCGTCGGATCGTCGATCGTTCCGCCGATATCGAGCGTCCCGACCGCGAGGCCCGAGGCGCGGAGGTCGGCACCATGGACGCGAACGCCGAGGCTGCGGTTGGGCGACAGCGGATGCGCCGTCACCTCGGCCTCCAGAGAGCCTGCGAGATCGGCGCCGACCAGAGCCGCGACCTCCTGCAGCTTCGCCACCTGCAGCCTGGCGTGGCCGGAGGTGCGGGCCGGGGTGAGCACGAGGTCGGCGACATCGAGAACGGCGCCCGCCCATCGGCCCTGGAACGATGGCACGACGATGCCGCCGGCCGCATCGCGCGAGAACTTTCCGTCGAGCTGCAGCGGTTGGCTCTCCACCTCGCCGGTCGCCTTGATCGTGCCGTTCACCGCGCCGTTCTCGTCAAGCGAGGCATCAGCGGTGACGGCGAGCTGTCGCGCCGCGACGGTGCCGTAGGCGACGTCGCTCACCTCCGCCGACACGCTGAGATCGGTGCCGGTTCCGCGCAACGTTATCTTCGCCTTCACCGCCGCCGTTCCCGCCACGTCGGGGGTCAACGCGGTCAGCGCCGGTAGGGAAAGCGCGAGGTCGAGCGTGCCTGTCGCCGCACGACCCGTGCCATTCACGGAAAACGAGCCGGCGCTGCTTTCGATACGAGCATCGCGCAGCACCCAAGCCTCGTCGCGACCGACGGCGGCTGTGCCGCTGAGGTTCACCGCCGTGGCCACCAGGTCACGCGGGACGCCGGGCACCGCGAGGTCGCGCAGGGCACCCTTCCAGCCGACCGTGACCGTCTCCGCCTGGCTGGTCGCGGTGAGATCGACCGCCGCGCTGCCCACCAGCTCGCGGCCGGCAAGGCCCGAGAGTGGCGCGAGGCTGGGCACGGAAATCGTCGCCTTGGCCTCGCCGCGCTGCGTCGCCTGAACGAAGCTGCCGGTAGCGGTCACGCCGGCCAGCGGCGACGTCACCTCCAGCGCCTCGATCCGCAGCGTGCCGTCGCGCGCGCCGATCCGGGCGGCGAGCGTGGTGCGGCCGAGCGCGGGGAAGCCGGGCACGAGGGCCGCGATCGCCAGATCCTCGGCGGCGCCTTCGATGCGAACGACGCCGCGCGGCTTGGTCGCCAGTTGCTCCACGTCCGCCTTGGCGTCGAGGCGCAAGCTGCGCCAGGCGACGCCCGCCATCAGCGGCGCGAATATCCCCGGCTCGTCCATGGTGAGCGACGTCGTCGTCTCCAGGCGATCGGCGGTGCGATCGTAGCGGCCCGACGTCGTGATCCCGAGCGGTCCTGCGGTCAGGCGCGCCGCGCCGAGCGTTATGAGCGTGCGCTCGATCGTGCCGTCGGCGGTGAGCACGACGGGACGACGAACGATCTCGGCCAACGGGCTCGCCGGCAGGCCGGGACCGGCGGCGTCGAGACGGAAGGTGAAGGTCGTCGCCTCGCCGCGCGGCTGCCAGCTCGCCTTGCCGTTGAGGGACGCGACATCGCCCGCCGACAGCGACAGGTCGACGTCGCCGGCTTTCTCGTTACCCTTGGCCGTGAGCTTCGCGGTGAAGCGTTCGAGGTCGGGACGTTCGAGCAACGTCGCCAGGATGCCGCCACGGCCCTCGTCGATCATCGCCTCGCCCGCCATCGTGTGGCGCACGCCGTCGAAATGGAGATCGGCCGACAGACGGCCAGCCGGGCCGTCGAGACGCGCGCCCGTGAGCTTCAGCCAGCCCTCGCCCGGCACGGCGGGCAACAGTGCGCTGGCGGAGAGGTTCCAGCGCGCGTCGACCTGCGCCAGGGTCGGGCCGACATGAAGCTCGCCGATCGTCAGCGACTGCAGGTCGATGCCCACCGGGAGCGCCCCGGCCGCTGCGGGTGGCTTGCCGTCCGGTGGCACGGGCTCCGGCGCACGCGCCACCTCGATGCGCTTCACCGCAAGCGCCTCGATACGCACGCGTCCGCTCAACAGCGAAAGCAATGACCAGTCGACGCTCACATCGTCGGCGGTGAGCCAGATCCCCTGCGTGTCGCCGAGCTCGAGCCGGTCGAGACGCAGCTCGGTCGGAAAGAAGCCATGCAGTCCCGTAAGCTGCATGCGACTCTGCGGGCTGGAGGCAAGAGAGGAGACGAGCGACGCCAGCATCTGCTGGCCGGGCGGCGTCTGCAGGGCGCCGAACAGGAGGGCGAGACCGGCGAGCACGCCGCCGACAGTCCAGGCGAGGAGGCGAAGTGCGCGCATCAGAAGGAATGCCCCAGGCTGACGTAGATGCCGAACGGCGGATCGCCGTCGCGCTTGTTGAGGGGGACACCGACATCGAGCCGCACCGGGCCGAAGCCGGTGTAGTAGCGCAGGCCGATGCCCACGCCGACGCGCGGCTCATACAGGGAAAAGTTGGGCATCGGATCGGGGTAGGCGCTGCCCGCGTCGATGAAGGCCACGACGCCGAAGGATTCGCCGATGCGCTGGCGCAGCTCGAGGCTCGCCTCGACGACGCTCGCGCCGCCCAAGGGCCTGTTGTAGGCGTCGCGCGGCCCTGCGCTCTGGTAGACGAAGCCGCGCACCGAGCCGCCGCCGCCGGCATAGAGGAGCTTGTCCGCCGGAACGCTGTTGACGCTGCTGGCGGGCTCGGTGCCCAGCGACGCGCGGGTGGCGAGAACGGTGCGGCCGGGCTCGGCGAGGTCGAAGTAGGCGCGGGCGGTGAGGCGCATGATGGCGAACAGGGCGCCGCCCGGCTCGGTGTCGAGCCACGGCGTCGCATCGAGCTGCAGGCGATAGCCCTTGGTCGGATCGAGATCGCTGTCGGTCCTGTTGTGGATGACGGCCAGCGGCACGCCGATCAGCCGGTAGTCGCGCGTGGCGCCGAAGCGCGTGACCTCGGAGATTTCGCCGGCAAGGGCGCCGCGCACCTGCCACTGCGGCGTGATGGTGCGATCGAGGCCGGCATAGAGGGTGACGGCCTTGCGCGTGTAGGCATCGACCACCTCGCGCAAGGCAGCACCTTCGAGCCGGGCGTCCTGGCCGCCAAACCACCAGTCGGGCTTGCGGAAGGCGGCGCGGAAGGCAAAGCCGGTATCGAGGATCGCGGCGCCCTCGCCGAGATGGCTGAGCTCGGCCGACAGCCGCAGGCTCTCGGCCTGGCCGAACAGATTGCGATGCGTCCAGAAGCCGTCGACGCCGATGCCGACCCGCGTCTCGTAGCTTATGCCGAAGCCGATCGAGCGCGAGGGTCGGTCGGTGAGATCGACCTCGATCGGCAGCTCGCCCTCGGCATCGAGCGCGGTGGCCGGCTTGATGCGCACCGCGTTGAACACGCCGAGCGAGGTGAGCTTGCCGCGCAACGCATCGACCTTGGCCGGCTGGTAGGGCTCGCCCTCCTTGAAGGGCACGCGCCGCTGCAGCCAGACCATGTCGACCTTGGCGCTGCCGGAGAAGCTCACCGGCCCCATGCGCGCGGTAGGGCCGCTCTCGACGATGAAGGTGACCTCGGCCTCGTGCGTCGCGTGGTCGACCACGACCTCGCGATCCTTGATGGCGGCGAGCGCATAGCCCTGCTTGCGCAGCTCGGCCAGAAGCTTGTCCTGGGCCGCGATGATGGCCGCCGCGTCCGCGGGATCGCCCGGCGCCAGGTCGAGCTTGGAACGGTCGATCGCCGGCAGCGAGGCCATTGCACCCGGCGGCCGGATGGCGATCGTGCCGACGCGGTAGCGCTGCCCGGTTCCGATGTCGAACGTGAAGGAAATCGTATCGCCCTCGGCATGCGCCTCGATGGCGTCGAGAGCGGCCGGCTCGGCGATGGGATGGCCGTCGACGGTCGCGGTGAGGGCGCCGTCGTAGAAGCCGCGCGAGCGCAAGGCGACACCCAGGCGCGACGCCAAGGCCTGTGCCCCCTGCAGCAGGGCGAGGGAATCCCCCGCCAAGGGTTGGGTCTTCTCGAATTCCTGCGCGAGTTCCTTGAGATCGGCGGTCATGCGCTCGTCTCCCGAAACGGTGAGGGCCAAGCGCCCGGTGCGCGCCTCCGCGATACCCGCCAAGAGCGCGAGCGTCATGGACACGGCCAAGCCGCCCGCCCGCCGGCGGATACGCGCCCAGCGCAAAGGTTTCAGTCCAAACAGATTCATTGCCTCACGACACCAACGCACGAGGGGGCAAGAGGATGCACACGAGCTCTCGCCCCAATCCATACGGCATTGGCCAAACCCGTCCACAGCCCGCGAGCATCTCGTAGCAGGCATCGGCTCTACGATATGCTTGAAGGTGTATAACGTTGAGAGGTCGCCCATCCGGCAGCGGCAAAGCGCGATTCGGTGCTCAGGCGCTCACGACCCCTCCGCCCTCGTAAGACGAGCGCACCACCTCTCGAAGCTCTCTGCGCACGCCTGCCTGCCCTGAGCGTAGTCGAAGGGTCATGCGCGTGGGGAGAGGGAGGGGACGCGCGTCAGCAGGGAAGGTGAGATGTCGGCTTCGCCTGCTTCTGCCTCGAAACTCCGGACGCCATGACCACCTCACCTTCCCAACGCTGCGCGATGGGCCCCTTCCTCTCCCTCGCTGCGCGGCGGAGAGGACCCTCGAAAGATGTGCCCATTTCGTAGCATTTGAATGGGGAGGAAAGGCTCAGGCGATCAGGCGGGAAAGGGTGCGAATCTCGGTGGACGCGGAGCCGTAGGTGCGGCGTTCGATCTCGCGGTAGAGGCGGACGATGTCGTTGCCGGCTTCGGTCAACGCCGTGCCGCCACCCCCACCGCCGCCGGTCTGCGCGGTGACGACGGGCTTGCGGAACATGCGGTTCATCTCGTCGACGAGCAGCCACGCCTGGCGATAGGACATCTTCAACGCACGGCCGGCGGCGGAGATCGAGCCGGTTTCGTTGATCAATTCGAGGAGGCGGATCTTGCCGGGGCCCAGCGCGCAATCCGGGCCGAAGTCGATTCGCAGGTGCAGCGAGGGCTTGTCGCGCGCCAGGTCCTTGTCGGTCGGCTTCGGGGCAACCCGTGGCATCGGTCATACTCGGCAATCGCGAAAACGACTGCCGAGTATGATGTCATGTGCGGGACGACGCCAGCCTAGGCGGCCTTGAAGCCGATGACGGCCTTGGTCTCCAGGAACTCCTCCATTCCCCACTTGCCATACTCGCGGCCGTTGCCCGACTGCTTGTAGCCGCCGAACGGCGCCGCGGTGTCGCCGGCCGGGTAGTTGATGTGGACGTTGCCGGCGCGCATCTGCGAGGCGACCTCGCGGGCGTGCTCGAGGTTCGACGACTGCACGTAGGCGGCGAGCCCGTAGACCGTGTCGTTGGCCTGCTCGATCACCTCGGCCTCGTCCTTGTACGGCAGGATCACGATCACCGGTCCGAAGATTTCTTCCCGCGCAATCGTCATGTCGTTGCGGACGTTCGCAAACACCGTCGGCCGCACGTAGTAGCCGCGGTTGAGATGCTCCGGACGGCCGACGCCGCCGGTGACGAGCTCGGCGCCTTCCTCGATGCCCTTCTGGATCAGGCCCTGGATCTTGTCGAACTGCGCCTTGTTCACGACGGGCCCGAGACGCGTCTTCTCGTTCTGCGGATCGCCCACGACGAAGTTCTCGGCGGCGGCCCTGGCGATGGCCTTGACCTCGTCGTGCCTGGCGGCCGGCACGAACATACGGCTGGGCGCGGTGCAGGACTGGCCGCTGTTCACCATCATAGAGTTGATGCCCTTGGTGACGGCGGTCTGGAAGTCGACGTCGGGCAGCAGGATGTTGGCCGACTTGCCGCCCAGCTCCTGGGCCACGCGCTTGACCGTTACGGCCGCGGCTTGCGCGACACGGATGCCGGCGCGGGTCGATCCGGTGAAGGACATCATGTCGATGCCGGGATGCGAGGACATCGCCTCGCCGACCTCGGCGCCGCTGCCCTGGATCATGTTGTAGACGCCCTTGGGCGTGCCGGCGGCATGCATGATCTCCGACCAGATGATGGCGTCGATCGGCGCCTCTTCCGACGGCTTCAGGATCATGGTGCAGCCGGCGGCGATCGCCGGCACGACCTTGCAGGCGATCTGGTTGATCGGCCAGTTCCACGGCGTGATCAGGCCGCACACGCCGATCGGCTCGCGCGCGATCAGGGTGGTGCCTTCCATGTATTCGAAGGGATAGGTCTCCAGCACCGCGATCATGCGCTCGAGATGGGCCGTGCCGCGGCCGGCCTGGATGTCGCGGGCGAACTGCAGCGGCGCACCCATCTCGCGCGAGATCGCGTCGCCCACGTCGTTCCGGCGCTTGTTGTATTCCGCCAGGATGGCGCGCAGCAGGTCGAGGCGCTCCTTGCGCGTCGAACGGCCGAAGCTCGCCAGCGCCTTGCGGGCCACGGCCACGGCGCGGTCGACGTCGGCTGCGCTGCCGATGGCGATCTGCGTGTAGGCCTCCTCGGTCGAGGGATCGATCACGTCGAGCAGGCGCGGCTTGATCGGATCGACCCACGCGCCGTCGATATAGAATTGCTTTTCATGTGCCATGGTGCGGCTCCCTCTGGGTTTTGCGGCAGCCGTTATATATCAGCGGATATATCGAAGGAAAGAGCAGCAGAGATCCCTCGCTACGTTCGGGATGACAAATTCCACACAATTGTCATCCCGAGCGTAGCGAGGGTGTGGATTCACGTTTGAAGTGCAACAGTTTAGGAAGAAGTACCTCAGCGGGGGTCTTGTACCCAAGACATTTTCGGGGAGTGTTGTTGTAGGCGGCGATGCAGGCATTGAGCGTGTCTTGGTCGAT
>CANIRG010000282.1 GCA_947469635.1 Rhodospirillales bacterium | reverse complement strand
CTGCTTCTGCCGCCTCAAGGACTTTCGTCGCATCGCCACACGCTACGACAAGCTCGCCCGAAATTTCTTGGCAGCCGTCCATATCGCCGCCATCGTGGCGTACTGGATCAATTGAGTCTGGACCCTAGCACCTCGGCGGCCTGATGCTGAACAGCATGATGAAGGTCGACGTGCTGGAGATCCCCTACAAGGGAACCGGTCCGGCGCTGAACGATCTCGTGAGCGGCCAGTTCGATTACATGGTCGACCAGGCGGTGAACGTGCTGGCGCAGATCAACGGCGGCAACATCCGCGCGCTGGGCGTCAGCACCAAGAAGCCGCTGTCGCAGCTTCCGGGCGTGCCGACGATCGACGGCTCGGGGCTGCCGGGCTACGAGGTCACAATCTGGAACGCCTTCTTCGCCCCCAAGGGCGTGCCGAAGGACGTCGTCACCAAGATGAACAAGGCGCTCGTCGAGACGCTTGCCGATCCCGGGATCATCAAGCGCCTGACCGAGCTCGCGGTCGATCTTCCGACGACGGCCGAAGCGACGCCCGAGGCGCTCACCGCCCAGCTCAAGGCCTCCATCGACCTCTGGGTCCCCACGGTCCGCGCCGCCGGCATCAAGCCGGAGTAGGGCCGCTACTTCGCGAAGACCAGCTCGTCCGCCTTGATCGTGACGCTGCGGCGGGCGTTGCCGCCTTCGTCGCGCAGCGCGAGCTGGATCGAGCGATCCCACCAGTCGATCTCGACCGTGCCGAAGTTCGCCGTCGCATAGACGGCGCCGAGGCGGTTGGGGCCCGGCTCCTTCACCGCCCAGTAGATCACGTTGAGCCCGCTCGATGTGATCTCGTGGAGCGGGTAGCCGCCGACCGGCGTCTCGCGATAGAGCGCGCCGAAGTGACGGTCGCCCGACAGGAACACCACGCCGTTGGCGCCGCTCTCGCGGACAGTGTCGAACAGCTTCTGGCGCTCGAGCGGGAAGTTGCCCCAGCGCTCCCAGCCATGGCCTTCGGCCAGCACCTGGATGGTCGAGACGATCAGCCTGACCTCGGCGGGCTTGCGCAGCTCGGCCGCGAGCCAGGCCCATTGCGTGTCGCCTAGCATCGTCTTGGCGGGATCTGTATCGGGCACATAGCGTTCCTTGCCCGGCGCGTCGCGCTGGTCGGTCGGCTTCAACGGTGAGCGGAACCATCGGGTATCGAGCAGGAGGATCTGCACCCGCATGCCGGCGGGGCCGATGATGCGGGAATCGTAGATCCCCTCGCGCTGGCGCCGGGCATCGTCGGCAGGTGCGTTCCAGAACTTCAGGAACTCGTCCTTGGCCACCGACTTGTGGGCGAAATCCGCCCCACCGTCGTTCAGCCCGTAGTCGTGATCGTCCCAGATCGCGAGGTTGGGGACCGTCTCGACCAGCCGCGTATAGCCCGCGATGTGCCTGGCGCCGTCATAGGCCTGCTTCAGCCCGGCTGCGTCAGCGGTGGCGAAGTCGCCGTAAACATTGTCGCCGGCGAAGATGAAAAGATCGGGCTGGTAGGCCAGGATGGCGTTCCAGATCGGCTGCGGTCGCCGCTGCTCGGCGCAGGAGCCGAAGGCAATGCGCGAGAGCGGCGGACGACCCTGGGCGAGGGCAGCGCCGGGGACGAGCGATGCGGCGGCGAGGTGAGCGAGCGTGCGGCGCTTCAGCATGATGACCATCGAAATGACAAGGTCTCGAGTTTACTTGGAGCGACCATGAACCGTCACCTCAAACGCGCGCTCGAACTGGCCTTCGTGCCGATCGCCGCGGCCATCATCTTCTTCGAACAGACGCTGATCCGTTGCCTCAATGTCGTGACAGCGGCGTTGGCTCGGTGGACGCCAATTGCCCGGCTCGAAGCCTAGCTCGTCACCCTGCCGCCGTGGGGCGCCCTCTGCACCTTCGTAGCGCCCTCGATCCTGATCCTGCCGATGAAGCTTCTGGCCTTGTGGTTCATCGCGCACGGCAAATATGCGACCGCGCTCACGGTGCTGATCGTGGGCAAGATGCTGGCGACGGCGATCCTGGCGCGGCTCTATCGCGTCCTGCGGCCCACGCTGATGACGATCCGCTGGTTCGCCTGGGCCGACACGACGTTCTTCCACTGGCGCGACAAGATCTATGCCTTCGTGAAATCGCTGCCGGCCTGGCAGCAGGGGCGGGAGCTCATCCTGCGGATGCGCACCTATCTGACCGGCTTGGTCGCGGGCTGGTTCGCGCGCTAGACTGGGTCATGGACACACTGCAGGACATGGGAACGTTCAAGGTCGTTCCAATCGACGGCGCGCTCGGGGCACGCATCGAAGGGCTGGACCGCGCCACGGCCACCCGCCCGGACGTCGCGGCGGGGCTGCGCAAGGCGCTGGGCGACCACCTGCTGCTGGAAGTGCCCGGCATGCCGATGACGCCGGCCGAGATGCGAGATTTCTCCTCCGCCTTCGGCCGGTTCCGCCCGCAGCTCCTGCGCTACAAGCGCACCAGCGAGGTGCCGGAAGTCTCGGTGATGGTCAGCACGCTGATGGCCGATGGCACGACCGACAAGACGGCGCTGCGGTCGGAGGATTGGCACACCGACGATTCCTACATGGCGACGCCCGCCAAGGCCACGCTCCTGCACGCGATCGAGATCCCGAGCAGCGGCGGCAACACCTGGTTCTGCAACATGCGCGCGGCCTACGAGGCGCTGCCGGAAGCCACCAGGAAGCGCATCGATGGCATGCGGGCGATCCACGGCTATGACACCGCGCGTGCCCGCAACCGGCCCTCGGCGCGCACCGCCCAGGAGATCGCCGAGACGCCCGACGTCGAGCACCCGCTGGTGCGCACCCATCCCGACAACGGCCGCAAGGCGCTCTATCTCAACTTCAACCGGCTGGATCACATCGTCGGCCTCGACCGCGCCGAGAGCGACACGCTGCTCGACGAACTGGCCGAGCATTGCCGGCAGCCGCGTTTCCACTTTGCCCACGAATGGACGGTGGGCGACTGCGTGATCTGGGACAACCGCGCCACCATGCATCGCGTCGACGTCGACTATCCGATGGGCGAACGGCGTATCATGCAGCGCGTCCTGATCGAGGGCGATCGGCCCTTCTAAAAAAATAGCGCCTCGCGAGGATTGGCCGATAATGTCGGCGGGCCAGGGTTTTATGTCATTCCTCGCGAGGCTCGCGAGCCTCGCGAGTGGTGTCGCCATCGGTGTGCCGACATTGATGAAACTCATGCGGATCGGTTCCAGGCGGGCCTGGAGGCGCGCGGTCCGATGACACTCGTTCCGTGATCCTCTCCCATGCTTGATCCGCCCCACCGTGCGGCGTCTCCCATGGTCCCCGCGCTTTCGGCATCGGCGCTTCGAGCGGCCAAGAGCCTTGGGTCCGGGTCCCCAAGACGCTGAATATTGCGTATTACGCAATCTTTGTCAAGAGAGGCGCGGTAATCGCCTAGATGCTGCGGCGTCTCTGCGACTGCGCGGGGCTTGAGGCTTAACCCAGAAGGATATTATACTATAGTATAATATGGAGCTCGACGATGCATTCAACGATCCTGCGTAAGGTTGGCGGCTCCATCATGCTTGCGGTGCCGCCGGCCCTCCTGAACCTCCTGCACCTTCGACCAGGCGCAGAGGTTGCCATTTCGGTCGACAATGGACGGCTAGTCATAGACCCGCAGCCGAGGCCGCACTACACGCTCGATGAATTGCTGGCTCAATGCGATGTCTCAGCCGACGCTACGGATGAGGATCGGGCTTGGCTCGATGCGCCAGCACTCGGCCGCGAGTTGCTGTGATGGAACGTGGCGACATCTACCTCGTCTCCCTCGATCCTACAGCCGGCCACGAGCAACGCGGCACTCGCCCGGTGCTCATAGTATCGCCCACGCCGTTCAATCGCCTGACCAAGACTCCGGTCGTGTTGCCAATCACCACCGGCGGCAACTTCGCCCGCACCGCCGGCTTCACGGTCGCACTGAGCGGCACCAAGACGGTCGGCGTCGTCCGCTGCGATCAGCCGCGCGCGCTCGATTTGTCCGCTCGCCATGGCCGCCGACTGGAGGCGGTGACCTCGGCCATTCTCGGCGATGTTCTCGCCAAGCTCGGCACTATTCTCCAATAGGCTTGGGAGCCTCCGTCACCGCGCCCGCCGCCACCAGAGCATCGATGCCGGCGGCGTCATAGCCCGCCTCGGCCAGGATCTCGCGCGTGTGCTCGCCCATGAGCGGGGCGTGGCTTTCGTCCTGGCGGGCGCCACCGGAGAAGACATTGGCGAGCTTGGTGCGGCGGATCTTGCCTTCGGTCGGGTGCTCCTCCTCCTTGAAGAAGCCGACGTCCTTGAGATGCGGATCGACCAACAGATCGTCGATCGAGTTGTAGCGCGCGGCCGGCACGTCGAGCTTGTCGAACATCTCGACCCATTCGTCGGTCGTCCTGTCGCCCAGGCTCGTGGCCTGCACCTCGAAGTAATCCTTGGCGTTCCTGGTGCGGGAGGCGGCGCTGTCGAAGCGGGGATCGGTCTTGAACTCGGGCCGGCCGATGGCATCGAAGAAGGCGAAGGCCTGGGCGTTGGTGTTGGGCCGCACCGTGACGTAGCCATCCTTGGTGGGCACCGGCCGATAGTTGGGGCTGAGCAACCTGCCGTCGCCGGTGGGGCCGATGGGCGGCTCGAAAGTCGCCGCCCCCATGTGCTCGCTCGAGACGAACGACGCCATGTTCTCCAGCATCGGCACGTCGATGGCCTCGCCCTTGCCGGTCTTCTCGCGGCGATAGAGCGCGAAGCCGATGCACTGGGCGGCGATCAGGCCGCTGGTGTGGTCGCTCATGACCATCGGAACGAAACGCGGCTCGCCGGTGGCGCGCGCGATCGTGCCGGCGACGCCCGACAGGCTCTGGATGACGGGATCGTAGGCGGGGCGGTTGAAGTAGCGGCCGCCGCGGCCGAAGGCCAGGATCGAGCAATGGATCAGCCGGGGATTGGTCTTGGCCAGGCTGGCGTGATCGAGGCCGGCGCGCGCCAGACCCTCGGGCCGCACGTTGCTCACGAACACGTCGGCGCGGTCGATCAGCTTGCGCAGCGCGGCAAGCCCCTCGGGCTTCTTGAGGTCGAGCCCGATGGAGCGCTTGTTGCGATTGAAGTTGATGAACTTGCCCGACATGCCGGGGTTGCGGCTGCCTTCGGCCATGGTGCGCAGCAGATCGCCGCCCGGCGCCTCGACCTTGATCACCTCGGCGCCGTAGTCGGCCAGCGTCCGCGTGCAGATCGGCCCGACCACCACCGTCGTGAGGTCGACGACCTTCACGCCATCGAGGGGGCCGCTCATGCCGCGAACTCCAGATCCATCTCGCCGCACAGCACGCCGTTCTTGTCGGCGGCCCACAGCTTCATCTTGCCGTCGGCGAGGGCCGTGCCGCGGATCTCGATGCGATCACCGACCCACAGCGGATGCACGAGGCGCGCGGTGTATCCCGTGAGCCTGCCCTTGGCATGGTGCAGCGCCGCATCGACCATCAGATGCATCGACAGGCCGCCATTGGAGACGAGGGCAGGGTAGCCTTCCTCGCCGCGCGTATAGTCGCCGTCGTAGTGGATGCGGTGGGCGTTCCAGGTGATCGCCGAATAGCGGAAGTTGAGCGCGTTGGTGAGATCGACCGTATCGCTCCAGGCCTGGCCGGTCGGCGCCGGGGTCGCCACCGTGGCTGTCGTCTTTTGTCCCGTCGGCACGGCAGGGCGATAGATCGCGTCGAAATCGTCGACCGCCAGCACCTTGCCGTGCTGCTCGATCGTGTGACGCATGGTGAGCACGAAGATGTCACCGGACCGGCCGCTCTTGGGGACGATGTCGGCCACCTCGGCCTTTTTCACTGCCGGTTCGCCGGCGCGCAGATTGCCCATGACCTTGACGCGTCGGCCGGCGCCCATGCGACGGGGCATGAGGATCGGCGGCAGCACGATGCCCTTGTTGGGATGGCCGTCGGGCCCGAGCTGGTCCTGCCGGACCGTCTCGGTGAAGAAGATGCCGAACCAGTGCGGCGGCAACTCGCTACCGGCCTTGAAGCTTTCCGGATCGAGATTGAAAGCACCCGCCGCGCGCCGCACGGCCATCAGGCCGATATCGTCCTCGACGATGCGCACGCGCCCGATCCAGGGGCGCAGCGTCTCCATCGCGTCATCCATCCAGCCCATCGCGTTCCGTTCCCTCGCTTTGTCCAGCTATCGCATTCACACATCCCTTTCCTCCCTGCGCGTGAGCGCGGGGAGGTGTCAGCGTCTTGCGCTGACGGAGGGGGCAGAGGCTCCATTTGGCGCTCATGATCCCTCCGCCCTCGTAAGACGAGGGCACCTTCCCTTCGCGGACTCCGCGAAGGGGAGGAAATCGAGATGTGCAAATCCAATAGCTCGTCCGGGGAAAGTCGCATGGAGCAGGGTCGTCCTCCAACAAAAGAACGGCCGGCAACACCAGGGCCGTCGTTCGCGCGGCCATTGGCTTCGTGCTAGGAAAAACGCATGAACGATCGGACGCCGCCTGACTTCGAGCCGCTCGACCCGGCGTTCATCGACAATCCCTATCCATTTTACCACCACCTGCGAGAGGTGGCGCCGGTGGTCAAGGTGGCGCAGGGCTATTGGCTGCTGTCGCGTTACGACGACGTGGCGTTGGTGCTCAGGGACCATCGCCGCTTCTGCAAGGATTTCGCCGGCGACATGATGCGGCGCTATGGCGCCGATCGCTTCGACGAACCCGCCATCGCCAACATATCGCGTACCATGCTGGTGATCGATCCCCCCGATCACACGCGGGTGCGCGCCCTCGTGACCCAGGCCTTCACCGCTCGCAGCGTCGCCGACATGCGGCCGCGCATCCGCAGGATCGTCGACGCGCAGCTGGACCGCGTCGCGGACCAGGGCGGGATGGACGTGGTCGCCGACCTCGCGCACCGCCTGCCGGTGCTGGCGATCTGCGACCTTCTGGGCATTCCCGAGGCGCATCGCGCACAGTTCCTGAACGCCGGGCATGTGAGCGGCCGTATCCTCGATCCGGTGCCGCTCACACGGGAGGAGATGGACCGCGCCAATGCCGGTGCGTTGATGGGCCATGCCTATTTCGACCAGCTCTGCGAGCTGCGCCGGCGCGAGCCCGGCGACGATCTCACATCGGCGCTGGTGCAGGCGGAGCAGGCGGGCGACCGGCTTACCACGGCGGAGCTGCGCGCCAATATCGGCCTGCTGTTCGCGGCCGGCCACGAGACCACGGCCGGCCAGATCGGCAACGCCGTTCTGGCACTGCATCGCAATCCCGAGCAATGGCAGCGGCTGCGAATGGATCCGTCCCTGATCCCTGCTGCCGTCGAGGAGCTGACGCGCTACGATTCGGCGGTGCAGATGACGGGCCGAGTCACAACCGAGGCGGTCGAGCTGGGCGGCGTCGCGATCCCTGCCAACGAGAGCGTGCTGGCGCTGCTGGGCGCGGCCAACCGCGACCCGGCCCAGTATCGCGACCCCGACGGGCTCGACGTCGGTCGGCAGAACGTGCGGCCGCTGTCGTTCGGGGGCGGCATCCATCATTGCCTGGGGGCGCAGCTCGCCCGTCATGAGATCGAGCTCGCGATCATGGCCCTGGTCGAGCGTTTCCCCAACCTCACCTTGCCCGAGATCGACACCGTCGAGTGGAAGCAGAGCTTCACCTTGCGCGGCCCGAGGACGCTGCGGGCGGTCTGGCATTAGGACATGACGATCGAGGGAAACTGCAAGGCGGGTTTCGAGCGCGTCGCCGACGCTTTCGCCAGGAACTTCGCCGAGCATGGCGAGGTCGGCGCATCGGTCTGCGTGACGCTGGGCGGCGAGACCGTGGTCGACATGTGGGGCGGTATCGCAGACACCGCGACCCGGACGCCGTGGAACAGCGACACGGTGACGGTCGTGTTCTCCTGCACCAAGGCCGCAACCGCGCTCTGCGCCCACATCCTCGCGTCGCGCGGCAAGCTCGACATCGAAGCGCCGGTTTCCGAGCTGTGGCCGGAGTTCGCCCAGAAGGGCAAGGAGCGCGTCACCACGCGCATGATGCTCGACCATTCGTCGGCCGTGCCGGCGCTGCGCGCGGAGTTGAAGGACGTTGCCATCTACGACTGGGACTACATGGCCCGACGCCTTGCCGAAGAAGAGGCATTCTGGCCGCCCGGCACGCGCAACGGCTATCACGGCTTCACCTACGGCTGGACGGTCGGCGAGATGGTGCGGCGTGCGTCGGGCAAGTCGCTGGGCGCGTTCTTCCAGGACGAGGTCGCCCGGCCGTTGGGCATCGACTACTGGATCGGCCTGCCGGAGGAGATCGAACCGCGTTTTGCGCCCTGCATGCCCTATGTCTACAAGCCCGAGCACAGCGACATGCCGTTCATGCACGATCTCAGGACGGACAAGCACTCGATCGCCTATCTCTTCTTCATGAACTGCGGCGCCTGGCGGACCGGTGGCGCCAACAGCCGCGCCGGCCGTGCCGCCGAGCTCGGCGCTTCCAACGGCATCACCAACGGACGAGGCATGGCAGGCCTCTATGCGCCGCTGGCGCAGGGTGGGGCGGGCTTGGTCGACGCCAGGACGCTTGCCTGCATGAGCGAAGTGTCGATGGCGGCGCATGACGACGCCACCTTGCGCATTCCCATGCGCTACGCCCTGGGCTTCCTGAAGTCGACGGACAACCGCAAGCGATCGATCGGCGCCAGGCTCTTCGGGATCGACTGCGACAGCCTGATCATGAGCAGCGCCGCCTTCGGCCATTCCGGCGCGGG
>CANIRG010000281.1 GCA_947469635.1 Rhodospirillales bacterium | reverse complement strand
GAGGAGGCCGCACGCTTGTCGAAGGACCGGCTGGTCCGGCCGCTGGGCGACGCGCCCTTGGCGAGGAATTCGTTGATGTCGATCTTGGCGAGGTCGAGGACGATCTTGAGCGTCTGCTCCTCGTTGGTGAGCTCGTTCCAGTCGAGCGTACGGTGGCGCTCCGCCAGATGGTTGAGCTCGATCTGCGTTCCCGCCAGCTCGTAGTCGCGGATATAGACGAACTTGGGAGCCTTCTCCTTGGCCCAGGCGTCGACCTTGGCCGCATCGAACTCCGCCGCGCGCTCCCCTTCCAGGACGAAGGAGGGCTGGGCGGCGTAGGAGCGCGACGCCAGCAGCACGAGCTCGGAGGCGAACGGCGCCGCCATCTCGGGCGCGCCCGCAGCGGCCTGAAGGGAAGTGACGTCGGCCGGGTCGAGCGCGAACTTGGCCTGGCAGACGATGGCGGCGGGATCCTTGTTGCCCCAGTCGTCGACCGGCCAATCCTCGTCGACATTGTAGGCCTGGGTGGTGACGAACGGATTGAGCTGGCACAGGGCCTCGAACAGGTTGCTCTTGCCGGCCTCGTTCTGGCCCACGAACGCCGTGACCCGGTTGAGCTTGACCCAGCCGGAGTCCTGCACATTCCGGTAATTCGTCACTCTGAAATGCGTCAACTGCATCCGCGTATCCTTCTACCCCGCCGGCGCGCGGTCATGGACCGGTGCCGGGTGTCTCGGTACCGTAGCCGCATGATCGAGAGAAGCATTGATATTGCCACGCCGGACGGCACCATGAACACCTATACGGTGCGGCCCGACGAGGGTGGCCCGCTGCCCGTTGTGGTGATGTTGATGGATGCACCTGGCGTGCGGGAAGCCCTGCGCGACATCTGCCGCCGCATCGCCCAGTCGGGATACTACGTCCTGCTGCCCAATCTCTACTACCGCACGCACGCCACCTTCCAGCTCGGCCCGACCCGCGATCATCCCGATGCCGAAGCCAACGTGAAACGGATGCTGGGCATGGTGGCCTCGATCCCCAACGAGAAGGTGGCGGCGGACACCGGCGCCGTCCTCGACCGCCTGCCGGCGCTGGCCGACGCCAAGCCCGGCAAGATCGGCCTGGTCGGCTACTGCATGAGCGGCGCCTTCGTCACCGTGGCCGCTGCCCGCCATCCCGAGCGCATCGCCTGCTTCGCGTCGTACTACGGAACGCGCTTGACCACCGACAAGCCCGATTCGCCCCACCTGCTGCTCGCCGACATCAAGGCCGAGGGCTATTACGCCTTTGCCGAGCACGACACCTACGTGCCCCTGGGCAACGTTGCCCGCTTCGAGGAGCTGCTGGCCGCCGCGCCCTTCCCCTCGCGCGTCGAGACGGAGAGGGGCGTCCATCACGGCTACGCCTTCACCGACCGCGGCCTCTACGATCACGCTGCTTGCGAGAAGCACTATGAGCGCATGCTGGCGCTGTTCCGCCGGCATGTGGGGTAATGCACTCCGAGCTCATGACCCCTCCGTCGGCGCAAGACGCCGACACCTCCCATTCAAATGCTACGGCGTGCCCTCAGCGATGACACCTCACCCTCCCCGCTGACGCGGGTCCCCGCCCTCTCCCCACACGTATGACCCTTCGACTACGCTCAGGGCAGGCGCGCGTGGAGAAGGCATATGACGGGAAGGCAGAGAGGAAACGACCCGGCCAGTCTGCGACGAGAGCATGAGTAGCGCCCGTATTGGGCCTCCAGCCCGCAGGCGCTTATGATAGGCCGACGATCCGTCTGCTTCGCCGCAGGCGCCGGTTAATTTCATCTTATTTAAAGCGTTACTTTTCGTAACGTGTGGGGCTCATCATGCTGAACGGCATCCACGGTCATCAGGACATCGAGCGTGTCGTCTACGGCAAGCCGGCCGGGCTGGCGCTGCTGGCCGAGGCCGAGCGCCTGGGGGCGCGTCGGGTGTTCATCACCACCTCGAAGTCGGTGGCGCAGAGCGCGCTGCTGGCGGGCGTCATCCGCGACCTGGGCGACCGCTATGCCGGGGTCTATGCCGGCATCACGGCGCATTCGCCGCGCGCCTGCGTGATCGAAGGCGCGGCGCTGGCGCGCGCGGCCAAGGCCGATCTGATCGTGGCGGTGGGCGGCGGTTCGGCGATCGATGCCACCAAGACCATGTTGATCGCACTCTGGCAGAACGCCACCCGCATCGAGGATCTCGACCTCTATCGCGCCGGCCGGCCGAAGGAGGGCGCGGCGCCGCCGTCCGAGGCGATCCAGCCGCCGCCTGATGCCATCCGCATGATCGCCGTGCCGACCACGCTGTCGGCCGCCGAGTTCAATGCCTTCGCGGGCATCACCGACACGCGGCATGGCATCAAGGAGAGCTTCGGCCATCGCCTGGTCGTGCCGCGGGTGATCGTGCTCGATCCGGCAGCGACGCTGGCCACACCGATGGACCTCATGCTGTCGACGGGATTGAAAGCCGTGGATCATGCCGTGGAGCGGCTGTGCTCGCACCAGGCGCATCCCTTCGTGCTGGGCACGGCCACCGAGGCGCTGAAGCTGCTGGCGCGCGCCCTGCCGGACCACAAGGCCCGGCCCGACGACATGGCGACCCGGCTCGACCTGCAGTTCGGCATGTGGCTGTCGATCGGCGCCGGCACCTCCGGCGTGGGCACGGGCGCCAGCCATGGCATCGGCCATGTGCTGGGGGCGGCTTGCGGCGTGCCGCACGGCCATACCTCCTGTGTGATGCTGCCGTCGGTCCTGCGCTGGAACCTGCCCGCCAATGCCGACCGGCAGAAGCGGGTGAGCGAGGCGTTCGGCAAGCCCGAGGTGCCGGCGGCCGATCTCGTCGGCGACCTGGTCAAGATGCTCGGCCTGCCGACCCGGCTTTCCGAGGTCGGTGTCGGCCCCGATCGCTTTCGCGAGATCGGCGAGAAGTCGATGCACGATCGGGCCGTGCTCAACAACCCGCGACGCATCGATCGGCCGGAGCAGGTGGTAGAAATTCTCGGCCTGGCGGCGTGAAAACAGAATTGATCTTGTTTTCCAACGAGTTATCCTAACCTGCTAATCTGAGTTCGTTGGTGAGTGAGGACGATGCTGCTCGAAGTGGCGCTCTCCGGCGTAACGCTGGGCGGCATATATGCGCTGATGGCGATCGGGCTGTCGCTTCAGCATGGCGTTGCCCGCGTCATGAATCTCAGCCACGGCGAGCTGCTGGTGGCCGCTGCCTTCGCCACCCTTTGGTTCTACTCCGGGCAGACGTTCAATCCGCTGGGTGGCCTGCTGTTCCTGCCGTTCGCGGCCTTCATCTTCAGCTACATGATCCATCGCTTCCTGATTCATCCGCTGGTGAGCCGGGGCGCGACGCGCGAGGCGCAGGAGGTCAACGGCATCCTCGTCACCTTCGCCCTTCTGTTCGTCGTCCATGGCGCGATGGTCGTCTTGAAGCTGGGGGGCGCCAACTACAGCTATTCCTTCATGGCCGGGTCCGTGAAGATCGCGGGCATCGCCGTCGCCACCAACCGGGTGATGGCGTTCGGGCTGGCGATGGCCATCACCTTGGCCGTCTATCTGATCATGGCATTCACGCGCGCGGGGACCGCGATGCGGGCCGTCGCCGTCGATCCGGTGGCGGCCGAGCTTGCCGGGATCGATACGAGAAGCGCTTCCGCCTTCGCCTTTGCGCTGGGCGGCGCGCTGGTGGCGGCCTCGGGGGTTCTGGCGTCGATGGTCCTCACCTTCAACCTCAATGCGAGCGTCATGTTCACCATGAAGGCCTTGGTCGCGGTCATCGTGGGTGGGCTCGGCAATCTCCTGGGTGCCGTGCTCGCCGGTTTGATGCTCGGCCTGTTCGAGAGCGGCATCGCCGCATGGGTGGATCCCGGCCTCGTGCTCGCCGCCGTCTATGCCGTCTTCCTGCTCGTCCTGCTGGTCCGCCCGCAGGGACTGCTCGGGAGATCGACGCGGTGATCCGGCGGGCGATCCGGCGTCTCCTCGTGGTGGCCGTCGTGGGCGTGATCGCCGCGCTGGCCTGGGTCCCGATGATGGTCGGGGACTACGGCCTGTCGTTTGCCATCAACATCGCGAGCTACACCGTGCTCGCCACCGCCTGGAGCCTGTTTTCGGGCCCGACACGCTACGTGTCGCTGGCAACGGTCGCCTTTTTCGGGATCGGCGCCTACAGCAGCGCGATCTTCATCGAGCTGCTGCCCTGGCCCGTCGTGCTGCTGATCGCCGCCGGTGCCGGCATGCTCGTGGCGGTCATCGTCGGCCTGGCGACCCTGCGGTTGACGGGTGTCCATTTCGTCCTCTTCAGCTTCGGCCTGGCCGAGCTCATCCGTCAGCTCGTCACCTGGTTCGAGGCCAAGGGGACACGCCCGCCTGGCCGCTACGTCTTCACCGACATGACGGCGGCACATATCTATTGGCAGCTGCTGGCGCTCGCCCTGCTGGTGTTCGGCGTCGGCATCCTGATCGGCCGCTCCCGGTTCGGGCTGGCCCTGCAGGCGATCGGCGACGACGAGACGGCGGCCCGCCATTCCGGCATCTATGCGACACGTATCAAGATCGTCCTGTTCGTGCTGAGCACGGTGTTCATGTCGCTCACCGGCGCCGTGATGGCGCTGCGCTGGACCTACGTCGATCCGACGATCGCCTTCAACCCGGTGATCTCCTTCACCGTTCTCACCATGGCGCTGCTGGGAGGGACGCACCGGCTGTATGGCCCGCTGCTGGGAGTGGTTCCGTTGGCGTTGCTGCTCGAATATCTGGTGGCGCGCTTCCCGAATTATTTCAGCATCGCGGTGGGCGTCGTCTTCCTCCTGATCCTCTATGCCATGCCGCGCGGCATCGCCGGTCTCGTCGATCGTCTCGTGAGGAAGCCCGCATGAGCGCCGTGCTCGAGGTCGATGGCCTGACGCGTCGCTTCGGCGGGCTGGTCGCCGTCGACGGGCTGGGCTTCAGCGTCGCGTCCGGCGAGATCGTCGGCCTGGTGGGGCCGAACGGTGCGGGCAAGAGCACCGTGCTCAACGTCCTGTCGGGTGTCGTGCGCCCCGACGCGGGCTCGATCGCCTTTCTCGGGAAATCGATCATCGGCCGGGCTCCGGATCGCATCGCCCGCCTGGGGGTCGCCCGCACCTTCCAGCCGGCGCGGTCGTTCGCCTCGCTCACCTGCCATGACAGCGTGCTGACGAGCCTCGCCTTCGGCCGCAAGCGGCTCTGGGGCCGCGTGGCGCGCGACGAGGCCGATCGGCTGCTCGACCGCGTCGGCCTCGGCCGGGCGCTCGACTCCCTGCCGGGCCAGCTCGCCTACATCGACCACAAGCGGCTGGAGCTGGCCCGGGCTCTCGCGCTGCAGCCGGAGCTGCTGCTGCTCGACGAGTGGTTGGCGGGGTTCAATCCGGCCGAGCTGGAAGGCGGCATCGGCCTGATCCGGTCGCTGGGCGAGCAGGGCATCGCCGTCCTGCTGGTGGAGCATGTCCTGGAAACGATCCAGGCGCTCTGCCATCGCTGCCTGGTGATGAACACCGGCCGGCTGATCGCCTCGGGCCTGCCGGCCGAGGTGCTTGCCGAGCCCGAAGTGGTGCGCGCCTATCTGGGGGAAGAAGGCGATGCTTGAGGTCGCGCGCCTGACGGTACGGCACGGCAAGCACAAGGCGGTCGAGGCGGCGTCGCTGACCGTCGCGGCGAGCGAGATCGTCGTCATCCTGGGCGCCAATGGCGCCGGCAAGTCGACGCTGCTGAGCGCCATCGCCGGACTGCTGCCGTGCGACCCCGGTGCCCGGGTCATGCTGTCCGGGCTCGAGCTGACGGGATTGCTGCCCAGCGCCATCGTCGAGGCCGGGGCCGTGCTGGTGCCCGAGGGGCGCGGCCTGTTCGGCGATCTTTCGGTGCGCGAGAACCTTCGGCTCGGCGCCTTCGCCAGCCGGGCGCGCGAGGACGAGGCGGAGAACCGCGAGCGTGTGCTGAGGTTGTTCCCGCGGCTGGCCGAGCGGCGCTGGCACAAGGCGCGCAATCTCGGTGGCGGGGAGCAGATGATGCTGGCGATCGGCCGTGCGCTGATGGCCGCGCCGAACTTGTTGCTGCTCGACGAGCCGTCGGTCGGCCTCTCGCCGCTGCTCGCGGGCGAGCTGTTCCGCGCGCTCGACCGTATCCGCGCCGACGGCATCTCGGTGCTGCTGGTGGAGCAGAACGCCCGCAAGAGCCTGGCGATCGCCGACCGCGGCTATCTGATGGAGTACGGCCGGATCGTGGAATCCGGACGCGCCGATGCGCTGGCCGTCGATCCCGCAGTGCAGCGCGCCTTTCCTGGCGCTCCACGATAGGCATGGCGTCATGAGTTCTTCTCGTGATCCACTGCCCATTGAAAGCCCTATGTAGCGTCACGACCTCAAAGGCATCGAGGAGTGCCGCCATGATCGAAGCGCCCGTCAACTATCTCGCCGACCTGAGCGTCAAGCCGGTGACCTACAATCCCCCCGCCGGCACCGGCATGCCGCGCCGCGTCGGCAACTACCGCAATTTCAAGGTGAAGGTGGAGGATGGACGCCCCGTCGCGTCCAACCTGTCGCTCGACCGCCAAGCCTTCACGCTGGTACGCCACGACACCGCGGTGCGCGACTTCTACGACGAGGACGAGGTCAAGACGGCCTACTATGCCGAGGTCGAGGCGCTGGTGAGGCGCGAGACGGGCGCCGCCAAGGTGGTGATCTTCGACCATACGGTGCGCACCGCCGATCGCGCGGTCGAGCGCGGGCTGCGCACGCCGGTGCAGAGCGTGCACAACGACTACACCGAGAAGTCCGGCCCTCAGCGCGTGCGCGATCTGTTGCCGCCCGAGGAAGCGGAGGTGCGGCTCAAGAAGCGTTTTGCGGAGTACAACGTCTGGCGCAGCATCGCCGCCGATCCCGTCGAGATGATGCCGCTGGGCTTCGTCGATTCGCAGAGCCTGGCGCCGCGCGATCTCGCGGTCTGCGACCTCGTTTATGCCGATCGCACCGGCGAGATCTACCAGGGCGTCTACAACCCCGATCACCGCTGGTACTACTTCCCGCGGATGACGCGGGACGAGGCCGTGCTGATCAAGTGCTACGATTCGCGGAAGGACGGCCGCGCGCGCTTCTCGCTGCATTCCGCCTTCGACGACCCCACCTCGCCGCCCAACCCCAAGCCGCGCCAGAGCATCGAGGTCCGCACCTTCGCCTTCTTCGATTAGGAAGCGGCGATCGTCTCGAGGTGCTGCGCCAGCTCTTCGGGCGCCGAGTAGAATGGCGTATGGCCGCATTCCATGCTGATGACCTTGCACGGCGTCAGCTTCACGATGTTGCGCTGGACGCCGATGCGCACCGCGTTGTCGTGCACGCATTGGATATACCAGCGCGGCACCGAGCCGAAGCGTTCCTCGGTGAGGGTGACCGGCGAGATGGAGATGGCGATCGGCTGCGGCCGCAGCCGCTCCATCGCGCGGTAGCGGTCCTCGGGCGAGACGTCCTCGTAGAACAGCGCCGGCAGCTTGGCGCGGGCGAAGGTATAGGTCATGCCGTCGGGCGAGACCTCGCGCGAGCGGCGGAACAGGGCGTCGGGTTCCAACGCCGTCATGTCGCGGCTGCACTTGCCGGAGGGCGGCAGCAGGCCGCTGACATAGACCAACGCCTTGAGCCTGCGTCGCCGCGCTTCGGCCGCCTGGCTGATGGTGACGGCGCCCAGCGCATGGCCCACCAGCACGACCGGCTCGTCGTATTTGTCGAGCAGGCGCGAGATCTTCTCGACATTGTCGGCCAGGGTCACGTTGGCAGGCGGCGTATGGTCCTTGCCGAGCGCCGGCAGGTCGGGGGCGCAGACCGTGTGGCCGTTGGCGGTAAGGAGCGGCACCACCTTCTCCCAGCACCAGCCGCCATGGCAGGCGCCGTGGACCAGGATGAAGACGGCCATGCCCGCCTCAGCCCCGGCCGACGACGGTGCGCGCACCGGCGGCGGGGACGAAGAAGTCGGGCATCAGGGGCGTGCCGGGGGAGACGGCATATTGCTCGAAGTCGGTGACGCCCTCGGCCGCCAGCACCTCGTCGTCGATGAAGAAGTTGCCGGTGCAGCCCTTGGCCGTCCGGTTGAAGATCGCGTGGGCCGCATCGGCCATGATCTCTGGCTTGCGGCAGGCCTTCATGCCCTCGTCGCCGCCCAGCACGTTGCGGATCGCGGCCGTCGCGATGCCGGTGCGCGGCCACAGGCAGTTGAAGGCGATGCCCTTGCTCCTGAACTCCTCGGCCATGGCCCAGGCGTAGACCGACATCGAATACTTGGCGAGCGTGTAGGCGGGATGGTTGGCGAACCATTTCACGTCGAAGTCGAGCGGCGGCGACAGGTTGAGCACGTGCGGGTTCGCAGCCTTCATCAGATGCGGGATGCACTTCTGGGATACAAGAAACGTGCCGCGCCCGTTGATCTGGTGCATCAGGTCGTAGCGCTTCATCGGCGTCGACAGCGTGCCGGTGAGGCTGATGGCGCTGGCGTTGTTCACCAGTATGTCGATGCCGCCGAACCTCGCCACCGTGTCGGCGACGGCCTTCTCCACACCCTGCTCGTCGCGGATGTCGCAGGAAAGCGGCAGCGCCTTGCCGCCTGCCTTCTCGACCTCCTCGGCCGCGGTGAAGATCGTGCCCGGCAGGCGCGGATCGGGGGTCACCGTCTTGGCCGCGATGGCGACGTTGGCGCCGTCGCGCGCGGCACGCAATGCGATCGCGAGACCGATGCCGCGGCTGGCCCCGGTCACGAACAGGGTCTTGTTGGCGAGGCTCATGAGGTCTCCTCAACTCGTCGCGCTCTATAGCCGGGTGCGTATGGCGCGGCTAGTCTCGGGGCGTCGCAGGGGAGGCATG
>CANIRG010000280.1 GCA_947469635.1 Rhodospirillales bacterium | reverse complement strand
GGCGACGGCACGGTTATTATGCCCTTGTTTCCCGGCAGATGGGGCGCTACCCCGAGGGGACAGGTCACGCCCGCAACCGATTAGTGCAACAAATCGTCCGGCCATGAAAGGCTATTTCGGTATCGGAATCGAAGGGCCGAGCAAAGCCGTGAATGTCGGCACTTTGTTCCGCACCGCCCATGCCTTCGGCGCCTCCTTCGTCTTCACGGTCCGGGCCCAATATAATCCACGGGACGTCGGGGCCAGCGACACGTCGGACACGCCGGGCGCCGTGCCGACCTATCATTTCGCCGATCTGCCGGCCTTCCACCTGCCGCTGGGCTGCCGGCTGGTGGGAGTCGAGATCACCGACGACGCCATCGACCTGCCGAGCTTCCGCCATCCGCGCCAGGCCGCCTATATCGTGGGCTCCGAGCGGGAGGGCCTGTCGCCTGAAATGCAGATGCTCTGCGATTATGTGGTGAAGATCCCCACGCGCTTCTCGGTCAACCTGGGCGTCGCCGGCGCCCTCATCATGTACGACCGGCTCGTCACCCTGGGCCGCCACGCCCCGCGGCCGGTCCGCGAGGGTGCGCCCACCGAGCCCGTGCCCCTGCCGGTGTTCGGCGACCCGATCTACCGCCGCAAGCAGCGCCGTCGCGCCAAGGAGGGCCAGGCCTGATGACCGCAGCGCAGCTCATACGGACCGCGGGCGTCTCGCCCGCTGGTGTTCATGCGGACCGCGGGCCTCCAGGCCCGCCTCATGAGCATGAGCGGGCCTGGAGGCCCACGGTCCGGAAGACGCAAGCGGCACGACAGCTCCTCCAGGCGGGCTAGGCGCATGCCGGCCATCGCCTGGGCGATCATCGCCGGCATCATGGCAGTGCAAGTCGTCGCGCTGCATCTCATGGGACGGGTGTGGACCTGCAGCTGCGGCACCATCCGGCTCTGGGTCGGCGACATGAGGTCGGCCGAGCTCTCGCAGCAGCTCTTCGACTGGTACACCGCCTCGCATATCGTCCACGGCATCCTGTTCTACGCTCTGCTGCGGCTACTGTTGCCGCGCGCACCGGTGCTGGCGCGGCTTGCGGTCGCCGTCGGCATCGAGGCGGCCTGGGAGATCGCGGAGAACTCGTCCTGGGTGATCGAGGCCTACCGCAAGCAGGCGCTGGCCGCCGGCTACACCGGCGACAGCATCCTCAATTCGCTCTCCGACACGCTGGCGATGATGACCGGCTTCACGCTCGCGCGGCTGCTGCCGTGGAAAGCCACGGTGGCCCTCGTCCTCGCGCTGGAGATCGGTGTCGGATACATGGTCCGCGACAATCTCACGTTGAATATCCTGAACTTCATCCATCGCTTCCCGGCGGTCGAAGCCTGGCAGATGCGCGCCCCGCGTTAGGCTTGCGCCTGTGGGCCGGCGCGCCTATCTCCTCGGTTCCATGTCCATCCTGCCCACCGAGCCGCTGCAGATCGTCGAGCCGTTCACCGGCCGCAACGACGCGCGCCCCAACCTGGTCGGCCTCTCGCGCGGCGACCTGAAGACGGTGCTGGCCGAGGCCGGCCTCGAGCCGTTCCGGGCGCAGCAGGTCTGGCACTGGATCTATTGGCATGGGCTCACCGACTTCGCGCTGATGTCCAACATCGCCAAGAAGACGCGCGAGCGGCTGGCCGAGCTTTTCGTTGTGGAGCGGCCGCAGATCGTGACCGAGCAGCGCTCGACCGACGGCACGCGCAAATGGCTGCTGCGCTTCCGCGACGGCAACGAGGCCGAGACGGTCAATATCCCGGAGGAGGACCGCGGCTCGGTCTGCGTCTCCAGCCAGGTCGGCTGCACGCTCACCTGCAGCTTCTGCCACACCGGCACGCAGCCCCTCGTGCGCAACCTCTCGCCGGCCGAGATCGTGGGCCAGTTCATGGTGGCGCGCGACAGCTATGCCGAATGGCCGACGCCGACCGAGACGGTGCGCATGCTCTCCAACATCGTCATGATGGGCATGGGCGAGCCGCTCTACAATTTCGACAATGTGGCGACCGCGCTCAGGATCGTCATGGACGAGCAGGGCATCGCGCTCTCCCGCCGGCGCATCACGCTCTCGACCTCGGGCGTGGTGCCGATGATCGCCAAGGTGGGCGACGTGCTCGACGTCAACCTCGCAGTCTCGCTGCATGCCGTGAGCGACGAGGTGCGCGACACGCTGGTGCCGATCAACCGCAAATGGCCGATCGCCGAGCTCCTGGCCGCCTGCGCCGCCTACCCCGGCGCGCGCAACAGCCGACGCATCACCTTCGAGTACGCCATGCTGAAGGGCGTGAACGACAGCGACGCCGATGCCCGCGAGCTGGTGCGCCTGCTCACGCCCTTGCCCGCCAAGGTGAACCTGATCCCGTTCAACCCCTGGCCGGGCGCGCCCTACGAGTGCAGCTCCAACAACCGCATCCACCGCTTCGCCGAGATCGTGAACGACGGCGGCCTCAGCGCCCCGGTGCGCACCCCGCGCGGCCGCGACATCCTCGCCGCCTGCGGCCAGCTCAAGAGCGCAAGCCTCCGCCTGCGCGGCGAGAAGGTGGGCGGCGTGCGGAGCGCGCCGCCGTGAATCGCTGATTGGCGCTCATGTCTTCCGGACCGCGGGCCTCCAGGCCCGCGGTGCATATGATAGCCAAGCTTGAAATAGTCGCGCCCTAGCTCACTCGCCGCCGGTTCCAGAGCACGAACAGGCCGGTGCCGAGCAGCGCCACCGGGATGGTGATCCAGCCGTGAATGACGATGGTGAGCACGAGGCCGGCCAGCAGGCCCGCCACGCCCAGATCGGTTTGCTCGCTGCTGCCCGGGATCATCACCACGCTGGCCACGACGAGGTGGGTGACCACGACGACGCCGACGGCGAGCGCGCTATGGCCGAGCCAGCCGGCGCGCCGCCCCTTGCGATGGAGCAGCGCCCATCCCAGGCCCGCGATCAGCCCCGTGGTCGCCACCAGCAGCGCCGTGAAGCCCGCACTCTCGAGCGAGAATGAGGATGTCTCGAGGAAGAGCAGCCCGAAGACCGTCACGAAGAGGAGCAACAGGCATGACGCGGCCCACAGGCCGAAGTAGATCGCCGTGCGGTTCATTGCGCCTTCCCGAGAACGGTCACCTGCGACAGGAAGGCCCGCTCGTGGTTCACCGGAGCCAGGCCTGAAGCGGTGGCCCAGCGGTCGAGGCTGCCGTCGACATAGGTCGCGTAATAGGGCTCGTGGAAATAATGGGGGAACAGGTCGAGCAGCCCATCCCACGCCGGCTGGTCGCCCTTCTGCAGCGAATCGACGATCACGACCCGGCCGTCGGGCTTCAGCACGCGCGCCATCTCCTTCAACGCCTGGCTTCGGATATCGTCCGGAAGCTCGTGCATCAGGAACGACGAGACCACGAGGTCGAGGCTGGCGTCGTCGAAGGGCAGGGCCTCGGCCGCGCCTTCGATCAATTTGACACGCGCGGTCTTGCCGATCAGGCGACGGGCCTCGGCGAGATAGGGTTCGCTGAGGTCGATGCCGGTGAGCCGGAGGCCGGGCCAGGCCTCGTGCAGGAAGGCCAGCAGCCGGCCGGTGCCGCAGCCGACATCCAGACCGGCCAGCTGCCGCTGGTCGCGGCCGCCCAACCATTCGGCCAGCGGCTTCAGGGCGCGGCGGCGCATGGCGTCGGCGGCGCCGGTGAACAGCACCTCGACCTGGGTGTCGTAGATCGCGGCCGATTCGTCGGTGAGCCAGCCGCCGCTCTGGAAATGGAAGTTCTGGCGGTAATAGCCGGGCAGGCCGTCGCCCTGCTCGCCGGGCGGCAACGTGTCGTCCGACGTGCCATGGCGGCGGGCGTCGACCTTCGGCAGGTCGCGGAAATAGGCCAGGCTGCGGCGCAGGAACTCGCGCGGCTCGGGCCCCAGCGCGCGCGGGGCGGGGAACAGGCCGGCCTCGATGTCCCTCCATTCGCGCGTGAACAAGGCGCGCATGTCCTCCGTCATCTCGGCGCGCGAGGGCGTCGGTCCGATGGCGAAGTCCGGCTTGGGCATCGGCTTCAGCAAGCGCCGTCCCGCCGCATAGTGGCCGGCATACCAGGCGACACGGGCGGCCTGGCGGGCGGTATAGGAGAGACGATCGAGAGAGGAAACCATGATTCCGGTGGCCTTTAGTGTACCCTTGCCCGAAAGAGGTCGGCCGCTATAGTCGCGCGCTTTTTCCGAACCGAGGCAGCCATGAGCGTTACTTATACCGGCCCCTACAAGAAGGGCGATATCAAGAAAGTCGTGCTGGCCTATTCCGGCGGCCTCGACACGTCAGTCATCCTGAAATGGCTGCAGACGGCCTATGGTTGCGAGGTGGTGACCTTCACCGCCGACCTCGGCCAGGGCGAGGAGCTGTCGCCGGCGCGCGAGAAGGCGCTGCTGCTGGGCATCAAGCCCGAGAACATCTTCATGGACGATGTCCGCGAGGAATTCGTGAAGGACTTCGTCTTCCCGATGTTCCGCGCCAACGCGCTCTACGAGGGTCAGTACCTGCTCGGCACCTCGATCGCCCGGCCGCTGATCGCCAAGCGCCAGATCGAGATCGCCCGCGAGCTCGGCGCCGATGCGGTGTGTCATGGCGCCACGGGCAAGGGCAACGACCAGGTGCGCTTCGAGCTCACCTACTATGCGCTGAAGCCCGACATCAAGGTGATCGCGCCGTGGCGTGAATGGGAGCTGACCTCGCGCACCACGCTGCTGGAATTCGCCGAGAAGCACCAGATTCCCATCGCCAAGGACAAGCGCGGCGAAGCCCCGTTCTCCGTCGATGCCAACCTCCTGCACTCCTCGAGCGAGGGCAAGATCCTGGAGGATCCCTGGGAGGAGGCCGACGAGAGCGTCTACCAGCGCACCATCTCTCCCGAGGTCGCGCCCGACAAGGCGACCTACATCACCGTCGATTTCGAGAAGGGCGACGCCGTCGCCGTCGACGGTGTCGCGATGTCGCCGGCGACGCTGCTCACGAAATTGAACGAGCTGGGCAAGGCCAACGGCATCGGCCGGCTCGATCTCGTCGAGAACCGCTTCGTCGGCATGAAGAGCCGTGGCATCTACGAGACGCCGGGCGGCACCATCCTGCATGTCGCCCATCGCGGCATCGAATCGATCACGCTCGACCGCGGTGCGGGGCATCTCAAGGACGAGCTGATGCCGAAATACGCCGAGCTGGTCTACTTCGGCTTCTGGTACTCGCCCGAGCGCGAGATGCTGCAGGCGCTGATCGACAAGAGCCAGGAGAACGTGACCGGTACGGTGCGGCTCAAGCTCTACAAGGGCAACACCACGGTGGTCGGCCGCAAGTCGCCGAAGTCGCTCTATTCCATGCAGCACGTCACTTTCGAGGAAGACCAGGGCGCCTACAATCAGCGCGACGCCGAGGGCTTCATCAAGCTCAATGCGCTGCGCCTGCGCTTGCGCGCCTGGGGCCAGGGCGGACCCAAGATCTGAGGTGAGACCTGACCTTCGGGCTGCCCTACGTCCATAGCATCCTCGACGCCGCGGCCTGGTTGGCGGCGGCGGGCGTCTTCATGCTGACGACCGGCCGCTACCTGCCGGCGGAAGCCATGCCGGCCTATCGCGTCGCCCGTCCCGGCCTGTACATCCTGACCGTGGGCGCCGGCGCGGCGGCCGGCGGCATGCTCCTGGGAACGCTCCAGGCCAGGCTGAACGGCATGGCCGAGCCCGATGTCTCCATGGCCGGCGGCATCGCCGGCGCCATCGTCGCGGTCGAGATCTTCAGACGGCCGCTCGGCATCTCGGCGCCCACCGGCATCGTCTTCGCCGCGCCCTTTGCCGTGCTGATCGTGGTCGGCCGGATCGGCTGCTTCCTTGCGGGCCTCGACGACTACACCTACGGCACGCCGACGCGGCTGCCGTGGGGCGTCGATTTCGGCGACGGCGTCCGACGCCATCCGGTCCAGCTCTACGAATCGCTGGCGATGGCCGCGATGCTCGCCCTGCTGCTGTGGCGCATGGCGCGGCAGGATCTCTTCTGGCTGCGCAGCGGCTTCTATCTGACAGTGGGGTGGTACGGGCTGCAGCGTTTTGCCTGGGAGTTCATCAAGCCCTATGCCACGGTCATGGGACCCTTCAACCTCTTTCACTTGGTCTGCTTCAGCCTCGTCCTGTACGCTCTGGTCAGGGTGCGACAGCGCTCATTCCCCTAGCGGAGCTCGCGATGCCCTTCGACGAAATCAAGCGCGGGAGACCCGAGCGCGGGGCGGGCGAGCGGGCGATCAACCTGCCGCCGGCCATCATGTGGCTGATCGCCATCAACTTGGCGATCCATCTCGTCCGCCTGCTGCTCAGCGAATCGGTCGACAACCAGCTCATCGCGGAATTCGGCCTGGTACCGGCGGTCTACACCGGCGATCAGGGCAGCGTCCTGTCGATGGTGGCGGCGCCGATCACCTACCAGTTCCTGCACATCGGCTGGGTCCATATCGGCGTCAACATGCTGAGCCTGGCCGCCTTCGGGGCGCCGGTGGAGCGGCTGCTGGGCGCGCGGCGCTTCGTGCTGTTCTATCTCGCCTGCGGCATCGTGGCGGGGGCGATCCATGTCGCGGTGTTCTCCGATTCCCCTGACGCCGTCGTCGGCGCCTCGGGCGCGGTGAGTGGCGTGTTCGGCGCGGTGCTCATGCTGATGCGCTATATCGGCAGCCTGACGTCGATCTTCCCGGTCGCCGGCATCTGGATCGCGCTCAACATCTTCTTCGGCGTCTTCGGCGGCACGCCCGGCGCCAGTGGCGAGCCCGTTGCCTGGGTGGCGCATATCGGCGGCTTCGCCTGCGGCCTGCTGGCGATCCGCCTGTTCCTGCCGCGACCACCGAGCGAGTGACCTGACGTCGCCCGGCCGCACCCTCGCCGCCAATCTCGCGGTGCTGGCGCCCTCCTTCACCGCGCTCGGCATCCTCTATTGGCTGGGTGAGCTGTCGGGACGGGCGGCGCTGCTTGCGATGGGCGGCATCGCGCTCGCCACGGCGATCCTGGTGCAGCGCTATCTGGGTTCCCTGGCGCGCTTCGCCCGTTTCGTGAGCGAGCTGTCGGGGGAGCAGGAGCCGGCCACGCCGCGCCTGCCCTTCGCGCCGGCCACGGAGGAGCTGGCCTCGGCCGCGGCGACGCTGGCCGCCGGCTGGCGCCGCCAACGCGCCTCGATCGACAATCTCGCTCAGTCGGCGCAGGCCATCGTCGACGGCCTGCCCGATCCCCTGATCGGCATCGACCGCCAGCGTCGCATCGTGCGAACCAACCGCGCGGCCCGCGCCCTGCTGGGCAGCATCGGCGCCGAGCGCGACCTGTCGGCGGCGCTGCGCCAGCCGGGGCTGCTGACGGCGATCGATGCGTTGCTCCAGACCGGCGCCGACGGCAACTTCGTCTATCCCGACCAGACCGCCGTCGATCTCGTGCTGTCGGGTGTGCCGGAGGTCGAGGTCGTCGCCCATGCGCGCCGGCTGCCGCGGGCGGCGGCGGATGGCTCGCTGGCCCTGATCGTGCTGCACGACACCACGGCGCTCAGGCGTGCGGAGCGCATGCGCGCCGACTTCGTCGCCAACGCGAGCCACGAGCTCAAGACGCCGATCGCGGGCCTGCTGGGCTTCATCGAGACCCTGCGCGGGCCGGCACGCGACGATGCCGCGGCGCGCGAAAGATTCCTCGGCATCATGGCGGAGCAGGCGGATCGCATGCGCCGCCTGGTCGACGATCTGCTGATGCTGTCGCGCATCGAGCAGCACGAGCATGCACGTCCCGACACCGCGATCGATCTCGCGCGCGTGCTGGCGGGCGTCCGGGACCTGCTGCAGCTCAAGGCTTCGTCAAGCGGCGTCACCGTCGAGATCGCCGTCGAGCCTGGCCTGCCGCGCGCGCTCGGCGACTATGACGAGCTCACCGTCGTGTTCCAGAACCTGATCGACAATGCGCTCAAATATGCGAGGTCGGGCACGGCGGTGAAGGTGACGGCCCGACCTGTCGGCACGAACCGAGTGTCGGTGGCGGTCAGCGACGACAGCGAGGGCATTCCAGCCGCCCACCTGCCGCGCCTGACCGAGCGATTCTATCGCGTGGACAATGCCCGCTCGCGCCAGCTCGGCGGCACCGGCTTGGGCCTCGCCATCGTCAAGCATGTGGTGAACCGCCATCGCGGTCGTCTCGACATCCAGAGCACGCCGGGCAAGGGCTCGACCTTCACCGTGACCCTTCCCATAGTTCCCTAGGTTTCCCGCCGAGATGGGAAACGTAACCTGTTGGTTGGAAAGGCGTCTTTGCCACTTTCCCGCGTTCCTGCTCCTCCTCGGTGGGGTAATAGGATACCTGCAGTTTGCAGGAACACTTGCCATATGTTCGATAATTTAATAACTATAAAAACATGGATCCAACGACTGCCGTAGCAGCTCTTTCCGCCCTCGCGCAGGAGCACAGGCTCCAGGTCTTCCGCCTGCTGGTGCAGGCGGGGGCGGAGGGTGTGCCGGCCGGCCGGATTGCCGAACGGCTGAAGATCGCCCCGCCGACCCTGTCGTTTCATCTCGCGCAGCTCAAGCATGCCGGCCTCGTGCAGGTACGGCGCGACGGCCGCTCGCTGATCTATGCCGCCAACTACGAAGGCATGAACGGGCTCATGGAGTTCCTCACCGACAACTGCTGTGCCGGCGCAGCCTCGGCGTGCCGCGTGCCCCTGTGCGACCCGCAATCCGCGACCGTCGTTCGCCGCCGGGCGAGGCGAGTGGCCGGCAATTAGCCCGGGCACCTCGCCCCTGAATTCATCCTCATCCAGGCCGAGCACCGAATGTCGCTTTTCGAACGCTATCTGACCCTATGGGTCGCTCTCTGCATCGTCGTGGGCATTGGCCTCGGGCATCTG
>CANIRG010000279.1 GCA_947469635.1 Rhodospirillales bacterium | reverse complement strand
TCATCGCCGCAACCACCACGGACACCGGTCTCGCGCTCGCCTGCGCCATCGACGCCAGCCTATATTCAAAGGGTGGCAAGGTCTCCAAAGCCCAGTTCGAGGCTCTCAACATCCGATATGACGACTTCCATCCCGACTGGAACTACTCGATCCTTCCGATCCGTTCCGCGCGAACAGTTATTATCTGATATCGTATCGGTTATTGCGCACTAGGCCCTTAAAGACGCACTCGGTACGTTGCCGACACCTTCAGTGTGGATTTTGAATCCATTTAAAGCATCTGCAAAATCCACAGATCGCAATCGAATTTGGGATATTTCTCGGCAACCAGAATATGACTATTTTCGAAGATTCGTTATCGCTAAAAAATGGCAATTTGAGGATCCCATTCCGGCATTCTCACCCTGGCGCTCACCCAGGATGGCGGCGCAACAAGGTACGTTTGTTGTTTGGGGGCGGGATCGGCGCGCTTTGGATAAGATATTAGGATCAGAATATGTCGCGGAAGTGCCTATTAATCCGCTTGCCGCTGTTTATGGTGTGATGATGTTGAAACACATGCTTGTTATAGATCAGTTTTCATTGTTTCGTGATTTTGATTCTCTGGCTGTTGAGGTTACGGAAAGGTATATTAAATGAGGCGTCTCCTTGTACCGCTGGGTCTATTGTAAAGTTCTTTGTTTTTTTTTGGTGTGAATCCAATGTTGCCGGATGAAATCTGAAGGTGTGCATGGGCAATTTCGGTTTAGCCTCGGCTCCCTGGGAACTGCATTACAATTGGCCGCTTCGATCCAAGCGAGGCAAACTTGTCCAAAGCATCAAGCAGTAATAAGAAAACCAAATCCGGGCTTGTGGTGAAAATTCTTGCTGATGTACGCCTTTGGTTCTTCGTCAATCTCTTGGCGCTCTGGACGCTAGTTGGTGTTAATTTCGCCACTAATGTTCCAGCGTCAAAGTGGTGGCCAGACACATTCGCGGTTGCGACTAACTTATTTGCGGGCGGCCTCGTGTCGTTTTTGTTTTACTTTCTGGTTGTATACTTGCCGGAAGATCGAAAGAAAGCGATCATTAAAGCTAATCTCCTTAGAATGTATCGAAATATCAAGGAGGACATTCTTTGGGCTGTGATCTACGCCAGCATTAAGGGAGGTCGAAAGGACTTTGAACCCAACGGAGAGATGATTAAGAAGTTAATGTCGCCGGCTGGTTTCAAAGATGCCTTCGAACACGGTCGAGAAGCCGATGAGGGCTTCTATGCATTTGAAAATGAGATGAGCAGCAATACATTTGAATTTCGTAAAATAATCCTAAACCTTCATATGTTGTCGAAGCAGATTGAGTTTTTGCTACATAACTACAGCATGCAGAATCAAGAAGCGTTCGATTTCTTTAAGCGAGTCGAACTAGTGTTAATGCAACTCCAAGAAAGCGGGCCAGGATACGACGAATCTAAACCATTATGTCGCTTCATTTGGGAAATGTACACCGGTTGGAATTGGGTCGAAGGTGATACAGGTGAAGATAGAATACAGAAAATGATTGGTGAGCTTTGACCTGTCAAAGCCGAAATTGGCTTGATGGTCTTCGTCTTCAAATGTGTCGTCTCGCTCTAGTATCAAAGTAGGCTGGAGCCATGTCATACGACGGCGCATACTTTTCAACGTAATGGGCTCTTTATTTTATCCGATCTTTGCTGCGCCGCGCCGGATGTATGGACGGCCTGCCACGCCGGTCGGGGGCCGGGCGGTGTCATCGAGCCTCCGGCATATAGATCGATTGGCACCACCATAACCTCGCCATCAGGTCCGCCATTTCGTGATAGCGGTTGCGGATGACGCGACGCCGGGATTGTGCTTCGCAGTTGTCGGCGCCAGCGCTTCGCTGCTTGGTCTTGAGATGCGCACGTGACAGGTAGCACTCGACCAAACGCAAGCTTCGATCGCAAGTGTCGCATGTTGACACGCATATGTCAGAGACAATATGTCTAGACATATGACCGAACGAACCACCGTCCGGCTCCCACTCGATCTCCTCCGGCGCGCCAAGCGCAAAGCGGCCGCTGAAGGGCGTACGCTGACAGCGCTGATCGCCGATGGGCTGCGCCTCGTGACGGCCGAGCGGCGCGATGCCGGTCGGCCGAAGCGGGTCATGCCGCGGGTGAGCAAGGCGAGGGGCGGGACCCTGCCGGGCATTGATCTCACCGACAGCGCGGGGCTGCAGGAGCTGGAGGATCTGGACGACGTTCGGCGGCTGAGGTAGGCGAAGTGATCCTGCCGGACGTGAACGTCCTAATATACGCGCTGCGAGCCGACATGCCGCAGCACGAGCAGTGCCGCCGATGGCTTGAAGGAGTGATCGCGGGCGACGCCAGCTTCGGCCTGTCGCCGCTGGTGTTGGCTGCCGTCGCGCGTATCACGACCAATGGACGTGTATTCCGGCAGCCCTGCACGCTCAACGAGGCGTTCGGCTACTGTGACGACCTCCTCGGACAGCCGCATTGCCAGATCGTCGAGCCCGGCGAGCGGCACTGGCAGATCCTGCGGCAGCTGTGCATCGAGACGGAGACGCGCGGCCCTCGGGTGAGCGACGCTTGGTTTGCGGCGCTGGCCATCGAAGCCGGCTGCGAATGGATCACGCTCGACAGGGACTACGCGCGCTTCCCGGGCCTTGCATGGAGCGCGCCGGCGGAAGCAGCGCGTTAGTTTTTTGGCGCTCCCCAATCGCTGAAGAAGTGTCTGATGTGCTCTCGAAGCTCTTCGTCCGAGCGGGAGGGGGAGCCTTCCCGCACACGCTTCGTGACCCGTTCGACCTCCGATGCGATCAGATGCTCGGGGAGGGAAAGGCCTCGCAGCCGAAATTCAGCGGACAGGTCGAAATACTCGATCTCGCGACCGTGGTCGCCGCGACCAAGGAATGCCTTGAAGGCGTCGACCCAGGCACCTTCGAGGGCATCGATCGAGAGACCCGCATAGGCCCGCCCTCGTTCGAGGTACCAGTGGGTATCGTCCATGTCGACGCTGTCCTCGAAGGCTTGGAAGAGCCTTTCGATCCTGCCGTCGGTCATGGAGCACCTGTTCCCTTCTTCCTGCCGCTCCGCGCCGGATGCGTGAGCGGCCGGCCGCCCCAGTCGTGCGCGGGCCGGCGTGTCGTCGAGCCTCTTGCGTAGGGATCGACCGGCATGACCACGACCTCGCCCACCAGCTCCATCCCGCGATAGAGGATGCGGATGGGCGCGGCGTCGGGGTTGCGCTGCGGGGCCGCCGGCGCCAGCGCCTCGCTGCGCCGCCGCCGCTTGGCCTTGAGGTCGGCCATGTTCTCGGCGTGCGTGCCGAGGAAGAGGTGGTCGGGGTTCACGCAGTTCCTCTGGTCGCAGCGATGGCAGACGTTCATGCCCGGCGGGATCGGCCCATGCGCCGTCATCCAGGCGAAGCGGTGCGCGAGGTGGGTCTTCTGGCTGACGCGGATCATCGCGTAGCCGTTGGGCATGAGGCGGCCCTGCCAGATCAGGCAGCCGGTGATCGGGTCCTGCTTGCTGGAATGGGCGAGGCGTTGCTCGGCCGTCCAGTTCCAGCCGCAGCGCTTGCGATGGGGTTTCGTCATGCCCGTCACCATAAGCGCGGGTGGGATGGATCGACGAATACGGTCGTTACTGGAGGCGCGGCTGACGCGTGATGCGCTTCTCAAGGATCGGCGGGCAGCTCGACGAACGGATCGCGCGCCGCGATGCCCAGCCGCCCGAGTTCGCCCATGTTGCGCGTCAGCAGGATGAGACCATGACGAACGGCCGTCGCCGCGATGATGAGGTCGGCCAGCCCGATCGGCTGGCGGTAGGACTGCTCGCCGAGCCTTGCAACATGGTGCGCCGTCTCGGTATCGACTGGCAGCACGCGGTCGTCAAAGTCCGCCAGTATGGCCTGGACCAGGCCTGACAGCTCGTCAGCGCGCGCGATCTTCCCGTCGCGTCGGAGCTTGAGGATGCCGGCATCCATCTCGGTGATCGTCACGACCGAGAGGAACAGGCTTGCACCGTTGCGCTCCAGCCAATCGATCAGAGCTGGTGCAAGTGCGTGCCGGCGTGGGTCGAGCATCGACACGATGTTGGTGTCGAGCAGGTACATGCCTTACTCGAAGTCGGAGCCGAGAGGCCGGTCCTTCCAAGGGCGGTCGGTGATCGGCGCGCTCATCGTTCCAGCGCGTGCGTGCCGCGCCAGCAGGGCTCCGAGGCTTGGCGCAGAGCGGGCGCGGCTTCGCCACTCGTCCTCGGCGACGATCATCACCGCTTCCTTGCCGTGGCGGGTCACACGCTGGGGCTCTCCCGCCAGCGCTCGGTCGAAGAGTTTAGAAAACTCGGCACGGGCTTCATTCAGGGGGTAGGTTTTCATCAGGCACCCTAGGATCAGCCTCAATTGTACAAATTTTCCGAGAATATGTACAAGAGCGTTTGCCGGGTGGCTAATGCATCGCCGCGGCCGAGCACCTCACCCTCACATCGACGGCGCGGCCTCGCGGTCGCGTTCGGCCTGCTGGGCCTGCATCACCCGGGTGAACCGCCCGACGTCGTCGCCGGTCAGCCGACGGCCCGCGACGTCGGGGAGGGCGAGGGGGTTGGTCGGCTTGCCGTCGCTGAGCACCTCGAAATGGAGATGCGGGCCCGTCGAGCGGCCGGTGTTGCCGACCCTCCCGATCAGCTCGCCGCGCACCACCCGCTTGCCCGGCCGCAGCCCCGGCGCGAAGCGCGAGAGATGGGCGTAGGCCGTGACCAGCCGCTCGTCATGCTCGATGCGGATATAGTTGCCGTAGCCGCCGTTCGGCCCCACGGCGCGCACCACCCCGTCGGCGGCGGCATGGATCGGTGTGCCGATGCGCGCCGCCAGGTCGACGCCCTCGTGCATGTAGACCCGCGCCACATTTCGGTGGGTGAGCCTGATCGCCGCGTCGCGATGCCTGGCGCCGGCCCAGGGCGGGGCGAGCGCACTCGGCAGCGGTCCCATCCCCAGGGCGCGGCGGGGCGAGGTGAGCGGATTCTCGCGCAGGCCGAAGTCGGAGGAGACGGTCAGTTCCTCGAGCGGCAGGCGCATCCTGGGCGGCGTCGCCACCCGGCCATCGGCGCGCCACAGCTGCTCGGCGCCGTCGCGATCGCGGAAGCGGTGGACGGAAAGCGCGCCCCTGGCCTCCGTCAGCATCTCGGCCCACAGCACGCGGGCCGCGCCGATCGGCCGACCCGCCGCCGTGAAGATCTGTTCCCAGCGCACATGGAAACGGTCTCCGTCCCGAAGATGACGCTCCAGGTCGATGGCCGTGCCGAGCGCCTCCGCGGCCTCGGTCATCGCGTCGGGCGGGATGCCCTCCGCTGACATCGAGGCGGCGAGCGACTCCGTCACGCTGCCGCTGGCGCTGAACTGCCGGGTGACGGGCAGGAAATCCCACGCGCGCGCGGCATCCTCGTCGTCGCCCAGCAGCCACTGAATCGACGCCGCCGCCTGGAGGAAGCCGTTCGTCGGTCCCGCGCCCGCCGGCGAGGCCCCGACGAGGGCAAAGGTGAAGGTGAGGAGGGCGGCCATGAACGCCGCTGCCGGTGTTTGGTTGCTCATGCGTCGCGTTATTACCGATGACGCAAGCGGAGAGGGATGCGGTTTGCACGCGCTGTGCGCAATTGGCACATTTTTGTGCGCCCGCGAACGTTCAGCGGGTCACCCCGCCTTGCGCACGGCGCGCGCCACCTCGCCCCAGCGGTCCAGCGTCTTGCCGTCGATCTCGCGCCAGTGCGAGGCGAGGTAGATCACCAGCCGCGCGGCGATTCCCTTGTAGCGCTGGATCATGCGGTCGGCGACGTCGTCCCATCTGGCGACCACGGCGAACTGGTCGAGGATCTCGTCGGTGATCAGCGCCTGGGCGCGCGCATTGTCGTTGGCCCTGAGCGCGTCGCGGAGCTTGTCGCGCATGCCGGTGTGGCCGAGGTCGTCGAACTGGAAGGCGTAGTTGGGCGTGGCGCCGTAGAAGCCGATGGTGGTCTTGGCCTCGCCGATCGGGCCGGCGCGTTCCTCCGGCGTGTCGCCGGCGGCCACGATCACCGGGATGATCTTGTCGATCGATGCGGGATCGCGGCCGGCGCGCTTGGCACCCTCGGCCAGTCCCGGCAGCAGGCGATTGTTGATGTAGTGCATGGAATGCATCGGATGCACATGCACGCCGTCGGCGACCTCGCCCGCGACCCGGACCATGATGGAGCCAACGGCGGAGATGTCGACCTTGACGTCCTCGTGCTCGTGGCGCGGCGGCGTCCACTGCTCGGGCAGCAGGTTCATCTTGTAGTAGCGGCCGTCGTGCTGCAGCGGCGCCTCGCGGCGGAACGCCTTCAGGCAGGCCTTCACCGCCAGCACATAGTCCTTCATCTGCGGCGCGGGCTTGTCGAAGGTGCCGGCGTAGCGGCGCTCGATATGGGCCTTCACCTGGCTGCCGAGGCCGAGGCGGAACTTGCCCTTGGTGTTCTGCGCCAGCTCCCAGGCGATCTCGGCCGAGACCATGGGGCTGCGCGCAAAGGCGATGGCGATGCCGGTGGAGAAATGCAGCGACGGTGCCGCCAGCGACGCCGCCGCGATGTTCATCCACGGCACCTGGTGGCCTTCGGTGAACAGCATGCCGGAGAAGCCCGAGGCTTCCACGCGGCGGGCGAGGTCGGCCACGTTGTCCCACGTGGTCGCGCGCGTCATGACGTCGAATTCCATGCTCATCCTCCCGGGGGCGGCGGATGCTCCGCCCCGCGGACAGCTATAGCCGCTTCGAGATGCAGTCGCCGAAGGCGGACGTCACGGCCGCCGTGCCGGTGAGGTCGGCGTTCCAGGAATCGGCGTTGCTGCCCTCGAAGACGATGCGGAGCTTCTGGCTCTTGGCGAACTCGGTGATGAAGGTTTCGAGGTTCTTGAGCTTGACGACGAATTCCAGCCCGGCATCGCCGTCGCTGAAATGGAAGCCCGTCGCTGTCGCATTCCAGGGCGACTCGCGGTCGAAGCGCATCGCCAGCTTCTGCTTGGCGCCGTCCTTGACCGTCCAGTTGCTCGAGCCGAGCTGCACCGTCATGTCCTCGTCGCCCTTGTAGACCTTGAGCGAGAAGAAGAGGCCCTTGCCCGACGTCGAGATGCCGCAGAGCACCACGCCTTTTTCCGTCGTGCCGCCGAAGGCCTTCCAGAAGCCCGCGGTCGCGATCGTCCTGGTCTCCGCAAAGGCCGCCGACGACGCGAGCAACCCGAAAAATGCCGCCACGGCGGCCAGTCCGATTTTCTTCACCCTGCTTCTCCCCCGAGAATCGAAAACAGGACGAATCTAGGCGAGGCAAATCGCATCGGCCACAGTTTGTTGGGAAGCAGACATGGATATTCGGCTACTTCCGCTCGGCCCCGGCGAGGACCGCTGCCGCAGGGGATGCAGGGCGCCCATTTCGGCCGAAGGCGGCGTCTGGCCGGACGCGATCTTCTCGATACCGGTGACGCCGGCATCGACTGCCGACTCGACGCTCTCATCGACTCGAAGCCTTCCGGCCCCGCTTGAGGTGGTCGATCTCCATTCGGTCAGGTTCCTTGCCGTCCTCCTCAGGACACCAGCTCGTACTCCTGCCGCGCCTCGTCGACGAGGCGGACCAGGGTTCCGAAGCAGCCGTCCGCCAATACCGGGAAACCGTCGACCGTCCAGTTCGAGCCGTCGTCGCGGATCGTCCGCGTCGGTCGCGGGAGGGGCGCCTCGCAGCCCGTGAACCTGGCATCGCGCGCGATATGTCCGTCGATGCGCGCCTTGAGGTCGGCCTGGATCTCTTCCGCGGTCGCGCGCTTCCTGATGGTCATCTCGACGGCTCCTTGTGGGACGCGGGACCCCGAAAGCACAGGTCCCGCCCACAGTACGGGCAAGCGAAGGCCCGCGTCCCCGAGTCCCACTGTCGCAGGGGCATGCTATGGTCGGGGCGTGCGGACATTCCTCGAACACGCGGCCTTCAGGGCGCTCGGCCGTTATCGCGTGCTGCGCGGGACGGAGGTCCGGTTTCGCGGCGCCTTCGCCTCCTACGACGAGGCGATGGCGGCGGTGCGGCCGACGCGACTCGCCGGCTATGATCACGAGCGCGTGGCGCCGGTGTCGCGCGAGTTCATGCAGCAGCTGGCCTTCTGGGACTATCCGGTCCTCTACTGGCTGCAGCGGCTGGCGGCGACGGAGACCACGCGGCTGGTCGATGCCGGCGGCCATATCGGCGTGAAGTACCGCGCCTTCGCCCCCTATCTCGATCTCGGTCGCTTCGACTGGATCGTCTACGACCTGCCGGCGCTGGTCGCGGCGGGGCGGGCCGAGCGGCGGCCCGAGGACCGCACGCTCTCCTTCGTCGATCGCATCGAGGACGCGCCTGCCGCCGACATCCTTCTGGCCTCGGGCCTCATGCCCTATCTCGCCGAGCCGCTCGTGGCTCTGGTGCGCCGCATGACAGCGTTGCCACGTCATATCGTGCTCAACAAGGTGGTGACGCGCGACGGGCCGACGGTGGTGACGCTGGAGAATTTCGGCGTCGCCGAGGTGCCGTATCATATCCGCAACGTCCGCGAGGTGCCTGACGCGCTGGCGACGCTGGGCTACGAGGTCGTGGCCGACTGGACCATCGATTCGCTTGCCCACCGCATCCAGACCCACCCCGAGCTCGGTCGCTCCACCTATCGCGGCTACGTGGCGAGGCTGCGCTCAGCGACAACCGCCACCTCACCCTGAGAGCGTGTGAATCTTTGCGCTACAGGGGAGTTACCTCGTTAGGAACCGAGGCTTATGGGATAGGCAGCTGTCAGCCTCGGCCTGTCGTGGTTGGCGACGGACCGGGACGACGAGCACCCTGTCAGCTTCTGCCACC
>CANIRG010000278.1 GCA_947469635.1 Rhodospirillales bacterium | reverse complement strand
GGGCTACGCCCTCCCTTCGACCGGCCCCCGCCAGCGCTTTCTCATCCTGATTGACGCTGGGTTCTCACCTTGATTGTCGCCGCGCACCATGAAGGCATGCGCAGATTTGAGATCGGCTTCCGCCGCCGCGAAGTCGCTCCAGCGAGGTTGCCGGTTGGATCTCGGCATCGATGCCCTTCGGGCCGCCGTTGGCGCGCGCATGCCTGCTCCGTACGGCCGTCCGTGAGAGCGTCAGGTCACGGCAGCCGGAGCCCACTCGAGCAAGATCAGGAGCATCATCGAGGGCACGGGATTGGCGGGCTGCCCGCCCGCGTCGCCTGCATACTCTCGATCCGCAAATGGTCGCCCGGCTGGAGGAATGTCCGAAATTCCAGGGACGTCGCATCCTTGGCAAGGTCAAGCGGCAGGGCCACGACACCGGGGGCGGAGCCCGTCCGCTCGAGGCGCCCGCGCGCCAAGGTCAGCGAACCCGTATCGGTCACGATATCCCATGCGTCGGCGCTCGCGGAAACGCCGCTCAGGCTATACCTGAGCTCGAACCGCCAATGGCCGCGCCTCAACCGGACATACGGTCCCCATGTGGCGATCTCGGGAGGCCCGGACGACGGGGGAATTTCAACTCCCGCAGGCGACAGGTTGCCTGAACGGATCCTGAAGTCGCTCGGTAGAAAGCAATGCGACCCGGCATCGATGCCGCCGATTTTCGTTCCAATGCCCTCGGGGCCGGGAAAGACCCAGACATCCGTCGTGGGGCACTCGATGACGGTTTCGGGCGATCCGAATCTGGCTTTGATCGCTGCCGGATCGAGCCCACTCATGATGACAAAATCGAAGAGAGGAGCGACCCGGGCGTTTTGCTTGTCCTGCAGATAGTTGACCCGGTTGTTGCCCCACAGATAGAGGTATCCATTGGGGGTGATGCTCTCGATCTGCAGCGACCAGTTGCTGGCTGCCATGGTCGGCCGCGCCGTCCAGAACCCACCCAAGCCTGCGTGTATCATCCCTTTTTGCCGATACGGCAGCAGGCAGGCGGTGACGGGGTTGCTTACACGCAGAATTCGCAAAGGATCGGATAAAGTCTCGCTCCGCGACGCTACCATGCAGAATCCGGCAACGCCGATGGTCGCGAAGCCATAGGCGGGAAGCTTCGACGGCAGGCGAAGAACGGTCGCGGCAGCGAAGATCGCTGCCCACCACCAGATTGGCTGAGCGTATCGCGCTCCAACCGGGTGGGTGTAGAGGAGCAGGAGGAGCCCAAGAAATCCCAGGGTGGTTATCGAGGCGATGCACCACCAACGGATCTGCTCTTCTCCCATCGCTCTCCAGGTCGCGGGCAGACATACGACGAGAATGGCGAAGCACGCCGCCAATTGAACGCTGATGTCGCGCGCCATGTCGGGAATCAGCCCGAGCTGCGTTGCGAGATCCACGTGCGGGGTAGCTTGTCGCGACAGCAGGTCGGGAAACAGGCATCGATCCAGGGCAATCCCCGCCAGGCAACCCGCCACCGCCCAGATCAACGTCTTCGCTTCCTCTCCCGTCCTGTCCTTCAGAACGCCTCTCGCTACGCCCGTCCCGAGCAATGGGAAGAGGAATGACCCGAGGAATGCAAGGTTGGAGACCGTGCCCAGCGCGGCGATGGCCAGCAAGCCTGCCCGCACCGGCATCGACGGCTGCAGCATCGAGCGCCGCGCCAGCAAGAGCCCGACAAGGGAAATCACAAAGGAGCCGGAGTGGATGACAGGCGCGAAGATGTAGACAAATCCGCTGTGCGTGCCTCCGATGGCCAGGCCGATCGAAATTGCAAAAGCGGATACGCAGAGGAAGGCGCCGATCCCGGTCGCGAGGCTCCGCTCGGCGATTCTCGACACCATTGCTCCGGCAACGACGACGAAGCCGGCGAAGGACACCGTGGCGTATGCAAGCACCACCGACGGCCAGGTCGGCAGGACGATGGACAGGAGAAGATAGGTCAGGATATCGGGAACGAGGCTCGGTATGCGCGGCAGCTCAAAGGACATCACGCTGCCGGGACGCCTGAGCAGGTTGTCGGCCAGCTCAGCAGGCAGCAGATGGTCGCTGCTGGTCGTGAGAAGCAGATGGAGCACTGGCGTGCTTATGGTCATCGCCGCGAACAGGGCCGCCAGGACGACGAGAAGAAGGACGGCCAATCCGTTCACGGCGCGAGCCGGCCAAGGCATCATCGATGCGACTTGGCGGACGACATGTAGCGGGAGATGACCTCGTCGAGAAGGATATCGGGCGTGAACGCCGTCGAGGTCGCGAACGTCGGGCGGCTCAGCATGCCGATCGAGCAGGTTTGAACGGGCATGAGAAGGTGGTCAACCAGCTCCGTGAACTCGATGACGTCTTGCATCTTTCGTCGAATTTCACCGGCCTCTATGCCGAGATATATGCCGCGCAGCAAGATGTCGTCCTGCTCGCCGACATCGAGCCCTCCGCCGGCGGCGCTACAGAGGCGACCGTAATGGGTCTGGCGGCGGGATGCGCTTATGATGGGCGCATGATTGCGTTCGCGACTTCCACGTCTTCCAATCACAGCGATTGCTTTTCCCCACGTTATTTAAAGCGTTACCTTTCGTAACCAGTCGGAGGCCGGTATGCGCAAGCCGATGATGCATCTGGCGCAGTTCCTGTGTCACAGCCCGACCTACCACAGCGTCGCGATGTGGCGGCATCCGCGCACCCGGGCAGCGGGCTACGACTGGGCACGGCCCGAGCTCTACCAGCACATCGCGCGCACCTGCGAGCGCGGGCTGTTCGACATGGTGTTCTTCGCCGACCTCAACTACATCTCCGACACCTTCACGGGCTCGCTGGCGCCGGCGCTGCGCAACGCCACGCAGGCCCCCGAGCACGATCCGATCCCGCTGCTCTCCTTCATGGCCGCGGTCACGACACGCATCGGGCTCGGCGCCACCTACTCCGTCAGCCATCAGCATCCGTTCCATGCCGCGCGCCTGTGGGCGACGCTCGATCATCTCACGCGCGGCCGGGCAGCGTGGAATGTCGTGACCTCGCTCAACCACAACCAGTCGGCCAACTACGGCGAGGAGTATCGTCCCACCGACGACCGCTACGATCGCGCCCACGAGTTCATCCAGGTCTGCCGCAAGCTCTGGGACAGCTGGGAGAAGGACGCCGTCGTCATGGACCGCGCCGCCGGAGTCTTCGCCGATCCCGACAAGGTGCATCGCATCGAGCACGAAGGCCGATGGTTCAAGTCGCGCGGGCCGCTCAATGTCGTGCGCTCGCCGCAGAACGGGCCGGCCATCCTGCAGGCCGGCACCTCGGGCAAGGGGCGCGAGTTCGCCGCGCGCTACGCCGATGCGGTCTTCGCCATCCAGCCCAACCTCGCTGGCGCCAAGGCGCTGCACGACGACATCAAGGCCGCCGCCGTCGAGGCCGGCCGCCGGCCCGAGGCCTGCAAGCTGCTGTTCGGCGTCCAGCCCATCGTCGGCTCCTCGCGCGCCGAGGCCGAGGACCGGCAGGCCGAGCACAATGCGCTGGTGCCGCTGGAGGGCGGGCTCGCGATCCTGAGCGGCCATCTCGACTTCGACCTTTCGACGCTGCCGCTCGATACGATCATGGCGCACCGCACCGAGCCCAAGCTGCAGCGGATGCAGACGCGGTATCGCACAATGACCGGCGAGCTCTTGACCCTCCGGCAGGTGGCGCAGAACCATGGCCAGAGCGTCGGCCTGCCGCAGATGGTCGGCACGCCCGCCGACATCGCCGACCAGTTCGAAGCCTATGTCGATTTCGTCGGCGGCGACGGCTTCATGCTCTCGCCCATCCATTCACCCGGCGCCATCGAGGAGTTCGTCGACCTCGTCGTGCCCGAGCTGCAACGCCGCGGCCGCTTCCGCCGCGAGTACAGCGGCGCGACGCAACGCGAGCATCTGAACCAGGATGATTGAGTGTCGCGTCATGATCATGCGCGCGGTCCGAAGACATGAGAAAGTTCCCGAGGCTTGAAATTATTGTTGAATTGACTCGCTCCGGCGCGAGTGAAAGCATTTCCCCAGACAAAGCGTTTCGCTCCGGCCGTAGAGTTCGGGTGCGACCCTGGTCCGGGGCTTCTCAGGCGCAGGCTTGCTGCGCAAGAAGGAGGACGTTGTCGTGACCGACCTCAAATCAGGAGCCATCACCGGCGGCAGACCAGGCAGCGGCGCGCATCGCGTGGTGGCGCTGTGCGGGCCGTACCTCGCGGGCAAGACCAGCCTGCTCGAAAGCATCCTCTACGCCACCGGCGCCATCGGCCGGCGCGGCTCGACGCGCGCCGGCACCTCGATCGGCGACGGCGCAGCCGAGGCGCGCAAGCGCGGCATGGGCACCGAGCTCAACATTGCCTCGGTCGACTATCTCGGCGACCAATGGACCTTCCTCGACGCGCCCGGCTCGATCGAGTTCCAGCACGACACCTTCGCCGCACTCGCCGTGTGCGACGCCGCGGTCGTGGTCTGCGAGCCCTCGCCCGAGCGCGTGCTGGCGCTGGCGCCGCTGCTGAAATACATCGAGGACCATCACGTCCCCCACATCTTCTTCATCAACAAGATCGATTCCGCGCAGGTGCGCGTGCGCGACATGCTGGCCGCGCTGCAGACCGTGTCGACGCGCAAGCTGGTGCTGCGCCAGGTCCCGATCCGCCGCGGCACCGCCGACGGGGCCGAGGAGACCATCGGCTACGTCGACCTGGTGAGCGAGCGCGCCTATCGCTACCGCTCGAGCGGCGCCTCCGACCTGATCGAGATGCCGGCCGAGATCCTGCCGCGCGAGGCCGAGGCGCGCCGCGAGATGCTGGAGACGCTGTCGGAGTTCGACGACGCGCTGCTGGAGCAGCTGATCGAGGACGTGGCGCCGGAGAAGTCGCTGATCTATCGCGACCTGCACGACGAGTTCGGCAACGACCTGATCGCGCCGGTGCTGCTGGGCGCCGGCGATCGCGAGAACGGCGTGCGCCGGCTGCTGAAGGCGCTGCGCCACGACACGCCCGTCGCTGCGGTGACCGCCCAGCGTCGCGGCCTGCCGTCGACCGGCGTGGCGGTCGCGGAATGCTTCAAGGTCCTGCACCAGGCCCATGCCGGCAAGCTCTCGCTCTGCCGCGTCTGGTCGGGGACGCTGGGCGAAGGCCAGAGCCTGGGCGGGCATAGGATCGGCAGCCTGTTGCGGCCCTTCGGCCAGCGGCTCGACAAGATCGCCGACGCCAAGGCGGGCGAGATCGTGGCGCTGGCCAAGGTCGAGGCGCTGTCGGCGGGCCAGTCGATCTCGGCGTCGGGCATCGCTGCGGTTGCGGATTTTCCCAAGGCCGAGCCGCCGGTGTTTGCGCTGGCGCTCGCGGCTCGCAACCGCAACGACGAGGTCAAGCTCTCGGGCGCGCTGCACAAGGTCGTCGAGGAGGACCCCTCGCTGTCCTTCGAGCCCCGCGCCGAGACCCACGAGCTGCTGCTCAAGGGCCAGGGCGAGATGCATCTCAAGATCGCCGTCGAGAAGCTAGGCGGTCGCTACAACGTCGCCATCGACACGGTGGCGCCGCGCATCGCCTATCGCGAGACCATCCAGGCCGGCGCTTCCCAGCATGCGCGCTACAAGCGCCAAACGGGCGGCCACGGCCAGTTCGCCGACATCAGGATCGAGATCAGGCCGCTTCAGCGCGGCGCGGGATTCCGCTTCGTCGACAAGATCGTGGGCGGCGTGGTGCCGCGCAACTTCATCCCCGCCGTCGAGGAAGGCTTGCGCGACTATCTGCGGGAAGGCCCGCTCGGCCAGCCCGTGGTCGACGTCGAGGTCGCGCTGGTCGACGGGCAGTACCATGCCGTCGACAGCTCCGAGATGTCGTTCAAGATGGCGGCGCGCATCGCCATGAGCGAGGCCATGCCCAAGTGCCGGCCGGTGCTGCTGGAGCCGATCCTCAAGGTGACGGTGGCGGCGCCCAGCGACTCGACCCCGCGCATACAACGGCTGATCAGCGGACGGCGCGGCCAGCTGCTGGGCTACGACGCGCGCGCCGGCTGGACTGGCTGGGACGAGGTTTCTGCCCTGATGCCCGAGGCGGAGGTCGCCGACATGATCGTCGAGATCCGCTCGGTGACGCAGGGCGTCGGCACCTTCCGCACCGAATTCGACCATCTCCAGGAGCTGGCCGGCCGCACCGCCGAGCGCATCGTCGAGGAAGCGAAGAAGCGCGCCGCGGCGTGACGCTGGGCTTTCTCATGCACCTCTCCCCCGCCAGGGGGCGAGGCGGGGAGAGGGGGTTGCAAAAGGCATCTGCCGCGCTGAGAATCGCGCGTGATGATTAGAATCGCTGTCGACTGCAATTGGCGCGAGGATACGAGAACCATCGTCATTCCCCACGAGGACGTCCCTGAATCCCACTTGAGAGTCGGAGCAAAAGTAACCCTCCATGAGCCGGGCATGGAATGTGAAGCAATCCTTCGGCATGGCAAGCAATGGCCTTGGGTCGCAGACATTATCGAGGGGACGATCAAGAACGAGCCCTATGACGAGTAGCTCCCCTCCCCGCCTGTCTCCCTGGCGGGGGAGAGGAGCATGACAGGGCTATGCGTCACAATGAGGTGAGGCGGGCTACCGTCGGCGCGCCGGTTGCTCCATCTTGACTTGGTGGAATGGTCCACGAGGAGTGAGTCCAAAATGTTCAACAGACGGTCTTTGATGGTGGGCGGCCTGGCGATGGCAGCCGCACCGTCTCTGACCCGCGTCGCGACGGCCCAGTCTGGGCGTCCGATGCTGGTGTTCGTCGGCCACGAGCTTTGAGGCGGCTGCAAGATCTGGCGTGCCCAGTCTGAGCCTCTGCTGCTGAAGTCCGACACCTTTGCCAAGATCGACTACCGGGTGGTTCATCCCGCCGACGCGCCGCTGATCCTCAAGGAGGAGCACTGGCCCGCCGACGCCCGATGGGTGCTCACCGAGTTCCTGATGAGCGAGGAAGGGGCCCAGCGCGGCAACCGTACCCCCCGCTTCATCCTGGCTCAGAGCGACAGGATCCTCTTCACCACCACCGGCAATGCCGGGTGGAAGGAAGAGATGTGGCCCAAGCTGATGGAAGTCACGGGAACGAAAGCCTAGGCTCCGGCGTTCCTCTCTCTCTGGGAGACCGTCGATGGCCAACGATCTGTTCAACCGCCAGCTGGGTCGCTACGCCGCGGTCCACCGCGACATGCGCAACAGGGCGACGCACTTCGTCGGCATCCCGATCATCGTCTTCTCGCTGCTGCTGGTCCTGACGCTGTGGCGCGTCCAGATCGGCGGCCGCGAGGTGTCGGTGTCGCTGATCGTGGCGATCGTGGCCGTGCTGGGCTGGCTGGCCCTCGACCTCGGCGTCGGCCTCGCCATGGCCGTCGCCATGGCGCTGGCCTGGTACGCCGCGGAGGCACTGGCCGGCGCGCTCGGCACCCCGTCCTCCGTGTGGACAGCCTTCGGCGCGCTGTTCGTGGGCGGCTGGATCCTGCAGTTCGTCGGCCACTACTACGAGGGCAGGCGGCCGGCGCTGGCCGACAACATCTTCCAGGCCTTCATCGGGCCGATGTTCCTGGTCGCCGATGCCATGGGCGAAGGTCCCAGGGTCACGCGGCGGTGAGCAGGCTTGATTTGCCCCGGCGTTGCCGCCAATCCATCTCAAAGCTGCCATCGTAAGAGCGGCATCTCGGGACCCGGCGTCACAGGAGTATTCACATGCTGATCAAGCGCAATTGCGGCTGGGAGATTCCGGAGCGACAGGCGACCCCGGAGGGTCTCTGGATGAACCGTCGCGAGCTGGTGCGAGGCATGGGGCTGGGCGCGATGGCGCTGGCCGTTCCGGGCATGGCCTCGGCTCAGAACAAGGACGCCGACCCGTCGGCCGGCCTCTATCCGGCCAGGAAGAACGACAAGTACGGCGCGCCCACGCCCGTCACGACCGAGCGGCTGGCCACGACCTACAACAATTTCTACGAATTCGGCACCGACAAGAGCATCTCGCGCGATGCGCAGAAGCTGCAGGTCCGGCCCTGGACCATCAAGGTGAGCGGCCTGGTGGAAAAGCCCTTCGAGATCGCCATCGACGACCTTCTGGCCAAGATGCCGCTCGAGGAGCGCGTCTACCGCCATCGCTGCGTCGAGACTTGGTCGATGATCGTGCCGTGGTCGGGCTTCGCGATGAAGTCGCTGGTCGAGCTCTGCAAGCCCACGGGTGACGCCAAGTACGTCGTCATGCAGACGCTGCACAAGCCTGCGGTCATGCTGGGGCAGAAGGACTTCCTGTATCCCTGGCCCTACACCGAAGGCTTGGCGATGGACGAGGCCATGCACGACCTCACCTTCATCGCCACAGGTCTCTACGGCAAGCCCATCCACAAGCAGAACGGCGCGCCGTTGCGCCTGGTGGCGCCGTGGAAGTATGGCTTCAAGAACGTGAAGTCGATCGTCAGCATCGAGTTCTCGGCCAAGCGGCCGGTGTCGTTCTGGGAGAAGCTGCAATCCAGCGAGTACGGCTTCTGGGCCAACGTGAACCCGCAGGTGCCGCACGCCCGCTGGAGCCAGGCGACCGAGAAGCCGCTGGGCAGCGACCAGCGCGTGCCGACCCAGCTCTACAACGGCTACGCCGAGTTCGTGTCCAGCCTCTACGCCGACCGCAAGGCGGAAAAGCTATTCATTTAGGCGCTCCGCTCTGCGGAGCGTCCGGCGGCGTGTAGCGCTGCAGGGAGCGAAGCGACCGAAGTGCGGGCGCCGCGCGGTGCAGAATAGACCAAGGCGCTGACACCCCTCACCTAACCTCTCCCCCTAGCAGCCTGTCGGACTGGTGTTTTGTGGTGGAATGGGGTGATTGGCGGTGCGCCAAAATCGTGCGGTGCTGACGCTCATCCGGTCGCTCTCATGGTG
>CANIRG010000277.1 GCA_947469635.1 Rhodospirillales bacterium | reverse complement strand
CCGACAGCGCGTGGGCATCCTCGCCCACCATGCGCGCAGCGTTCGCCGCGAGCCATGTCGCCGGATAGAGGAAGATCGGCTGGGCGCGGACATAGGCTTCCGGCCCCGCGCCCTTCAGGAGGGCGACTCGGATCTCGAAGCAGCGCCGCGTGTGCGCATCGGCCGTGGCCCAGCCGTTGACGATGGTGAGCGAACGGACGCGACCAGGGTGGCGCAATGCGAGGTCGACGCCGGCGAGCCCGCCCAGCGCATGACCGACGAAATGGCAGGACTCGGTCTTCGTCGCATCGAGAACGTCCACGACCTGATCCGCCATGTCCGCGATGCTGTAGCCCATCGGCAGCTCGGTCGAACGCAGCCGGCCCGTCCCCGCCTGGTCATAAGCGACGACACGGTAGCGCGCCTTCAGCGCGGCGAGCTGCGGCGTCCAGTAGCCGGCAGCACCACCCAGCCCGGCCGAGAGCAGGACGGTCTCCGCACCTGGCCGTTCGCTCTCATGGACGTCGAAGGTCACTTCTTGCCGACGTGCGCGGTGGTGGCGATCTCGATCAGCGCGTCCTTCTTCACCAGGCCGCACTGGATGCAGTAGCGCGCCGGCTTGTCGCCCGGGAAGTACTTCGCATAGACGCTGTTGACGGCGGCGTAGTTCGCCCAGTCGGTGAGGAAGATCTGGTTGAAGGTAACGTCGGCCATGGTGCCGCCGGCCGTCTCGATCACCGACTTGATCTGCTCCAGCACATACTCGGTCTGCTTGGCGGCGTCGCCGACATGGACGACGTTGGTGTCCTTGTCGAGCGCCAGCGTGCCCGAGACATAGACGATGCCGTCGGCGATGGTGCCCGGAGAATAAGGCGCCAGCGTCTTGCCGGTGCCGACGGGGATCACGGGTTTCATGGGCATCAGGATTTTCCTTCCATCTCGAGCACGGGATTGGTGTTGACCTGCAGGGCGCTGCGGAACTCCTCGACCGACGAGACCCAGCCGAAGAACTTCTCGATGTTGTAGAGCGATGCCTTCTGCACGAAGTCCGGCCCCGCCTGGTGCGTGGCGTCGTGCAGCACGACACCGAAATATTCGAGGAAGAAGCCGTCGCGCAGCGTCGACTCGACACAGACGTTGGTGGCGATGCCGGTGAAGACCAGCGAGCGGATGCCGCGGGCGCGCAGGATGCTGTCGAGGTTGGTGTTGTAGAAGGCGCTGTAGCGCGGCTTCTGCACCACGATGTCGCCGGGCTGCGGTGGCAGCGCCTCGACGAGCTCGTAGTCCCAGCCGCCCTTGGCCAGCAGCTTGCCCTGCAGCTCGGGCCGCTGGCGCATGGTCTTCATGGCGTTGGACTTGTGCCAGTTGGGCGAGCCCGGCCCACCCGCCTCGACATAGTCGGCGTCCCAGCCGTTCTGGAAGAAGATCACCTGCATGCCGGCGGCGCGTGCCGCGGCGGCAGCCTCGGCGATGCGCTCGATCGCGGGCGCGGCGCCCGTGATGTCGAAGCCCGCGAGATCGAGATAGCCGCCGGGCGAGGCATAGGCGTTCTGCATGTCGACGATGATCAGCGCCGTCTCGGAGGGCCGGATAAGCAGCGGCTCGGGCCGGGCCGGCAGATAACGCGCGGCGGGGTCGTCGGGCGGGAAGTAGCTGACGGGCTTGGTCATTCGGCAGCCTGCGCGACAGGAGCGACGTGCTTGCGGCTCTGCATCAACGGCTGGATGCGCGAGCCGAAGATCTCGGTGCCGCTCACGAACTCGTCGAAGGTGAGCAGCACGCCGGCCAGGCCGGGAATGGTCGCGACCTCGTCGAGCAGGCGGGCGCAGGTGGCGTGCGAGCCCACGATCAGGCCAATGTTCAGGTTCACCGCCGAGGTCGCATCGGCCATGTGACGGACGTTGGTGTCGGCGCCTGACTTGGTGTCGACCGCGCTCTGCTGGGTCAGCCATTTGAGGGCTTCCAGGTCGGCGCCGGACTGGTAGAGATGCCACTTGGCCCGCGCCTCGGCGTCGGTCTCGCCGGTGATCACCATGAACAGCCCGTAGTTGCCGATCGCGCGGCCGGTCTTCTCCGCCATCGCCTGCATGCGGGCGACGGTGGGCGCGCAGGCGGTCGGCGTGTTGTAGCCCATGCCGAAGCAGAAATTGTAGTCGGCATGCTTGGCGGTGAACTCCATGCCGGCGTTGCTCTGGCCGGCGCAGATCAGCTTCATGTCGGCCTGGGGCCGCGGGCTGAGCTTGCAGTCCTCCATGGTGAAGAACTTGCCCTTGAAGTTGGAGACGCCGGTCTCCCAGAGCTCGCGCATGATCTGCACGTACTCGGCCGCATAGTCGTAGCGCTGCGCGAAGTATTCGTCCCCCGGCCACAGGCCCATCTGGGAATATTCCGGCCGCTGCCAGCCGGTGATGACGTTGAGGCCAAACCGGCCGTTGGAGATGGAATCGATGGTCGCGCACATGCGGGCCGCAATCGCCGGCGGCACGGCCAGCGTCGGCACGGTGGCATAGAGCTTGATACGCGAGGTGATGGCGGCGAGGCCCGCCATCAGGGTGAAGGAGTCGAGCGCCTGGTCCCAGAAGCCGCTGGCGCCGCCGAAGCCACGCAGCTTGATCATCGACAGCACGAAGTCCAGGCCGTAACGCTCGGCCGCCAGCGTGGTCTGCTTGTTCAGATCGAAGGTCGGATTGTATTGCGGCGAGGTTGTGGAGACCAGCCAGCCGTTGCGGCCGATGGGTATGAAGACACCGATTTCCATGTCTCGTGGTCTCCTGTGCTTGTGGCCCGACGTGCGCCGGTATTCGTCCTTGCAAGGACCAGACCAGCCGGTCGGATCCGAATCAGCCTTCCCCCCGTCATCGGGGGAGGTGTCAGCGTCTTACGCCGACGGAGGGGTCAGCGGTGCCATTTGACGCTCATGACCCCTCCGCCCTCGTAAGACGAGGGCACCTCCCCTTCGCGGAATCCGCGAAGGGGAGGAAGTGGTGATGCTATTCGGCCTTGGCGGGCGCCTTGGCATAGTCGGTGTCGGCGACCGGCTCGAACCAGCTTGTGGCTTCGCCCTTCTCGTTGGTCTCCGACATGGCGAGATGGACCATCATCGTGTCCGGCGCCGCGCCATGCCAGTGCCGCGAGTTGGGCGGGATGACGACGGTGTCGCCGGGCGCGATCGACTGCACCGGCTGGCCCTCGAGCTGGTAGCGGCCGACGCCGGACAGGACATAGAGAATCTGGCCGACGGCATGCTGGTGCCAGTTGGTGCGGGCGCCCGGCGTGAAGGACACGCGCGTGGCGCGCAGCCGCGACGGCTGCTCGGGCGCATAGACAGGATCCTGCAGGACCGTGCCGACGAAATTGTCGGCGCCTGCCTTGGCGGTGGGGCGCGCCGCGGCGCGGATGATTCTTGGCTGCATGGCTATTCCTCCGTCCGGCTCTACTTTGTCTCGACAGGGTGGCAGTCTAGCAACCGCGATCATAGGCGCGCCACCTGCCGCTCGCGCAGCTCATCGCTCGGCCGCACGTCGCGCGACCGGCTGTAGATCGTCACCGCCACCAGCAGCACTACGCTCATGACGCCGAACAGGGTGCGATAGGCCAGTTCCGATCGCGTCCCGTCGGCCAGCGGCACGAAGGCGCCGAGGATCAGCCCCGACAGGCTCTGCATGCAGGCGACGCCCAGCATCACGCTGGTGTTCATGGTCGCCATGCCGCGACCGATCAGACGGTCGGGGAAGATCGCCCGCCCATGGGTCATGATCATGGTGCTGGAGGCGCTGAAGAAGCCGATGGCGACGATCGCGGCAATGGCCAGTCCCAGCGGCGGCTGACCCCATAGCGCCAGCGTCGCGAGGATGGTGGCGATCACCGAGGTTCCCGTGACGGCGATCCACTTGCGCGTGTCGAGCAGCCGGTCGAGCGGCCCGAAGGTCAGCATGCCGCACTGATAGGCCACCACCGCGCCCAGCAGCACATTGCCCGCCTCGATCCGGGTAAGGCCATGGACCTCGCGCAGAAAGGGGCCGCCCCACAGTCCCTGCACGGTGAAGGAGCAGGCGTAGTTGCAGAAGTTCAGCACCAGGATGAAGGGCAGCCTGGGATTGCGCAGCACCTCGCCCAGCCCTTGCAGCAGCTCGGCGGGCGTTTCGGGTTTGCGGACGAGGAACGGATGGCCGGGCGGCGCGTCGCGCACGACCAGCCAGACGGCGATGGCAGCAAGGGCTGCGAACACCACGACGATGCCGAACACGCCGCGCCAACCGATCAGCTCGGTGCCCCAGGCGAGCGGCGTGGTGGCCAGGAGATTGCCCATCAGGCCGATCGACAGCACGATCCCCGACAGGGTGGAGAAGCGGTCGGAGGGGAACCAGCGCGAGATCACCACCATGCTGCCGATCAGCATGACGCCGAACCCCGCCCCCATCAGCGCCCGCCCCGTCAGCAGGATCGGCCAGCTCGGCGCCAGGGTGAAGATCGCGGCCCCCACCACCGCCAGCAGCAGCATTCCGGACACGGTGCGGCGCGGGCCGTAGCGGTCGAACAGGAAGCCGCAGGGGATCTGCATCGCCGAGAAGCCGAAGAAGAAAGCGCCGGTGAGCGCACCCAGCGCCTCCGGCCCGATGGCGAGGTCGCGCATCAGGTCGAGGCCGATCGTGACATTGGCGGCGCGGAAGAAGTGGCTGGCGACATAGGCGGTCGCCAGGGTGGCCACGATCACCAGCCCCTGCCGCCGATAAGCGGATGACATCAGTAGTAGGCTTTCACCGGTTGCGGTGGCTCGATGGTGAACTCGCTGAGCCGGTCCTCGCCCGGCCCGACGCGGACACGGTTGCGGATGTTGCTCGCGAGCACGTGAGCCTCGGAGGCGGCATAGAAGTCGGCGACGCCCTCGCCCGCCTCGAAGTAACCACTGAGGTCGCGGCTCACCATCCCTCCGAGGAAGACCGCCGACATTTCGGAGTCCTTCTTCTTCAGCAGCCTGAACGGCCGGCCGGCCTTGCGCAGGTACAGGACGATGAGCCGGATCGCCTTGTAGATGAGCGAGCTGTCGTGGAACATGATCGCTGCGTCAGGCTTCATCAGCGGCAGGGTCCACAGGAAGTCGCGAAAGCAGGCTTGATCCGTGTGCTCGCCGTCGATGAAGGCGAGATCGTAGAGCCGGTCCGCGGCGGGCAGCGTGTCGATCGAGCCGTCGTGCGTGACGATCTTGTCCGTCGCCAATCCAGCGAGATGCAGCCGGTCGAGCATCGACTGGGTGGTGACGCCGGCATAGTCGAACAGCGCGCCGCGTTCGTCCGGCAGCACCAGCGCCCGATCGTCGATCGACAGGATCGAGCGGCATGCCGGGTCGACGAGGAACGGAGCGAGGCTGCCGCCGAGGAACGAGCCGATCTCCAGATAGTCGTAGGTCGAGGCGACGTCGCGGATCAGCCGCTGCATGTCGAGCAGGAAGACCTTGTCGCTGTCGCTGGTCTGGGACTCGATGGGGAAGCGGGCGGCGATCCCCGCCGCGCCGCCGGTCGCATCCGCGCTCACCTCACGCCGTCTTTCCCGGAGCCACGCGGCGCTTCATGTTGCGGGCGGCCTCGAGCTCGCGGCCCAGCTCGTCGACGCTCAGCATGCCGGGGCGGAGCGGGAAGCGGGCGATCGCCGAGATGCGGCGGTTCTCCTCCGGCCACAGCGCGCGACGCGCCATGGAGCGGGCCTCGTCGTACCTCCCGCCGCGGATGCTGATGATCGCGGCGGCGAGGCACCGCTGCTCCCACATGCCGAGCGGCAGCACCCCGCGCTTCAGGGCGTCGAGGATCTGCACGATGGCATCGTCTGCCATCTGCTTCTTGGCGTCGGTGTCCAGGCCTTCTGAATCGACGGCGAGGGCCTTGCGCAGGGCGACGAGCTTGGGCGAATCGGTCATGGGGCACCTTAGCACAAGCACGGCGGCAAGCGCGCTTCGGGAGTCGAGGCCCTGCCGGGCCTTCGCCTTACTTCTGCTTGGCGATGATGTGGTCCTTGATCTTGTCGTAGACCGCCTGGGTAAGGACGCTCTTGTCGACCAGCTCGTTCTTCCCCTTGTAGGGCCGGTGCTTGATGATGGCGACGCTGCGGGCCTCGCCGATGCCCTCGAGGGTCATCAGCTGCTCCTTCGTCGCCGAGTTGATATCCATCGGCTCCACCTTCGTGGTGGGCGCAGTGGTGGGCGTCGGCGTCTTGGATGCCTGGGCGTTGGCGACGGACGGCAGGCCGGCCATCAGGCCGAGCATGGCAATCGAAATAAGGTGCGAAAGAGCGCGCATCTGAATCGTCTCCTCGAGTCTGGCCCCGTGTCGGGGAAGGGCAGCATGACGAGGCCGGCGCAACATTTCCAGAACATCGTTCGGGCATAATCCACCGGCCGCGCGCTAGACTGCACCAGGTTTTTGTCCAAACCGAGGAGATCCGCGTGAGTGCCCCCACCAAGACCGTTTCGCTGGAAGAGTTCCGTGTCCGCGCCGCGCACACCGGCCTCACCCTGACCGAAGAAGACATCGTCGAGCTGCACAAGGGATACCTGGGCATGCTGCGGCTGATGGAACGCTTCCCGACGGATTGGGCCGGCGAGGCCGAGGCCGCCCATGTCTTCCTGCCGTTCGGGGGAGCCGCCCGATGAGCGACCTCACCAGCCTCACCATCGCCCAGGCGAGCGCCCTGATCGCGCGCGGCGAGCTCAAGCCCTCGACGCTCACCGACGCCTGCCTCGCCCGCATCGACAGGCTCGATTCCAGGCTCAACGCCTTCGTCACCCTGACCGCCGACCTGGCACGTGCCTCGGCGGCGCAGGCCGACCGCGAGATCGCGCACGGCCACCGGCGCGGGGCCCTGCATGGCATCCCGATCGGCATCAAGGATATCTACGAGACGGCGGGCGTGCGCACCGCCTGCCAGTCGAACCTGCGCATCGATCATGTGCCGACGATCGACGCCGAGACCGTCGCCCGCCTGCGCGCGGCCGGCGCGGTGATCATGGGCAAGTTCGCCACCCACGAGTTCGCGACCGGCTCGGCCACGCCCGACCAGCCGTTCCCGCCCTCGCGCAATCCCTGGAATCTCGAGCTGCAGCCTGGCGGTTCGTCCAGCGGCTCGGGCACGGCGGTTGCGGCCGGCTTCTGCGCCGGCGCCATGGGCAGCGACACCAGCGGCTCGATCCGCAACCCCGCCGGCTGGTGCGCCATCTCCGGCCACAAGCCGACCTATGGATTGCTGAGCCGCCGCGGCGTCTTCCCGTTGGCGCCGAGCTTCGACACCACCGGTCCACTGGCCTGGACCGCCGAAGACTGCGCCCTGATGATGGACGTTCTGGCCGGCCACGACCCGCTCGACCCCGCCTCGGCCTCGGTGCCGCCCGTCGCCTACGCCAAGGCCGCGCGCCAATCCATCGCCGGCCTGCGCATCGGTCTCGTAAAACACTGGTACGCCCATGCCGATGGCGCCACCGACGACATGGTGAAGGGCATCGACGAGGCGGCGAAGGTGCTGCGCGACCTCGGTTGCACGGTCGAGGAAGTGACTTTGCCCGACATCAACGACTACCAGGCCTGCGGCCGCGTCATCATCTCGACCGAGTGCCACACGATCTACCGCAGCGAGGTCGACAAGCACCCGGAGAAGTTCGGCTACACGACACGCCGTCGCATGCAGCTCGGCGCCTTCCTCACCGCCGAGCAGTACGTCAACGCCACCCGCTTCCGCCGCAAGCTGCAGGTCGACACGGACGCGGCCATGCACGGCTTCGACCTGCTGATGACGGCCAACCATTGGGGGCCGCCCGACCGGTTCGAGAACCCGCCGATCTTCCACTTCCTCGGCAAGCCGTCGCTGCCCAACCCGTTCAACGTCACCGGCCAGCCCGCCCTCACGGTGTGCTGCGGCTTCGCCCGCGACGGCTCGGCGCTCGCCTTCCAGCTCGCCGGCCGGCCATTCGACGACGCGACCGTGCTGGCGGCAGGGTCGGCCTACGAGCGGGCGACGCCCTGGCGCGACAAACGCCCGCCGCTTTGAGGCAGGAGTTACGAAAGGTAACGCTTTAAATAACATGAAAATAAGCTTGTCGGCCTCGACCATAGGCTAATCATAGGCACACGGCCTTGGCAGACCTATTACGGGCTCTACTGCCGCTCCGCTGCCGCAAGGGCACGCGCGAAGGCCTCAGGATCCGACAGTTCCTCGGCGAGCAGGAGGCAGAGGCGGGCGAGGAACAGCCGCTCCCCGTCTTCGCCGGCCTTGGTGATCGCCTCGCAGAGCTGCGTATAGGCCGCCTCGCGGGCCTGCGACGTCCACTTCTCGGTCATGCGAGGCACCTGGCGATGGCGTCGGCGAGGTCCGATCGATCGACGGCCCGCCATCGCGCGGCGACATGGCCGTCCGGCCGGATCAGGTAGACGGCGCCGGCGCGGACGTCGAACAACGTGTCGAAGCGGCCGCCGCCCTCCACAAGGACGACCGCGAGAGGCGTGCGGCGCCGCGCCTCCTCGCAGGCGGCAACGAAGCCGGCCGGCACCTCGCCCGACGGGAAGGCGGCGAGGACGACAAAGCCGTCGGACAGACGCTGCGTCAGGAACGTCGCTTCGCTGTCGAGGCGCAGCGGACATTCCGGCACGGCCTGCCCCGGCGCCGGGCCCGCGCGGAAGCTCACCTCGTCGCGCGTGATCGTACTGAGTGGCGAGGCGTCGTAGGACACGGCGCTCGACTGCCGCGGATTGATGAGCGGGATGGGCGCGGGCGAGCGACAGCACCGCGTCGCGCATCAGCACATGAGCTGCCCCCGGATTTTTTGGACACCGATTTGTCCAACCGGAGGCATTCATGATGAAGTCGAGCATGAACCAAATCGAAACCAACGATGTGAATGATGATCCTGAGGTCAGCAGGGTCGAGCGCAGTTCGTCCAGGCAGTCTCCTG
>CANIRG010000276.1 GCA_947469635.1 Rhodospirillales bacterium | reverse complement strand
TCAGCGGATAGGCGCGGTTGAAGCTCGTCACCACGACCTCGCCAACGTCGCCCTCGGGCACCGGGTCGCCGGTGCCGGGCCGCACGATCTCGACGATCACGCCCTCGTCGACGGTCATGCCCTGGATGGCTTCCGACTCGTAGGCGATGGTGCCGAGGTCGGCCGTGCCGTAGCTCTGCAGGCAGGTCATGCCCGCGGTCATGAACATCTGGCGCAGGCTGGGCGGCAGCGCCTCGGCGCCGACGAAGGCGTGCTTGATCGAGGAGATGTCCTTGCCCAGCTCCACCGCCTTCTCGATCAGGATCTTCAGGAACGAGGGGGTGCCGACATAGCCCGTGGGACGGATCGCGGCGATGGCGTCGAGCTGCAGCTCGGTGTTGCCGACACCGCCGGGCACGACGGCGCAGCCCAGCGCCCGCAAGGCCGACTCCATCATGATGCCGGCGGGCGTCAGGTGATAGGAGAAGGTGTTGTAGACCACGTCGCCGGCGCGGAAGCCGCCGGCGTACATCGCGCGCGCGCCGCGGAAATAGTCGGGCTCGTCGGTGTCGATCTCGAAGATCGGGCCGGGCGACATGAAGACATGGCGCACCTTGCTCATCGGCACGGTGATCAGCCCGCCCATCGGCGGATGCTTCTTCTGCACCTCGCCCAGCATCGACTTGCGCAGCACCGGCAGCTTGGCGAGCGCGGCGCGCGAGGTGACCGACGCCGGATCGACATCCTTCAGCCAGTCGGCGAAGAACGGCGCGTTGGCCTTGGCGTGCGCGACCTGCTGCGGCAGGGCGTTCATCAGCGCCTTCTCGCGCTCCTCGGGCGTGCGGGTCTCCAAGGTGTCGTAATGCTCGGACATAGGTTTCCTCGTGCTTTTGGGGACCGTAGACGGCGCTCCTTGGCTTGCCAAGCCGGCGACCTCGCTTAATATCAGAGTTCGAATATACCGCTCGGAGACGCTGCAATGTCACATGTCCGGATCAGCTACGACAGCTTCGCCAAGACCGTGCCGGCGGCACAGGCCGCCCTGATCGCGATGGGCAAGACCGCCGACGAATCGGGCGTCGACAAGGAGATCGTCGAGCTGGTGAAGCTGCGCGTCTCGCAGATCAACAACTGCGCCTTCTGCCTGCAGATCCATCTCAATGTCTCGCGCAAGCTCGGCCTCGCGCAGACCAAGCTCGACCTGGTCGCGACCTGGGAGGAGGCCGGCATCTTCTCCGAGAAGGAATGCGCGGCGCTGGCCTGGGCCGAGGCGCTGACCAGGCTCGACGGCCGTAGCGTCTCCGATGCGGTCTACGAGACGGCGCGCCGGCACTTCGGTGAAAGCGAGCTGCTGTTCCTCAGCACCGCCATCGCCACCATCAACGCCTGGAACCGCCTGGGCGCCGCCTTCCGCTTCGCGCCGCCGATCCCGCAGAAGGTGGCGGCGGCGGCTTCCTAGCTGGGCGGCCGCTGCGAATATGCTAGACTGACGCCATGTCGGTGCAACTCTCTCCGGAACAGCAACGGTGGCTCGAAGCCCAGGTGGCAGCGGGCCATTTCTCGTCTCTCGAAGAGGCGGTAGCCGTGGCCATCTCCGATTTGATGACGACGAGCGACGACGACCTCGAATGGGCAAAGCCCCTGGTTGAGGCCGGGCTGGCCGAGCTTGAGCGGGGCGAAGGCATTCCCGGCGACCAGGCGATGAAAGACATCCTTTCGACCCTCGATCTGAAGCGTTAAGCGTGGCGCGCCTGCTTTTTGCGCCCGGTGCAAGAGACGACCTTCGAGAACTACTGGCGACATTGATCGAAAAGGCGGGGCGGTCGGTCGCAGCTGCTTATGCCGATCGCTTTCAGTCGACCTTGCGCCGAATCGAAACTTTCCCTTCGTCGGGCGCGCCAAGACCAAGGCTGGGCGCTTCCGTCCGAATCGCAGTCGTTTCACCCTATATCTTGATCTATCGCACGACTGCCAGCGGCGTCGAGATCGTGCGCGTCCTGCATGGTCGTCGCAAAGTGACGAGACGAACAATCACGCGGCGCTAGCCATCACAGCCACCTCTTGCGACGGCGATAGTGCTTCACGTCGCGGAAGGAGCGGCGGCCCTCGCCGCCGATGCCGAGGTAGAATTCCTTCACGTCCTCGTTCTGGCGCAACGACTCAGCATCGCCGTCGAGCACGACGCGGCCGTTCTCCAGGATGTAGCCGTAGTGGGCATAGCGCAGCGCGACATTCGTGTTTTGCTCGGCCAGGAGAATGGAAACCTTCTCCTGCTCGTTGAGGTTCTTCACGATCTCGAAGATCTCCTCGACGAGCTGCGGCGCGAGGCCCATCGACGGCTCGTCGAGCAGGATGGTGCTGGGCCGGCTCATCAGCGCGCGGCCGATCGCCGTCATCTGCTGCTCGCCGCCCGAGGTGTAGCCGGCCTGGCTCGTACGCCGGACCTTCAGACGCGGGAAATAGTGGTAGACCTTCTCCAGGTCGTCGGCGATCTGGCGCCGCTTGCCGCCGTGGATGAAGGCGCCGGTGAGGAGATTCTCCTCGACGGTGAGATGGCCGAAGCAGTGGCGGCCCTCCATCACCTGCACGACGCCGCGCCGCACCAGGTCGTTGGGCGTCATGCCGTCGACGCGCTCGCCGCGGCACTGGATCTGGCCCTTGGTGACCTCGCCGCGCTCGGTGCGCAGCAGGTTGGAGATCGCCTTCAGCGTCGTCGACTTGCCGGCGCCGTTGGCGCCCAGCAGCGCCACAATGGCGCCCGGCGGCACTGCCAGCGACACGCCCTTCAGCACGAGGATGACGTGATTGTAGATCACCTCGATGTTGGCGACGTCGATGACGTTGAGGGGGGCGGGCTGTTGAAGAGGCGTGGCCATTCCTTTTCCTTCTCCTCCCCCGTCACACGGGGGAGGGCAGGGAGGGGGAAGGCTACCTCGCGGTGCTCACCCCCTCCGGCCCTCCGGGCCACCTCCCCCGGATGACCGGGGGAGGGAGAGAGAGGTTCAGCTCTCCTTGGAGCAGTCGCGCGGCGTGATCTTCTTTTCCGCCGCATACTTGGCTGCGACGTCCTTGACCAGCGGCGCCAGCACGCTGTCGTCGCCGGTGTAGTAGTCGGAGATCACGTTCCACTTCTTGCCGTCCCACTGGTGGACGCGGCTGAGGCGGGTGCCTTCATGGTCGGCGCAGGTGACCTTGAGCGGCTGGATCATGCCCTCGAAGCCCAGCTCCTTGATGCGGGCGGCGCTGAGATCGAGATGCTCGATGCCCCAGCGTACCTGCTCGCCGGTCATCGGCTTGTTGCCGAACTTGGCCATGGCGGTGCGGATCGACTCGGTGCCCAGCATCGAGTTGATCAGGCCGCGGTTGTAGAGCACCTGGCCGGTGTCGTCGGCCTTGGCGAGCGACTTGCCCTTGGAGATGACATGCTTGTCGATCTCGCCATGGATGCCGAACTTGCCGGCGGGATGCTGCAGCATCAGCGCCTTGTAGCCCGCGCCCTTCTCGCCGGCGGGAACCACGTCGGGCTCGGCACCGGACCACCACACGCCCAGCATCTTGTCGCGCGGATAGTTGACGTTGCCGGCCTCGGTGACGGAGGCCGAGTTCATCACGCCCCAGCCCCACAGCAGGACATAGTCCGGCCGCTGCTGGCGGATCTGCAGCCATTGCGACTTCTGCTCGCTGCCCGGCGCCGGCACGGGGATCGGCAGGAACTCGAAGCCGTATTTCTTCGACATGATCTCGAGCGCCGCGATCGGCTCTTTGCCGTAGGGCGAGTCGTGATAGACGAGCGCGATCTTCTTGCCCTTGAGCTTGTCGAAGCCGCCCCATTCCTTGGCAATGTGCTGGATGGCGACGCTGGCCGCCGTCCAGTAGGTGCCGAGCAACGGGAAGTTCCAGGTGAAGACCTGGCCGTCGCGGCTATCGGCGCGGCCATAGCCCATGGTGATCAGCGGGATCTTGTCGCCCGGCGCCTTCTCGGTGAGCGCGAAGGTGATGCCGGTGCTGAGCGGGCTGAAGTAGGCGGCGCCGGTCGGGCCCTTGGCCTTGAGGCGCTCGTAGCACTCCACGCCGCGGTCGGTGGCGTAGCCGGTCTCGCATTCCTCGAACAGGATCTTGACGCCGTTGATGCCGCCGTCGCGCGCGTTGAGCATGTTGATGTAGTCGGCGACGCCGTCGGCGAAGGGGATGCCGTTGGGCGCATAGGCGCCGGTGCGGTAGACGAGGCCGGGGATGAACTGCTCACCCTGGGCCTGGGCCGACGATGCGGCGATGGCCATTCCGGCGGCCAGTGCCGCGGCGCCCGTCACCACCATTTTCGCGATCTTCATTGTTTCCTCCTCATCTGTTGTTTTGCCGAAAGCCTAGCGTTTCACCCTCAGTGCGGGAAGGGCCATAGACGCAGCTTCTCCTTGGCGACCGACCACAGGCGCGCGAGCCCATGCGGCTCGACCACCAGGAAAAACACGATCAGGGCGCCGAAGATCATCGATTCGAAATGCGAGACGGTGGCGGTGCTGATCTTCCAGCCGATCAGGGCGCCGAGCGGCGGCAGCGCCTGGTTGAGGAAAATCGGCAGCAGGACGATGAAGATCGCGCCCAGCGCACTGCCCAGGATCGAGCCCAGCCCGCCGATGATGACCATGAACATGAGCTGGAAGGAGCGGTCGATCGAGAAGGCCGCCGGCTCCCACGAGCCGAGATAGAGGAAGGCCCACATGGCGCCCGCCACGCCGATCAGGAACGACGACACGGCGAAGGCCGAGAGCTTGGCGAACAGCGGCCGCACGCCGATGATCTCGGCTGCGATATCCATGTCGCGGATCGCCATCCATTGCCGGCCGATATGGCCCCGCACGATGTTCTTGGCGGCAAGCCCCAGAACGATGGTGATGGTGAGGGCGATCAGGTAGGTGGCGGTGGGCGACGACAGGTCATAGCCGAACATCTGGATCGGCGGGGCGTTCACCGAGCCGGATGGCGTGTGGTTGGTCACCCACTTGATGCGCAGGAAGGCCCAGTCGCCGAAGAACTGCGCGGCCAGCGTGGCGCAGGCGAGATAGAAGCCCTTGATGCGCAGGCTGGGAATGCCGAAGGCGATGCCGATGGCGGCGGCGACGAAGCCGCTCAGCAGGATGCAGACCAGCGGATTGAGGAACGGCAGGCGGATGGCGAGGTTGAAGGCGGCGTAGGCGCCCACCCCCATGAAGGCGCCCGAGCCCAGCGAGACCTGGCCGCAATAGCCCATCAGCACGTTCAGCCCGATCGCCGCCAGCGTCAGGATCACCGTCGGGATCAGCACCGCGCGATAGGTGTATTCGCTGGCCAGGAACGGCACGACCAGGAAGGCCACCGCCATCCCCGCCAGCACGACGAAGCGATCCTGGGCGATCGGGAAGATCGCCTGGTCGGCCCCATAGCTCGCCTTGTATTGCCCGGCCTCGCGGTAAAACACTATGCCCTCACACGCGTTCGATGATGCGTTCGCCGAACAGGCCTTGCGGCCGCACCAGCAGGAACAGCAGCGCCACGACATAGGCGAACCAGATCTCGATGCCACCGCCCATCGACGGTCCGAGGAAGACCTCGGCCAGCTTCTCGCCGGCGCCGATGATCAGGCCGCCGACGATGGCGCCCGGCACCGAGGTGAAGCCGCCCAGGATCAGCACCGGCAGCGCCTTCAGCGCCAGCAGCGTGAGCGAGAACTGCACGCCGAGCTTGCTGCCCCACACCGCGCCCGCCGCCAGCGCCACGAGGCCCGCCACCAGCCAGACGATGAACCAGATCTGGTTGAGCGCGATGCCGACCGACTGGGCCGCGGCATGGTCGTCGGCCACGGCGCGGAGCGCGCGGCCGATGCGTGTCCTCTGGAAGAACACCGCCAGCCCCGCCACCAGCAGGCCCGCGATCACGGCGGCCCAGATGTCGAGCTCGTTCACCAGGACGCCGCCCTCGAACAGCGATTCGAGAAGGAAGATCGGCTCCTTGGGCAGGCCGATGTTGAGCGGATAGACGTCGGCGCCGAACACCGTCTGCGCCAGCCCCTCGATGAAGAAGGTGACGCCGATGGTGGCCATGAACAGGATGATGCCTTCCTGGTTCACGAGCTTGCGCAGCACCAGCCGCTCGGCGGCCCAGGCGATCAGCGCCATCACCGCGGCGGCAAAGGCGAAGGCCGCCGGCAAGGCGAGGCCGAACGGCCAATGCCATTGCACCTGCATGACCTCGAGCGCGCGCACCAGCGCCAGCGCCGCCGCCAGCACCATCGCACCCTGCGCGAAGTTGAACACGCCCGACGCCTTGAAGATCAGCACGAAGCCCAGCGCCACCAGGGAATAGAGCACCCCCGCCAGCAGCCCGCCGATCAGCACCTCGATGAAGAAACCCATCAGATCACCTTCATGGGACCGCGGGCCTCCAGGCCCGCATCATGAGTGGACACGCGCGGAGTAAATCTCCGCGCTGAGGAGGTCCGCGGTCCGGCTTGAGTGGACATCAGTGACTCACACCGAGATAGGCCTCGATCACGGCCTTGTCGTTCTTGACCGTGTCGGGCACGCCGTCGCCGATCTTGCGGCCGTAGTCGAGCACCACGACGCGGTCGGAGATGTCCATGACCACGCCCATGTCGTGCTCGATCAGGCAGATGGTAGTGCCGAACTCGTCGTTCACGTCGAGCACGAAGCGGCACATGTCCTGCTTCTCCTCGAGGTTCATGCCGGCCATCGGCTCGTCGAGCAGCAGCAGCTCGGGCTCGGCGGCGAGCGCGCGCCCCAGCTCGACGCGCTTCTGCAGGCCATAGGGAAGCTGGCCCACCGGCGCCTTGCGGATGTGCTGGATCTCGAGGAAGTCGATGATGCGCTCGACGACGCGGCGGTGCTCGATCTCCTCGCGTGCCGCCGGACCGATCCTGAGCGCCTGCCAGAACAGCCCGCTCTTCATGCGCAGGTTGCGGCCGGTCATGATGTTGTCGAGGGTCGACATGCCCTTGAACAGCGCGATGTTCTGGAAGGTGCGCGCGATGCCTTGCGCGGCCGCCTCGTGCGGGCGCATGCGGGCGCGCCGCACGCCCTTGTAGGTGATGGCGCCCTGCTGCGGGTGATAGAAGCCGTTGATGCAGTTCAGCATCGACGATTTGCCGGCACCGTTGGGGCCGATGATGGCGCGGATCTCGCCCTTGCGGATGTCGAAGCTGATGTCGGACAGCGCACGCACGCCGCCGAACGACAGGCTGATGTTCTCGACCGAGAGCAGGACCTCGTCGAAGACGCGTGAGCGCCCCTCTCCTGGAATTGCCATCAGCTGGCCATCCTGAGGTCGCGTCCGCCGGCATGGGCCGGATCGACGTCGCGGATCAGCACATTGCCCTCGATCGCACCCTTGCGGCCGTCCTCGAAGGTGACGTCGAGCTTCACATGCAGGCTCTTCGAGCCGTCGTAGAGCGCATCGACCAGCATCTTGTAGCGCTCGCCGATGAAGCCTCGGCGCACCTTGTTGGTGCGGGTGAGCTCGCCGTCGTCGGCCTCCAGCGCCTTGCCGAGGATCAGGAACCGCCGGATCTGGGCACCGGCCATGCGCGGGTCGCGCGCGAGGTCGCGGTTGACGCGCTCGATCTCGCCCTGGATCAGGTCGTAGACCTCCGGCCGGCCGGCCAGCTCCTGGTAGCTCGCATAGGCGATGTTGCGCCGCTCCGCCCAGTCGCCGACGGCGACCATGTCGATGTTGACGAACACCGCGACGAAATCGCGGCCATGGCCGAAGGCCACGGCCTCGTTGATGTGGGGGAAGAACTTCAGCTTGTTCTCGATGAACTTGGGCGCGAACAGCGTGCCGTCGTTCAGCTTCCCGACATCCTTGGCGCGGTCGATGATGTGCAGGTGGCCGCGGTCGTCGAGATAGCCCGCGTCGCCCGTGTGCACCCAGCCGTCGGCCGTCTTGGCGTCGTTGGTCGCCTCGGGATTCTTGTAATATTCCTTGAACACGCCGGGGCTGCGATAGAGCACCTCGCCCGAGTCGGCGATCCGGAGCTCGACCTTGCCCACGGGCTTGCCGACGGTGTCGGAGTAGACCTCGCCGTTGGGATGGATGGTGACGAACACCGAGGCCTCGGTCTGGCCGTAGAGCTGCTTCATGTTCACGCCGAGCGCGCGATAGAAGTTGAAGGTCTCCGGCCCCACCGCCTCACCCGCCGTGTAGGCCACCCGAATGCGGCTCATGCCCAGCGTGTTCTTGAGCGGCCCGTAGACCAGCACGCGACCCAGCCGATAGAGTAGCCGGTCGGCGAGCGAGACCTTGCTGCCGTCGAGCAACGCCGGGCCGACGCGACGCGCCAGCGTCATGAAGAACTGGAAGAGCTTGCGCTTCACCAGGCCCGCATCCTCCATGCGGATGGTGACCTGGGTGATCAGGTTCTCCAGCACGCGCGGCGGCGCGAAGTAATAGGTCGGGCCGATCTCGCGCAGGTCGGTCATCACCGTCGCGGCCGACTCGGGGCAATTGACGACCAGTCCGACGACATAGCCCTGCGCGTAGGAGAAGATATGGTCGCCGACCCAAGCCATCGGCAGGTAGGACAGGAGCTCGTCGCCGGCCTTCAGCCCATCGAACTCGGCGCCGGCCTCGGCCGCCCAGACGAGATTGTCGTAGCTCAGCACCGCGCCCTTGGGGCGCCCGGTCGTTCCCGAGGTGTAGAGCATGATGGCATCGTCGGTGCCCTGGCCCTTGGCGACCTCGGAGGCGACCGTGTCGGGCGTCGACGCGAGCCTGACGGCGCCGCGCGCCTGCACCTCGTCGTAGGACAGCAGCCCGTCGTAGTGTCGGAGCCCGCGCGGATCGTCGTAGATGAGCACCGCGAGCGACGGCACCTTCTTCTGGATCTCCAGCAGCTTGTCGATCTGCTCCTGGTTCTCGGCAATGGCAAAGCGGGCGCCGGC
>CANIRG010000275.1 GCA_947469635.1 Rhodospirillales bacterium | reverse complement strand
GGAGTACCAGACTCCCAGGCGTCCCAGCTTCATGATCGTGATCTCCCTTGGATGCGTGTAGCATACGACCAACGGAGGAAACGGACAGCACATGCAGATCGGTGTGATTGGCCTCGGCCGAATGGGCGGAAACATCGTGCGGCGCCTCACGCGGGCCGGCCACGGCTGCGTCGTCTATGACGCCAACCCCGCCCCCGGGGCGGCCCTTGCGAAGGACGGCGCCATCGCCGCCGGCTCGGTCCCGGCCCTCGTCGAAGCGCTGGGCGAAAGTCCGCGCACCGTCTGGGTCATGCTGCCCGCTGGCAAGATCACCGAGGACACGATCGCCCAGCTCGCCGGCCTGATGCGCGGCGGCGACGTGATCATCGACGGCGGCAACACCAATTTCAAAGACGATGTCCGACGAGCGAAAGAGCTGGCGCCCAAGGGCATCAAGTATCTCGACATCGGCACCTCGGGCGGCGTTTGGGGCCTGCAGCGCGGCTACTGCCTGATGATCGGCGGCGATGCCGAGGTGGTGCAGCGCCTCGATCCGATTTTCGCGGCCCTCGCACCGGGCCTCGGCGACATCGAGCGCACGGATGGCCGCGAGAAGCACGATCCGCGTGCCGAGCGGGGCTACATCCACGCCGGGCCGGTCGGCGCCGGCCATTTCGTCAAGATGATCCACAATGGCATCGAGTACGGCATGATGCAGGCCTTCGCCGAGGGCTTCGACATTATGAAGAATCGCGCCTCGGACAAGCTGCCGGCCGACGAGCGCTACGATCTCAACCTCGGCGACATTGCCGAGGTCTGGCGGCGCGGCAGCGTCGTGACCTCATGGCTGCTCGACCTCACGGCGTCGGCGCTCGCCAAGGACGCGCAACTCGAGCATTTCTCCGGCCATGTCGAGGACAGCGGCGAAGGCCGCTGGACCATCGAGGCGGCGATCGAGGAAGCCGTGCCGGCCGACGTGCTGGCGGCCTCGCTGTTCGTGCGCTTCCGTTCGCGCCAGCAGCACACATTTGCCGAGAAGGTACTGTCGGCGATGCGGCTGGGCTTCGGCGGCCATGTCGAAGCGCCAAAGAAATAAGGGAGCAGTTCGATGCGGGTAGGTGTTTTCTATTTTCCGACCGATTACGGCATCAACATCGCCGAGCTGGCGCGCGCGCTCGAGGATCGCGGCTTCGAATCGCTGTTCGTGCCCGAGCACACCCATATCCCGACCGGCCGCAAGACACCCTTCCCCGGTGGCGGCGAGTTGCCCAAGCGTTACTCCCACACCCACGATCCCTTCGTCGGTCTCGCCTTCGCCGCCGCGGCAACGAAGAAGCTGCTGATCGGCACCGGCATCCTGCTGGTGCCGCAGCACGAGCCGCTGGCCACCGCCAAGTCCATCGCCAGCCTCGACGCTCTGTCGGGCGGCCGCTTCGTCTTCGGCATCGGCGCGGGCTGGAACGAGGACGAGATGAACAATCACGGCGTCAAGCACGCCAGCCGCTTCAAGCAGATGCGCGAGCACGTGCTGGCGATGAAGGAGCTGTGGGCCAAGGAGGAGGCCTCGTATCACGGCGAGTTCGTGAAGTTCGATCCGGTGTGGTCGTGGCCCAAGCCTCTGCAGCGGCCCAACCCGCCGATCCTGCTGGGCGGCGAGAGCGACCATACGCTGCGTCGCGTCGTCGAGTATTGCGACGGCTGGTTCCCGCGCACGCGTGCGGGCTTCGATGCCAACCAGGCGGTCGAGCGCCTGCGCAAGATGGCCACCGAGAAGGGCCGCGACTTCAAGACGCTCTCCATCACCGTCTTCGGCGCACCCGCCAAGGAAGAGGCATTGGCGAGCTACGAGAAGGCCGGCATCAAGAGCTCGCTGCTCGCCGTCCCCGACGGCACGCGCGACGAGATCCTGGCCTTCCTCGACAAGGTGGCGCCGCTTGCGAAGGCGCACGCCGCGTGAGCGTCGCCATCGGCCTCGGCCTGATGGAGTTTCCCTTCGCCGGCGCCGCCGACTATTGGCGCTGGGTCGATCTCTGCGAGTCAGGCGGCGTCGATTCGCTGTGGCAGACCGACCGGCTGGTGAGCCGCACGCCGATCCTCGAATGCATGGCGGTCATGGCGGCGCTGGCCGGCCGCACGCGGCGCATGCGTTTCGGCATGAACGTCGTGTCGCTGGCGTTGCGCGATCCGGTGCTGCTGGCCAAGCAATGCGCCACGATCGATGTACTGTCCGAGGGCCGCCTGCTGCCGGCCTTCGGCATCGGCAGCCCCGTTGGGCCTGAGTGGGAAGCGCTCGACATCGACACCAAGACGCGCGGCCGGCGCACCGACGAGAGCCTGGAGATCATCGCCCGCCTGTGGCGCGAGGACAGCGTCGACTTCGCGGGCCGGCACTATCGGCTCAAGGGCGCCTCGATCTCGCCCAAGCCGGTGCAGCCCGACCTGCCGATGTGGATCGGCGGCTCGTCGGAGGCCGCGATCCGGCGCACGGCAAAGTACGGCACCGGCTGGCAAAGCGGCGCCGAGCGGCCGGCCGAGACTGGCCGTATCATCGCCGCCATCAAGACCGCCGTGGCCGAGGCCGGCCGCTCGATCGACGACGACCATTACGGCGCGGCCTTCCCCTTCTATTTCGGCAGTCCGGACGACAGCATCGTGTCGGGCGCCATGGCCGCCTACACCAAGCGCACCGGCCGCGACGCCCAGGGCTATTTCGCCATCGGCGATGCCGGCACGATCCTGGCGCGGGTCCGCGAATATGTCGACGCCGGCGTATCGAAATTCATCCTGCGCCCCGTGGGCAGCGGTGATGGCGTCCTGGACCAGACGAAACAGCTCATCGAAAAAGTGCTGCCGTCCATAAGCACTCGGAAGTAGCCTGACTGCCCCACCACCACCTCACCCTGAGGAGCGGTTCGCAGGACCGCGTCTCGAAGGGTGGGAGCGAGCACCACGTTCGTTGCCCATCCTTCGAGACGCGCGCTGCGCGCGCTCCTCAGGATGAGGTTTTTCTCTGGAGGAAAAGATGAAGCTCGGCGCGGCCATGTTCTTCACTGACTATTCCATGTCGCCCGGCGAACTCGCCATGGCGCTGGAGGAACGCGGCTTCGACTCGGTGTGGTCGCCCGAGCATTCGCACATTCCTCTCGCGCGGGAGTCCGCGTTCCCGAGCGGCGGCGAGTTGCCGAAGAAATACTACGACGCCATGGACCCGTTCGTTGCCCTCATGGCCGCCGCCGCCGTCACCAAGACGATAAAGGTCGGCACCGGCATCTGCCTCATTGCCCAGCGCGATCCCATCCAGACCGCCAAGCTGGTGGCCTCGATCGACCAGCTCTCGGGCGGACGCTTCCTGTTCGGCGTCGGCAACGGCTGGAACAAGGACGAGATGGAAAACCACGGCACCGTCTTCGAGACGCGCCACAAGCTGGCGCGCGAACGCATCGAGGCGATGAAGGAAATCTGGACCAGGTCGAAGCCCGAGTATCACGGCGACATGGTCGCATTCGGCCCGATGATGACCTGGCCCAAGCCAATCCAGAAGCCGTACCCGCCGATTCTCGTGGGCGGCGCCTTCCCCTATGGCGCACGGCGCGCACTGCGCTACGGCGACGGCTGGATGCCGCACCGGGTGCGGCCGAAATATGCCAACGTGCGCGACATGATCCCGAATTACCGTCAGATGGCAGCCGAAGCCGGCCGCGACCTCGCCTCGGTGCCGGTGTCGATCTGGGGCGCCAAGGAAGACGAGGACATGCTGAAGCGCGACCGCGACGAAGGCGTCGTGCGCGTCATCGTCAGCCTCGACTCGGCAAAGGCCGACGTGATCCTCCCCGAGCTCGACCGCTGGGCGAAGCTGCTGCAGAAGGTGGCTTAGCTACCTGAACATATCCTCGGCGGCGGGGCGGACCAACTCGGCAGCGGGATTGGCGGGGGCGCTCCAGGTGAGGCCGCGCACCAGCACGACCGGTTGGGCCTCGTCACCCTGGCCCATCACCAGGGACGCGGCCGCTGCGATCTCGTCGGCGAAGCCGCTGATGCTCACCTGAAGGATGCGGCCGAACAGGTCGGGATTGCCGCGCAGGTCGAGCAGCGCGGGCAGGCCAGCCGCGCCGATGGCGATGCCGACGGTGCCGCGTCGCCAGGCCCGGCCGAAACTGTCGATGATGACCACGGCGCTGGCGGAAAGTTTTGACCGCAACGCTTCGGCGCTGCCGTCGGGATCGAGCGGCAGCAACAACGCCCGCTCGACACCGTCCTGGGGCGCCACGTTGGACTGGTCAATGCCGGCGTTGGCCATGACGAAGCCCAGCCGATGCTCGACGATCAGCACGTTGGGCCTGGAGCGCACCACGCGCACCGACTCCGACAGGATCAGCTCGACCAGCCGCGGGTCCTTCATGACCTCGGCGGCCAGTTCGATGGCGCGTGCCGAGGGCGTCACCGAGGCAAGGTCGACGGTGCGGCCTTCGGCCTTGGAGACGATCTTTTGTGCAACGACGATCACGTCGCCCAACCGCAGCTCGAGGCCGGCCCGCGCCAGGCCCTCGCCGATCAGCGTCGCCAGATCGTCGCCCAGCTTCACCATGGGGATGCCGGGAAGGGCGCGCAGGTCGACCGCGCCCATCCGCGGCTGAGGCTGCGCCATCAGCCGTACTTCTTGCGCAGCCGCGGCAGGATCTGCTCGCCATAGAGGCGCAGGAACCGTTCCTGGTCGGGGCCAGGCGCATGGAACACGAGATGGTTGAAGCCGAGGCCGACGTAGGCGCCGATCTTCTCGACATGCTCCTCGGGATCGCTCGACACGATCCAGCGGCTGGCGGCGCGTTCCAGCGGCAGGGCATCGGCCAGCCGCTGCATCTCGACGGGATCCTCGACCGACATCTTCTCCTCGGGCGTCAGCGCCAGCGCCGCCCAGTGCCGCGTGTCGTCGAGCGCCCGCGCCTTGTCGGTGTCGAAGGAGACCTTGACCTCGATCATGCGGTCGTAGGGCGCCTTCTTCGGCTCGACGGCGGCGGCGATTCCTTCCGCAACCTTGGGCAGAAGCGTCTCGGTATAAAGCTCCCACTTCTTGCCGCTGGTGCAGATGAAGCCGTCGCCGGTGCGGCCGGCATAGCGCGCGACCAGGGCGCCGGCGCCCGCGACATAGATCGGAATCTCGACCTCGGGCCGGTCGTAGATCGTGGCCTTCTCGGTCTTGTAATATTCGCCCTCGAAGCTCACCCGCTCGCCACGCCACAGGGTGCGGATCAGCGTCACCGCCTCGCGCATGCGGGCGAAGCGCTCCTTGAACTCGGGCCAGGGCTGGCCTGTCGACGGCACTTCGTTCAACGATTCGCCGGTGCCGATGCCCAGGATCACGCGGCCGGGGAACATCGAGCCCAGCGTGCCGAAGGCCTGGGCCACGATCGAGGGGTGATAGCGGAAGGTGGGCGTGAGCACGCTGGTGCCCAGCACGATCCGCGAGGTCCGGGCGCCGATCGCCCCCAGCCACACCAGCGAGTTGGGCGCATGTCCGTCGACATGCTTCCACGGCTGGAAGTGGTCGCTCACGAAGACCGACTCGAATCCGAGGGTCTCGGCTTGGCAAGCGAAATCAAGCAGCTTGGCGGGCGCGAACTGTTCGGCCGACGCCTTGTATCCGAGCTTGAGCACGGCGATGCTTTCCTCTCGTGGTTGGCGGTGATTCAGTAGCACATACGGAGGAGGGTTCCATGCAGCTCGGTGCATCAATACCGGTCGGCGATATCGGCACCGGCGGGGCCGTCATGCGCGACTATGCCCAGGCGGCCGAAGGCCTCGGCTACGATTATCTCGTGTCCCCCGACCACGTGCTGGGCGGTAACCCCAATGTCGACCATGGCGGCCGGCGCATGGGCACGACCGCCACGGCCTATCACGATCCCTTCGTGCTCTTCGCCTATCTGGCCGGCGTGACGCAGAAGGTGGGCTTCTGCGTCGGCGTGCTGATCCTGGCGCAACGCCAGGCCGCCCTCGTCGCCAAGCAGGCGGCCTCCCTCGACGAGCTGTCGGGCGGGCGCTTCCGCCTGGGCGTGGGCGTCGGCTGGAACGAGATCGAGTTCCAGGGACTCGGCATGGATTTCCACACCCGCGGCAAGCGCTCCGAGGAGCAGGTGCGTTTCATGCAGGCGCTGTGGGCCGAGCCGCATGTGAAGTTCGACGGCGAGTTCCACAAGCTCGACGACGGCGGCATCAATCCCCGGCCGAAGTCCGGCCGCGTGCCGATCTGGTTCGGCGGCCATGCCGAGGCGACCTACCGGCGTGCGGCGAAGTACGGCGACGGCTTCATGCCGCTGCAGTATCCGGCCGGCGACAAGGCGCTCGAAGCCTTCGAGAAGCTGCGTGGCATGATCAAGGCCGCCGGCCGCGATCCCGCCTCGGTCGGCCTCGAGGTCTGGGTGTCGCCCGGCATGGGCAACGAGGACGACTGGCGCAAGGAGATCGCCTTCTGGAAGAAGGCGGGCGTGAGCCACGTCAACGCCCACACCTCCTACGTCAGCGCCATCCACAAGCGCATCGACGGCAAGACCTACAACGACCATCTGACCGCGATCACGCGCTACCGCAAGGCCGTGGCGGATCTGCTCTGACTTGTTCATGGCGCAGTCAATGCATACATTGATTGCATTGATATCGAGCAGTGAGGCGACCGGTGGCTAGCATTACAATCCGAAACCTGGAAGACGCCGTGAAGGGCAAGTTGCGTCTGCGGGCAGCTCGCCATGGCCGATCGATGGAGGAGGAAGCTCGTAACATTCTTCGTGCCGCCTCGCCAAGGACGTGGCTGAACCGGGGAACCTGTACGCGGCCATTCGCCGTCGAATCGAACCTCTGGGAGGAGTTGAACTGGACATTCCACCGCGTGAGAAATCGCGCGAGCCACCTCGCTTCGACTGATGATCCTGCTCGATACGAACGTCATCTCGGAAATCTTGCGACCTGATCCTGCTTTGCCGGTCAAGCGCTGGATGGAAAGACAACCTGCGCAATCCATATTCACTGCTGTCATCTGCGAAGCAGAAATCCAGCTCGGCCTCGCCCTGTTGCCCTTGGGTCGCCGACGGCGGGCACTCGAGGAAGCCGTCATGGCCATATTCCAAGAAGTCCTGACAGACCGCATATTGCCCTTCGACCGTTCCGCCGCTGGCGCCTATGCAGTGATAGGCGCGGTACGGCGCAAGATGAGACGCCCTATCTCGACACTCGATGCTCAGATTGCTGCCATTGCCCGTGCGCATGGCGCCACAGTGGCAACACGCAATGTTGCAGACTTTACCGGCTGTGGTGTCGATATCGTCGATCCCTGGCACGTCTAGCCAACGCCACGAGGACATTGCGACCATGAAATTCACACTCCACTTCGGCAACAACACCTTTCCCGACCTCGCCGGGGCGACGCGCCTCTGTCGGCTGGCGGAGGCGGCGGGGTTCGACTCGGTGGTGGCGGTGGACCATGTCGTCTTCCCCAGCAAGTACAGCTCGACCTATCCCTACTCGGCGACCGGGCGGCTGCCCGGCGGTCCCAGCGGCATGCTGCCCGATCCACTGATCTGGATGGCGGCAATGGCTGCCGTCACGACGCGGCTGCGGTTCATGACCGGCGTCATCATCCTGCCGCTGCGCAATCCGCTGGTGCTGGCCAAGCAGGTGGCGACGCTCGACCATATGAGCGGCGGGCGCATCGAGCTGGGGATCGGCGTCGGCTGGCTCAAGGAGGAGTTCGAGGCGCTGGGCGTGCCGTTCGAGAAGCGCGGCAAGCGCTCCGACGAATATATCGCCGCCATGCGGGCGCTGTGGGCCAATGACGGGGCGAGCTTCGCGGGTGAGTTCGTGAACTTCCACGAGGTGACCTGCAGTCCCAAGCCCGTCGCCAAGGACGTGCCGATCGTGATCGGCGGACATTCGGAAGCAGCGGCCAAGCGCGCCGGTCGGCTGGGCAACGGCTTCTTTCCGTCGATCGGCGCCACGGTCGACACGGCGCCGCTGTACGACGTGGCGCGTCGTGCCGCCGAAGCGGCCGGCCGCGATCCTGCGTCGATCGAGATGATGGCCGGATGTCCGGAGCTGCTGCCCGGTTCGGGCAAGGACGCGGGCGCGGCAATCGAGGCGCGGGCCAGGCACGGCATCGGCCGCATCGTGCTGCCCGTCGGGCCGTTCATGCCGAACCTCGAGGAAAGCCTGGCGCGCTTCGGCGAGACGGTGATTCGCCTCACATGACGGTCTTGGCGAACCACTCCACCTGATCCTCGAACTCGGCCATCGAATCGGCCGGGATCATCAGCGCGCAGGCGTGATCGACGCCGATCTTGCGCAGGCCGTCGATCTTCTCGCGGATCAGGTCGGGCGAGCCCACGAGGTTGGCCACCACCTGCTTTGAAAGATCGCGGCCGGTATAGGCGAGCGAGGTCCGGTGGGCGACCAGGCCCGACGCCATGTAGCGCTTCTCGGCCTCCTCGGGGGTCTTGGCGATGGTGAGCGAGAATTGCGGCGCGATCTCGATCTCCTTCGGGTCACGGCCGAGCTCGGCGGCGCGGTCCTTCAGGATCTTGATCCACTCCGCGAGCTCGGGCCACGGCCGCCACCCCGGCAGCCAACCGGTGGCGATGCGCGCCGTGCGCTCGATGGTGGCCTTGTTGTGCCCGCCCAGCCACAGCGCGAAGGGATCGCGCCTGGGCTTGGGATACATCTCGATGTCCTTGACGGCGTAGTACTTGCCCGCGTGGGTGACGCGCCGCTCCTTGAAGAGCCGCTGAATCAGCTCCAGCCCCTCGTCCATCATCTCGCCGCGCTGCGCCTTGGGCGCGGTGCGCGGCGCCCAGGCGGCGAACTCCTCGCGATAGGCGCCGATGCCCAGCGCCAGGATCAGCCTTCCGTTGGAGAGCTGGTCGATGGTGGCCGAGGTCTTGGCGAGCCAGAAGGGATCGCGCATCGGCAGCACGGCGAGCGCGGTGCCGACCTCGAGCGTGGTCGTGGCCGCGGCGCAGAAGGACAGCACCGTCAGCAG
>CANIRG010000274.1 GCA_947469635.1 Rhodospirillales bacterium | reverse complement strand
TTCACCACCACGCCCGACGAGATGCTGACCTCGATGACCCGCATCATCTCCGACCGGTCGGTCGGCGGCCTGTTCTTCAACTCCCCCCACCTCATGGACTTCGAGCTGATGGGAGGCGATGCCCGCAAGACCATCGTCTCCGAGATGAAGAAGCGCGGCAAGGAGCCCTTCCTGCCCCCCGCCGTCCCCTTCGGCTCGAAGCAGTGGCCGGCGCTCATCTCCGGCGGATCAGGACCCGCTTCCCTCGATGACCTGAAATAACCAGACGGACGAGAAGTACGATGAACCTCAACACGATCACCGAGGTGAAGCGACCCACCTCGGCCGACGAGATCAGCCAGTGGCGTGACGGCTACGCCTGGCTGGCCGGCGGAACCTGGCTCTTCTCCGAGCCGCAAGTTGCCGTCGACACGCTGATCGACCTCGACACGCTCGGCTGGGCACCGCTCACGGCGACAGCGGCCGGCCTCGAGATCGCCGCGACCTGCCGCATCGCCGACCTTCATGCCTTCAAGGCCCCCACCGGATGGCGGGCCGTCCCGCTGTTCAACGAGTGCATCGATGCCTTCCTGATGTCCTTCAAGATCTGGAATGCAGCGACCGTCGGCGGCAATGTCTGCATGTCGCTGCCTGCCGGCGCGATGATCTCGCTTACGGCAGCGCTCGAGGGCGTCGGCACGTTGTGGCCGCGCGGCGGCAAGCCACGCGAGGTGCCGATCGTCGATTTCGTCACCGGCAACCACCAGAACGTCCTGCAGAAAGGCGAGCTGCTGCGCTCGATCCATCTGCCGGCGTCGGCGCTCTCCAAGCGCTTCGCCATGCGCCAGGTCTCGCTCACCCATCTCGGGCGATCGGCGGCGCTGATCGTCGGAACTGTCGGGAACGATGGCAGCGACTTCCTGCTCACGGTCACGGCGGCGACGCCACGGCCGAGGCAGCTGCGCTTCGCCCGGCTGCCGTCGGCGGCCGAGCTGCGCCAGGCCATCGACCGGGAATTGCCGGCGGACGCCTACTTTCAGGACGTCCATGGCTCGGCGCCCTACAAGCGCCACATCACCTACTATCTCGCCGAACAGATCCGCACGGAGCTCGCATGAGCAAGTACGAAGTCAACGGCCACCCTTACGGGGCCGAACCGAAACCCGGCCAGTGCCTCCGCACCTTCATTCGAGATCTCGGGATCTTCGGCGTCAAGAAGGGCTGCGATGCCGGCGACTGCGGCGCCTGCACCGTCCATATCGACGGCAAGCCGTTCCACTCCTGCCTCGTGCCCGCCTTCCGTGCCGAAGGCCGCAAGGTCACGACCATCGAAGGCCTCGCCCGGAACGGCGAGATGCATCCCATCCAGAAGGCGTTCCACGACGCCCAGGCCTTCCAGTGCGGCTACTGCGCCGCCGGCATGATCATGACCACGGCCTCAGCCGCCTTCGACCAGGCCCATCGGGACGACCTGCCGCATGCGCTGAAGGGCAATCTCTGTCGCTGCACCGGCTATCGCTCGATCGTCGACGCGCTGAACGGCAAGAGCAACATCGAGGAGGACGTCGCCGGCAACGCCTGCGGCGCCAGCCTGCCCAATCCCTTCACCGACGCCATCCTGACCGGCAAGGCACGCTACACGATGGATGTCGCCATCGACGGCCTGCTGCATCTCAAGGTGTTGCGTTCACCGCATGCCCATGCCCGCATCACGCGCATCGACCGGACCAAGGCCGCGGCCGTCCCTGGCGTGGTGGCGGTCTATACCTGGGAGGACGTGCCGCGCCGGCTGTTCAGCTCGGCCCTGCATGAGGACCATCTCGTCGATCCCGACGACACCTACATGCTGGACAACGTCGCCCGCTTCGTCGGCCAGCGCATCGCCGCCGTGGTGGCGGACAGCGAAGGCGCCGCCGAAGCGGGCTGTCGCGCGCTCGAGGTCGAGTACGAGATCCTGCCGGCGGTGTTCGATCCGTTCGCCGCGATGGAGCCCGACGCACCGGTGCTGCACGACAAGGACGATGTGATCGGCGGCGGCACCAACTTCTTCTGCACCCTGGAGGGCGAGCTCGGCGACGTGGCCGAAGGCTTCAAGGAAGCCGATGCCATCCACGAGATGACCTACTCGACTTCCCGCGTGCAGCACGTGCACCTCGAAACGCACGGCTCGATCGCCTGGAAAGGCGACGACAAGCGCTGGCATGTGCGCACCAGCAGCCAAGGGCCTTTCACCGCCCAAAAGAAGCTCGCCTATCTGATGGGCATCCCCGGCCGCGACGTGCACGTCTTCACCGAACGGGTCGGCGGCGGCTTCGGCGGCAAGCAGGAGATGGTCTCCGAGGACCTCGCTCTGTTCGCCTCGATGAAGCTCGATGGCCGCCCGGTGAAGTGGGAGTGGACGCGCGAGGAGGAGTTCATCGGCGCCACCACCCGGCACCAGATGACGACCCACGTGAAGATCGGCGCCAGGAAGGACGGCACCCTGACCGCGCTCGACGTGCGCGTCGTCTCCAACACCGGTGCCTATGGCGGCCACGGCAGCGAGACGCTGGCCGCGGCGATGGGGGCTCCGCTCGCGGCCTATCGATGCGCGAACAAGAAAGGCATCGGCCACGCGATCTACACCAACATGGTGCCGGCCGGCGGCTTCAGAGGCTACGGCGCTTCGCAGACGACCTTCGCCATCGAATGCGCCATCGACGAGCTGGCCAAGCTGCTCAGCCTCGACCCCTTCACCATCCGGCGCAAGAACGTCGTCAGGCCGGGCGACAATATCGAATCGATCTGGAAGGAGCCGGGCGACTCGACCTTCGGCAGCTACGGCATCACCGAATGTCTCGACATCGTCGACCGCGAGCTGAAGCGCGGCAACGGCGTTGCCAAGCCCGTCGGCGACGAATGGGCCGAGGGCACCGGTGTGGCGCTCGCCATGCTGGAGTGCGGCCCGCCCACCGGCCATCGCTCGGGCGCCGACATGCAGCTTCTTGCCGACGGCACCTACCATCTTGCCTGCGGCTCCTGCGAGATGGGCAACGGCATCATCACGGCTCACAAGCAGATCGCCGCCTCGGTCCTGACCGCGCGCGCCAGGGACATCGACATCATCAATGCCGACACCGACCGCACACCTTACGACACCGGCACCTTCGCCAGCACCGGCACGGTCGTGGCCGGCAAGGCGGTGCATCTCGCCGCCGAGGCGATGCGCGACGACATCCTCGACTTCGCCTGCCGTCACACCGGCATCGATCGCACCCAGTGCCGGCTCGACAACGATGCGGTGCTCTGCGGCAACAGGCGGATCATGCTTTCCGAGCTTCATGCCGAAGGCGCCAAGGTCAATCACCGCTTCTCGGTGGGCCGCCGGAGCTACCTGTCGCCCCGCACCATCGCCTTCAACGTGCAGGGCGTGCGCCTCGCGGTGCACCGCATCACGGGCGAGATCCGCATCCTGCACAGCGTGCAGGCCGCCGACATCGGCAAGCCGATCAATCCCATGCAGTGCCGCGGCCAGATCGATGGCGCCGTCGCCATGGGCTACGGCTGGGCGCTGATCGAGAACATGGTCCACGACGAAGGCCACATGGTGAACCCGCAGTTGCGCAACTGCCGCATCCCGGCCTTTGCCGACGTGCCGCATACCGACGTCTTCTTCGCCCAGACCGTCGATACGATCGGGCCGTTGGGCGCCAAGTCCCAGGGCGAATGCGCCATCAACCCGGTGGCGCCGGCAGTGTCCAACGAGATCGCCAATGCGACCGGCGTACGTTTCGCCCACCTGCCCTTCACGCCCGACCGGCTGTTCTCCCGACTTGGATCCTCCACATGAGCACCGTCAGCATCGTCACCCAGACCTGCGTACGAGCGGAGAGCGCCGAGGCTTTCGCGCGCTGGCAGGGCGAGACAAGCACGGCGATATCAACCTTCCCGGGTTTCCTCGACCAGCAGCTGATTCCGCCCAATCCACCATTGCAGGCGGATTGGGTGATCCTCCAGCGCTTCGCCACGCTCGAGGACGCACAACGATGGCTCGCCTCGCCGGAACGCCATAAGCGTCTCGAAGGCGCCGCCCCGATGCTGGTCGGCCGCGACGACGTCCACGTCGTCAAGGACGCCGCGGGCGGAGTAAAGCAGGCGCCGATCTCGGCGGTGATGAGCACGCGGGTCCGGCCGGGCAAGGAGGCCGAGTATCGCGCCTGGGAACGCAAGATCGCCGTGGCGCAAACCCAGGCGCCCGGCCTGCAAGGCTACCGCTTCGAACCGCCCGTGCCCGGTGTGCAGGACGACTACGTCGCCATCCTGCGCTTCGACAGCGAGGCCAACCTGCAGGCTTGGCTCGATTCGCCGGAGCGCAAGAAGCTTGTCGACGAAGCCATTCCGCTGACCGAGGATTTCCATGCCCGCATCGCACGAACAGGCTTCGAGCAGTGGTTCCGCGACGGATCAGGCGCAAGCCTGAATGCACCGGCATGGAAGATGAACATGCTCGTCCTGCTGACGCTCTACCCCGTCGTCTTCCTGTGGAGCGTGTACGTCGCCTTGCCGTACCTTTCCAAGATGTCGTTTGCCCATGCGCTGTTCGTCGGTAACATCGTGAGCGTAACGATAACGGGCTTTCTCGTGCCATGGGCTGCGGGGAGGTTGGGCTGGTGGCTGAAGGTCAGCCCAGCGAAGGACCGGCTGCGGGTCAATCTCCTGGGCACAATTCTCATCCTTGCTCTCTACGCCGTCATGGTGTTTGTCTTCTGGCGCTTCTTCGAGCCGGTAAAGGGCTGATGCTGAGACGACTGGTCCTTGCCACGCCCCTCCTGGGGATGCTGCCGTTCGACGCCGCGGCCCAACAGCCGGCGGCCGCGCAGCAGACGCCTCAGGCCTTCCTTCAATCGGTCTACGATCCCTACCTCAAGGCCAACTTCAAGGGCCAGCCTTACAACGATACCGGGCGCTTCTTCTCTCCCGATCTCGCCCGCGCCATGGAGCGCGACGTGCGGGGCGCCAAGCAGCGCAACGAGGTGCCGACGCTGGATGGCGATCCTTTCGTCGACGCGCAGGAATGGAAGGTCACCGACCTCGTCGTCCGCGTCAGCGGTACGGGCGATGCCGCAACGGGTGTCGTGACCTTCGCCAATTTCGGCAAGCCCAAACGGCTGGCGGTCTCGCTGCTGAGGACACCCGCCGGCTGGCGCATCTCCGACATTGCCGGCGCCAACGGCTCCCTGCGCACGCTGTTCAAGCTGCGCCAGTAGCACTGGCGCAGCGGCGTCCGCCTAGTGACGCCAGCTCGTGTCGGTCTTGTCTATCTTGCGGATGAGGGCGGCGAACTCGAGATCACCCATGCCGCCTTCCATCTCCACGAACCGGTCCATGTCGGCACCCGACTTGCCCGCGAGATTGTCGCCCAGCACGTTCAGTGGACCGGCCGCGCCGGCATCGATCTGGATCTGGCAGGCACGCTCCAGGCGATAGAGCCGCAGAAAGGCCTCGGGCACGGTGCGCCCGGTGACGAGGAGGCCGTGGTTACGCAGCATCAGCGTCTGGTTCTCGCCCAGGCTCTTGAGAATGCGGCCGCGCTCGTCGAGGTCGAGGCTGGGGCCTTCGTAGTCGTGATACGACATCTTGCCGTGGAACGCGGTGGCGACCATCGAGATCGGCAGCAACCCATCCTTCAGCGCACACACCGCCATGCCGGCGCGGGTATGGGTGTGCATCACCACCTTGTGGCGGGCGGCGTGGGCCATGTGGATGGCGGAATGGATGACGAAGCCGGCGTAGTTCACCGGGTGCTTGGACTCGCCGATGACGTTGCCGTCGAGGTCGATCTTCACCAGGTTCGAGGCCGTGACCTCGTCGTAGTTCAGGCCGAACGGGTTGATCAGGAAGTGCGGCTGCTCGCCCGGCACGCGCGCCGTGAGATGGCCGTAGATCAGCTCGGTCCAGCCGAAGTGGTCGACGAGCCGGTAGGCGGCGGCGAGCTGGCGGCGCAGCACCGCCTCGGCTTCGGCCGGCGGCAGGGCATCGACGTCGATGCCGGTCAGCGGCATGTCCTGGGCGATATGCATGTCCATGGTCGATTCCTTCCGGCGGCGCAGCGGTGGTCGAAGCTTAAGCCGGCGCGCTATCATCCGGCAACCGAAGAGGAAACGACCAATGGCGGAAAAGCCGCGTCTCGACACGACTCGCCTGCAGAAGATCGCCCAGGCCTACTGGGAGAGCGCGGCCCTCATGGCGGCCGTGGAACTGGAGCTCTTCACCGCCATCGCCCACGGCCACGACACGCTCCCCGCCGTCGCCAAGGCCGCCGGCATCGGTGAGCGCAATGCCCAGCGCCTGCTGACTGCGCTGGTTGCGATGACCCTGCTCGACCGCACCGGGGAGCGCTTCTCCAATGCACCCGACGTGCAACGCTTCCTGGTGAAGGACGGCGAGCGCTATGCCGGTCCCTGGATCCTGTTCACCAAGCCGCGCTGGGCGGCCTATGGCGAACTCTCAGAGCGGCTGCGCCGTACAACCGAGAACCGGCTCGGCGCCTACCAGGAGTTCACCGTCGAAGACGCCCGCCGCTATCACGCCGCGACCTATTCGATCGGCATGGGCGCCGCCCGCCTGTTCAGCCGCAGCGTCGACCTCAACGACCGGAGGAAGATGCTCGACCTCGGGGGCGGCTCCGGCGCCTACAGCATCGTGGCGACGCAGACCTACCCGGGGCTGAAGGCGATCGTGCTCGACCTGCCGCCGGTCACCGTCGTGGCCGATGAATATATCGCCGCCAACGGCGCCACGGATCGCGTGAGCACGCTCCCCGGCGACTTCACCCGGACCGATTTCCCTCAGGATGTCGATGTCGTGGTGATGGCGAGCAACCTGCCCCAATACGAGCCCGACCTGATCCGGCTCGTGGTGCGTAAGGCCTTCGCCGTCCTCGTTCCCGGCGGCGAGATGCACCTGATCGGCGAGACCTTGCATGACGATCGCCGAGGGCCGCTGTCGGCGGCCTTGTGGGGGCTGAACGAGGGCGTCTACGGCAGCACCGGCATTGCCCATACCGAATCCGAAGTGAAGGGTTATTTGCAGGACGCCGGATTCATCGACGTCGCGCCCCACCCCTTCGTGCCTGGCGTGCTGTCGCGGGTGGCCGGCCGGAAGCCGGTATGATCCAAGGGGTTGCGCTTCGGAGTTCCTTCGATTATCTGTCCCCCGTCGGCCTCCGCTCCCTTCGTCTAGAGGCCTAGGACGTGGCCCTCTCAAGGCTAAAACACGGGTTCGAATCCCGTAGGGAGCGCCAGCCGGCGTTAGGAGACCGATAATATAAGGAAATAGCCACTTTCACCGCTTCGAATGCTACGAAAAACTGCTACGAAGCGAGGATGGAAATGGCACTACCCCGGGGAATGTTCCGCCGCGGCGGGAAGCTGTGGGCACGCAAAGACGTTCCCAAGCCACTCCAAAAAATCGTCGGCAAGACCAGCCTTCAAGAGAGCCTTCGAACCGCCGACGTGAACGCGGCCCGCCCCCTGTTCCATGGCGTCATGCAGAGGTTCGAGTCGGAGATTGCCGCCGCGCGAAAGGCATTGGCCGAGCAAAAGCCGATGCCGTTCCAGCCATTCACGTTCAAGCTCGATCTGCCTCCCGATCAGCTTGAAGCGATGTACCTCGCCGAAGCTGCCAAGCCACACAATCAGATGAAGGCCGCGGCCGACCGGATCGAACGTCAACTGGTTCAGGCCGGACTGGTCGCCTCCACCCCGGACCCGGTCACTCTGGATGATCTGTTCGACCGTTGGGTCAGAGAACGGAAGCCGTCGTTCGGATCGCAGATGGAATTTCGCCGGGCCAAGGACGCGTTCAAGAAGCTGAACGGTGATCTGCCCATCGCCGAGTACACGTCTGCTCATGCCAGAGCGTGGAAGGATCGCGTGGTCGAGATGACCGCGCCCAACGGCAAGCCGCTGGCCCACGCCACTCGGATCAAATGGTTCACCTCGGTGAAGACCCTGTTCAAACTCGCTGATAGCAACGATCTGCTCAGCGTTAAACCTCCGTTCGAGAAGATCGTGCTGGAGCGCCCGAAGCGGGCCAAGGTGAACAAACGGCAGGAATGGGACGATGACGATCTCCAGACCTTGTTCGGTTCCCCGGTCTATCTGGAGCGGGCGCGGCCCCGTGCGGGATGTGGCGAGGCCGCCTACTGGCTCCCCGTGCTGGGGCTCTATCACGGGTGTCGGCTCGGAGAACTCTGCCAGTTGGACACCGCCGACGTGGTCAAGAAGAACGGAATCCTCTGCCTGAAAATCAGGCCCAGCGATGAAGACGATGACGATGCAAAGTCGGTAAAAACATCAGAATCGATCCGGACCGTACCGATTCACAAGGCTGTTCTAAAATTGGGATTCGAGGCCTATCTGGCCACGATCAAAGGCAAGAAGCTGTTTCCTCTGATCAAGCCCGACAGTGTCGGTCGATGGTCCGGGACATGGTCGAAGTGGTTCGGTCGATATCGCCGCGAACTCGGACTCAATGACCGGTGGACCGACTACCATAGCCTCAGGCATGGCTGGAAATCTGCTGCTCGGTCGGCTGACCTCAGCGAGGAATACCACGATGAAATCTCCGGACACGATTCCGGCAATGCCAGTGTAGGCCGGAGCTACGGACATATTCCCATCGCCAAGCTCAAGGCCGCTCTGGATCGGGTCCAGTTCAACATCACAATCCCGAAGTGGACGGCTTAGGTCTTAGGCCGCTCCGGCATCAGCAGCGACCGTAGCGTCCCTAGCGGGATTTGTTTGTGGTAGCGATTTTACCACACGCTGGCGTCAGTTCGTCTGGACGAATCTTCCCTTAACGAGGGTGTACTCACCGAATCGTCCTCGAAGGCCAAGTGGACTCGGGACGGCATCACCGGATGTGGCGCGACAATCAGGATGAGAGGGGCGCGACAATCAAGATGAGAAGAAGCGGCCGGATGGTTAATGATTGTCGTTGGCCGCGTGTTTTACAAGCTGATTGACGGCGATGATGGGTCTTGATCGTCGCGCAGCGTCAATCAGGAGC
>CANIRG010000273.1 GCA_947469635.1 Rhodospirillales bacterium | reverse complement strand
CTCGACCTTGTCGACCATCACCATGTAGGCCTCGCGGGCGCTCGACACGCCTTTGGGCGGATGCACGATGCGCCGCCAGCTCGCCGCCACGTCGGCGGCCGAGAGCGGCGTGCCGTCGTGGAACTTCACGCCCTTGCGGATCTTGAAGGTGTAGGTCTTGCCGTCGTCCGTGGCCTTCGGCATCTCGGTGCAGAGATCGCACACGAAGTCGGTCGAGGACGAGGGATTGTCGGGATTGATGGCGATCAGCGTGCTGTAGAACGGTGCCGTGGCATGGAGCGTGGCGAAGGTGTTCTCCTTGTGCCCGTCCAGGCTGGGCGGCGCATCGGCCGGGATCATGTAGGTGAGCGTGCCGCCACGCTTGGGCGTCTGTGCCGAAGCCGGTGTCACGGCCAGCACCGCCGAGAGCGCCGTTGCCGTCAGCAATCCAATTCGGGTCTTCATGGTTGCCTCCCTTTAGATCTTCGTTTTGATTTTCGTTGTCGTCGGTCCGTTCCTGCTCAATTCACCTGGCTGCACGCTACCCAGTGGCCAGGTCTCAGCTCACGCAACTCGGGCCTCGCCTGCCGGCAGCTCTCGACCGCCAGCGTGCAACGCGGATGGAACACGCAGCCGGACGGCGGATTGATCGGGCTCGGCACCTCGCCGCGTACCGGCTGGAACGTGCGGCCGGCCTCGACGGTCGGGTCCGGCACCGGCACGGCGGCCAGCAGCGCGCGGGTGTAGGGATGGAGCGGGTTGTCGAACAGCTCGTCGCACTGGGCGAGCTCGACGATGCGGCCGAGATACATCACCGCCACGCGCTGGCAGAGATGGCGCACCACCGACAGGTCGTGGGCGATGAACAGATAGGTGAGGCCAAACTTCTCGCGCAGGTCTTCCAGCAGGTTGATGACTTGGGCCTGGATCGACACGTCGAGCGCCGACACGGCCTCGTCGCAGACGATGAATTCCGGCTCCAGCGCGAGCGCGCGCGCGATGCCGACGCGCTGGCGCTGGCCGCCCGACATTTCGTGCGGGTAGCGGTCGGCGAAGTTGGGATCGAGCCCGCAGACCGACAGCAGCTCGCGCACCCGCGCCGTGCGCCGCGCCGCATCGGGTGCCAAGCCATGCACGAGGATCGGCTCGCCGATGATGTCGCCCACCTTCATGCGCGGATTGAGCGAGGAGTAGGGATCCTGGAAGATCACCTGGATGCGCCGGCGCAGCGCCAGCCTCTCCTGCCGCGCGAGCCCGTTGATGTCGACGCCGTCGTACAGGATCTCGCCGGAGGTCGGGCGTTCGAGCTGCAGGATGCAGCGGCCGGTCGTGGTCTTGCCGCAGCCGCTCTCGCCCACCAGGCCCAGCGTCTCGCCGCGTTTGAGGCTGAAGTCGACGCCGTCGACCGCCTTCACCTCGCCGATCTGGCGCCGCATCACGATGCCTTCGGAGATCGGGAAGTGCATGTGCAATCCCTTGACCTCCAGCAGCGGCCGGTCGGTGGCGGCGCCCGTCATGCGGCGACCCGCAGTGTAGCGATCTCGTCGCGGCGGAAGCAGGCCGACAGGTGGCCCGCTGCACCCGCCGGTTCGAGGGCGGGCCGGGACTCGGCACAGGCCGCGACGGCGAAGCGGCAGCGTGGACGGAAAGCGCAGCCACCATCGAGGCGCGTGAGGTCGGGCGGCTGGCCCTCGACCGGGTCGAGCCGCGCCTGGCGCGGTCTGTCGAGCCGCGGCACCGAGCGCAGCAGCGCCATCGTGTAGGGGTGGCGCGGGTCGTGATAGACCTCGGCCGCGGGACCGCTCTCGACCAGGCGGCCGGCGTACATGACGTTGACCCGGCGGGCGTAGCGCGCGACGACGCCGAGATTGTGCGTGATGATGATCAGCGCGACGTTCAGCCGGCGCGTGAGGTCGGCCATCAGCTCGAGAATCTGCGCCTGGATGGTGACGTCGAGCGCCGTGGTCGGCTCGTCGGCGATGATCAGCCGTGGTTCGCAGGTCAGCGCGATGGCGATCATGATGCGCTGGCGCATGCCGCCCGAGAGCTGGTGCGGATACTGCCGCAGCCGGCGCTCGGGATCGGCGATGCCGACCAGGGAAAGCAGCTCGACGGCGCGCCGGTCGGCTGTCGCCCGGTCGGCGCCGCGATGCTGCTGCAGCGTCTCGGTGATCTGGCGGCCGATGGTCAGCACCGGGTTGAGCGAGGTCATGGGCTCCTGGAACACCATGCCGATCTCGCCGCCGCGCACCGCCCGCATCTCCTCGGCGGACAAGGCCAGCAGGTCGCGCCCGCCGAACAGCACCTGGCCCTCGGTGATCCGGCCCGGCGGGTCGGGGATGAGGCGCAGGATCGACATGGCGCCGACCGACTTGCCCGAGCCGCTCTCGCCCACGATGGCCACGGTCTCGCCGGGGTCAACGGTGTAGGACACGCCGTCGACGGCGCGCACCAACCCGGCACCGGTCCGAAACTCGGTGTGCAAATTTCTCACGTCGAGGAGTGCCGACATGGGCCCTCGCAGCGTTTCCCTGTTCCACTTCGCCACCGACCCGTTGAGCGTGATCGGCGTTTCACCCTTATGAGCGGGTGTATTCAGATCGAGTGTAAGCAAAATATCGCCCTGGCGCGAGCCAATGCGCCGCGACGAGTCGGCGCGCCGCCGCTGCATTCACCTGCTCAGGCCGCGGATTCGATGTCCGTGTTGGCGAAGTCGTTGCCCTTGAACAGCAGCGGGATTCCCTGGTTGCGTGCGACAGCGTAGGCGAAGCAGTCGCCGAGATTGAGCTGCGCAGGATGGCCGCGTCCCTTTCCATAGCGGGCGAAGGCGGCGAGCGCTGACTTCGCCTCAGCAGGGCCGATTGCCACACATCTGATCCTGGCGACATTCAGGAATTCTTCGACGTCGGCGGTGGCGTCGTCGACGGTTGCGTGTCGGATGCGGCACAGGGCCAGCGTCGCCTCGAAGATGGCGATGGCCGATGTGACGGCTGCCTCACTGTCCTCGATGGAGTCGGCGAACGCATCGGCTTCCGGTTCGCGATTCAGGATGGCGACGATCGCCGAAGCGTCGACGAACATCAGGGTTCGCCGCTCAGCTCGTCGTAGAACGCTTTATCGGCTTCCAATCCTGTCGGAGGTCGCTTCTGTATTCGCTCCTGGATCGTGCGGAGCCGCATCTTAAGGGGGACTGCTTCCTCCAGACGTCGCAACTCATTCTCCAATGCGAGCTTCACGGCGTCGGTCTTGCTCAAATGAGTGCGGATTGCCAACCGTTCTGCCAGCCGATTTACCTCTTCGCTTCGGATGTTTAACGGCATCAAATCTCCAGCATGTACGTCAACACAATATTGTATGTGCGAGATGTCAATCAAGGCTTGTCGGCTCTAAGGAGCCTCCTTCCTTACGATTTCCGTCCAATCGCCTATGATTGGGTTCTACGGCATGGGAAAGGCACTCACGCCTGCGAAGTAAAGCCGAGGAGAGGGCATGCGCGTCTTCACGACCCTGCCGCAGGAAGACCTGCGGAAAGTAGGCCCTGCGGCCCAGGCCATCGAGGCCGCCGGTTACACTGGCGTCAGCACCCAGGAGAACAAGCACGACCCGTTCCTGTCGCTGGCCGTGGCTGGCGCGGCGACCAAGCGGATCGAGTTGCACACCGGTGTGGCCATCGCCTTCGTCCGCTCCCCCATGAGCTGCGCCAATATCGGCTGGGACCTCGCCGCCAGCACCGGCGGGCGGTTCACGCTGGGCCTCGGCAGCCAGGTCCGTGCGCACAACGAGCGGCGGTTCTCCGTGCCCTGGACCGCGCCGGCGCCGCGCATGCGCGAATATGTGCAGGCCGTCCGGGCGATCTGGGCGGCGTGGAAGGGCGACGGCAAGCTCGCCTATGAGGGCAAGCACTATCGCTTCACCCTGATGACGCCCAACTTCACGCCCGAACCCTATGACGCGCCGGCGCCGCGCATCGGCCTCGCCGCCGTCGGCCCACACATGCTGAAGGTGGCGGCGGAGGAGGCCGACAGCGTGAAGCTCCACGTCTTCTGCACCCGCAAATACCTGGAAGAGAGCACGCTTCCCATCATCGCGGCCGGATTGGCCAAGGCGGGTCGCGCGCGGGAAACCTTCGAAATCACCGGCGGCGGCTTCGTCGTCACCGGCAAGGACGATGAAGCGGTCGCCGGGCTGTTCGACTGGGTGCGCTATCGCGTGGCCTTCTATGGCTCGACGCAGGCCTATTGGCCGGTGTTCGAGGCGCATGGGCTGGGCGATCTTGGCCGCAAGCTCAATGCAATGACGCGCGCCGGCCAGTGGACCGAGATGGCGAAAGAGGTGTCGGACGATGTCGTCCATCTGTTCGCGGCCGTCGGCCGGCACGACCAGATCGCCAGGTCGATCGAGGCGCGCTTTGGCGGGCTGGTCGATGCGGTGAGCGCCAGCGCCAACTCCTCCAAGCCCGCGGACCTTCCGCCCGACCTGCTGCAGGACCTCGCGAAGATCCCGACGCGCTACCGGCCGCAGGCTTGAGCCGCCCAAGCCGGGTGCCCGCGCGGCCTTTGCTGATCTTCGATTGCGATGGCGTGCTCGTCGACAGCGAGCTGCTCGAGCATGGCGTCGATGTAGAGGTGCTGGGCCGTCACGACATTTCCACGACATTGGCGACCCTTCTCGAGCGCTTCCTGGGCGTGGCACGCCGGGACATGTACCGGATCATCTTCTCGGACCTTGGCCGGCCGATACCGGCTGGGTTGCTGGAGGAACGGGAGAGGATGGTGTGGGAACGTTGCCGGACCAACCTGGCGGCAATCCCCGGGATCGACGAAGCGCTCGGTGCCCTCGGCGCCTGGCCGAAGTGCGTGGCCTCGTCGAGCACGCCCGACAAGCTGCTGATGAAGCTCGGCAGCACGGGCCTCGCGCGTCATTTCGGGGCCCATGTCTTCAGCACGGCCCTCGTGGCGCGCGGCAAGCCGGCTCCCGACATCTACCTCCATGCCGCCGCCGCGGTCGGCCATCGGCCCGAGGCGTGCGTGGTCATCGAGGATTCCCCGGCCGGTGTCGCTGGGGCGAAGCAGGCAGGCATGAAGGTCCTAGGCTTCACCGGGGGCGGCCATGCGACGGCGTCGCTGAGGCAGGCGTTGATCGAGGCGGGCGCTGATGTGGTCGTGGGGCAGCCACGCGAGATCGAGGGCGCGCTGCGCTCAATCGAGGAATCATTGGACCGCGGGCCTCCAGGCCCGCTCATGAACCTGAGCGAGCCCGGAGGCCCGCGGTCCGCATGAGGATGTGAAGCGATTATCGCATTGACAATGATAGCGTATTGCGCAATATTGTTGCGATGGTGGATTTGTCCTCCGGGTTGAGACTTGCGCAGGCGGTTCCGAAGATCAGGACAGGGAAGTTCGCGAAATCGCGACTTCGCGAAAACGAAGCCAAGTGCTTGAAAAAGCTCGATTCGCGAATTCTCGCAAAGAAAAACCCCCGCCTTGCGGCGGGGGCACCAGGTAGCCCGCGATTGCTTTTGTGCGGGCGATGCGAATGTCTGAAGAGCTAATGCAGGCGGCGCGGCAACTCGGCGATAGCCTGGTCGACCAGCTCGCCGGCCTTGCCGGTGCCGACCTGGTCGCGCAGCAACGCCCGGGTGGCGGCGAGCGCCACGTCGACGGCGGTGTCGCGGACCTGCTTGCTGGCGGCAGCCTCGGCCTGGGCGATGCGATCGACGGCCTGTTGCTCGCGCAGCACCATGGCCGTCTCGAGGCTGGCCTTGGCGCGGGCCTGCATGCGAGTGACTTCCTCGCGGGCCTGGGCGGTGATGGCCTCGGCTTCCGCCGTGGCCTTCGCCAGGGTCTGCTCGGCCTCCTGCTTGGCCCTGAGCGCGTCGGCCCGGAGACGTTCGGCGTCGGTCAGCGCGCGGGCGATGGTTTCGGAGCGCTTGTCGAGCATCTCGGTGATGCGCTTCCACAGCGTCTTGCCGACGAGGAGGAAGAAAATGACGAAAGCGACGGCGACCCAGAAGGCGGGGTCGGACATCATGCCGTGGCTGGCGCCTTCCGGGCCGGCGGCCCAGGCTGTGCCGATCATCGGCTGCTCCCCTTGACGGCGTCGGCGATCTTGGCGCCGAGCGCGCCCTTGTCGGCCGGCTGGCCGGCGAGCTTGGCGTAGACGTCTTGCGCGACCTCGCCCGCCATCTGTTCGAGACCGGCCAGGACCTGGGTCCGTTGGCCGGCAATGCGCTTCTCGGCCGCAGTGATCTCGGCGCCCAGACGCTCGCCCAAGGCCGTGAGGCGGGCTGTCGTCTCGGCGCTGTCGGCTTCCGCCCGCTCACGCTGCAGCCGCCGCGCTTCCTCGCGCGCGTCGGCCAGGCGCTTCTCGTAGGCGGTGACCAGCGAACGCGTCGCGTCGTTGGCCTTTTCGGCCGCGTCCAGGTCGCCCTGGATCTTGGCCTGCCGCTTGTCGAGCGTGTCGGCAATCGCCGGCACGGCGATCCGCGACATCACCAGGTAGAGCACCGCGAAGGCGATCGCGAGCCAGACGAGCTGGGGTGCGAAATCGCGGAAGTCGAGCTGCGGCATGCCGCCCGCGGCATAGGCCGGGCTGCCTGCCGCGAGCGCGACAAGGCAGGCGGCGAACGCGCGGTACGCTGGTGTGCGCATGATCGCGATTAGAACACGAACAGGATCATGAAGGCGATGACCAGCGCGAACAGCGCGACCGCCTCGGTGAGCGCGAAGCCCAGGAGCACGTTGCCGAACACGCGGGGGGCGGCTTCCGGGTTGCGCAGTGCGCCGGCCACGAAGCTGCCGAAGATGTTGCCGATGCCGACACCGACGCCCGCGAGAGCGATGGTGGCGAGGCCGGCGCCGATGAGCTTGGCTGCAGAAGCGTCCATGATGATTTCCTTTCAGTCAGTGATGGAGATGGATTGCGTCGTTGAGATAGAGGCAGGTCAGGATGGCGAATACGTAGGCCTGCAGGAAGGCGATCAGCAGCTCGAGGCCGGTGAAGGCCACGATGAAGGCGAGCGGCGCCCAGCCGCCGAGCACGCCCAGCATGACGACGAAGCCGCCGAACACCTTCAGCATCGTGTGGCCCGCCAGCATGTTGGCGAACAGGCGGATCGACAGGCTGAAGGGGCGGATGAAATAAGAGATGATCTCGATCGGCACCAGCAGCAGCAGGAGCACGAAAGGCACGCCCTTCGGCACGAACAGCGACAGGAAGTGCGCGCCGTGCCGGACGAAGCCGATGACCGTGACGCCGAGGAAGACCACGGCGGCCATGGCGAAGGTCACCACGATGTGGCTGGTCGGCGTGAAGGAGTAGGGCACCATGCCCAGCACGTTGCAGAACAGGATGAAGACGAAGAGCGTCAGGATGAACGGGAAATACTGCTTGCCGGCGTTGCCGACGTTGTCGCGCACCATGCCGGCGATGAATTCGTAGCCCAGCTCGGCCACCGACTGCAGGCGGCCTGGCACCAGCGCCCGCTGGCGCATGCCGACCACGAAGACGACCGTGGCGAGGATGACGGCAATCGTCATCCACAAAGCGGAGTTCGTGTAGGACGCGTCGAGACCGCCGATCTTCAGGCTGAGCAGCCGCTTGATCTCGAACTGCTCCATCGGGCTATGCATACGTCGTCCCCACTCTTCAGCCGGCCGCTCCCTATACTAGGGCAGCCGTTCCCTGTCCTCGCCCGCCGAGTAGACCCGGATCGCGCGCCACGCATTGTTGGCCCCGGCGACAAACCCCAAAACGAGAAGTGTCACAAGCCCCCACGGTGCCCAGCCCAACCAGCGGTCGAGCCAATAGCCGAGAAACGCCCCGACCAAAAGGCCCGCGATCATATCCACCAAAACCCGATAGGCAACGGCTGTCTGGCGGTGCGACATTCCGCTTCCCCCACCCCCTTCGGCGGCGGGTTTCGGGGCTGCCGCACGCACCGCCTTCAGCCGCGCGTCGAGCTCGTCGACGCGCCGCCGGTCGCCTTCGGGAGAGGGGTCGGCCATGGATTTCTCCTTGTTTCACAAGCCCTTAGGCTTGAAGACGGTGAACCTGGCGTCACCGTCGCGCTTCACCTGCGGGACCAGATCGACTTCCCAATCGAGATACTGCTGCATGGCGGCCTCGATATTCTCTTTGAAGTCATAGGGGCGGTACCACACATCGGTCGGCGGGTCGGCCATCCTTATATGGCCGGATTCCACCCCCAGCCCGGCCTCACGCCAGCTTTTCATCCCGCCACCCAGGATCGCGACCGGCAGACCGCCGCCGGCTGCCTTGGCTTCGGCCGTGGCGAGGGCTGCAATCTCGCCATCGGGGGAGATGAGAACGATCCGGGTGACCCCGGGTTGCTGCTTCAGCATCTCCGGCACCGTCCTGGCGAGATTGGCGCGCACGGCGAACCAGGCGCCCGGCACATGGCCGTCGCGATAGCGCAGGCTGGTGTCGAGATCGATCGCCAGCGTGGCGGCCAGCGACTTGTGCAGCTCCGCCGGGGTCACCGATGCCGGCGCGGGCACGGTGAAGCCGTTGGGGAAGCGCGGCTCGGCCTCGGTCGTGAGCTCGGTCGACACGGGCTTGTGGTCGAGCACATGGACGTCGTTCCAGCCCATCTGCATCAGCCAGTGCGCCGTCATGGTGGCGCGCACGCCGTCATTGTCGTGCAGCACGATGGTCGCGTTGCGGGCGCCGACATATTGATCGGTCGCCTGCACGAGCTGGCCGCCGGCGGCATGGCGGAAGCCCTTGAGGTGGCCCTGGGCATATTCGGCCGGATCCCGCACATCGAGGCGATGGAGCGGGCCGCCCTTGGCTTCGAGCGCCTCGAGCTCGGCCATGGCGATCTTCTTCACGCCCATGCGCTGGGCGATGTTGGCCGCCGCGGTCGCGGCGAAGCGGGCGGCTTCAGGGCCCTGCGGGCCGGAGCTCTCGGTCTTGCCGCGCGCCACCTTCAGGCCCGCGAGATGCCAGCCCATGGTGCCGTTCTTGAGCGCGATCACCTTGTTGGGGAGCCCGGCATTGATCAGCGACTGCGCGCCGATGATCGAACGGGTGCGGCCGGCG
>CANIRG010000272.1 GCA_947469635.1 Rhodospirillales bacterium | reverse complement strand
GGTGCCGCTCGACTTGGCGAGCATTGGCCGGGACGCTCGCCTGTTGGAGGAGATCGGCTACGACGGCCTGGTCGTCGAGGAGACCAAGGACGATCCCTTCATCATCATGGCGCTCGCGGCCCAGGCGACGAGCCGGTTGAAGCTCGGCACCTCCGTCGCCATCGCCTTCCCGCGCAGCCCGACCGTGACGGCGATGAGCGCCTGGACCCTCCAGAAGCTCTCGAAAGGAAGATTCACGCTCGGCCTCGGTCCGCAGGTCAAAGCCCATATCGAGCGGCGCTTCGGTCTGCCTTGGTCGCCGGCCGGCCCGTGGATGCGGGAGTATGTGGCCGCGGTCCGCGCTGTCTGGGACTGCTGGCAGAACGGCACCGCGCTCGACATTCGCGGCCCGCACTACAATATCAACCTCACGGTGCCGCTGTTCAATCCGGGGCCAATCGAGCATCCCCGCATCCCGGTGCAGCTCGCCGCAGTCAACACGGTGATGTGCCAGGTGGCGGGCGAGGTCGCCGACGGCATCCGGCCCCATCCGGTCTGCACGCCGTCCTATATCGAAGAGGTGATGATTCCGGCCGTTCGCCGGGGCGCTGCCAAGGCCGGCCGTCCGCTAGACGAATTCCAAGTCTCCATGAAGCCGCTCGTTGCCGCCGCCGCCAACGAGGAGGAGCTGGTCCCCAAGATCCGCGATGTGCGGGCGCGCATCGCTTTCTACGCCTCGACACCACAGTATCGCGCCGCCTTCGACCATCACGGCCTGGGCGACCTCGCCGACCGGCTGAAGCTTCTGTCGCGCGCCCAGCGCTGGGAGGAGCTGCCACCCACAATCAGCGACGAGATCCTCCACCGGTTCGTGACGATCGGCACCTACGACACGATCGCGCGCAAGCTTTGCGACCGCTACGGCAGCGTGGTGACCCATTGCGAGTTCTCGATTCCGGTGAAGACCGAGGCCGACAAGGAAGCCTTGCGAGGAATGGCGAAGGCGATCCAGGGCGAGAGCCTCGACCGGGCACGGCGCACCATCCTCGGTTAGCCAACCGACCTACGGCTGCGGCTTCTGCTCTTTCCAGAGTTCGCGGCAGCGGGTCATGGTGTGGCCCGACGTGTTGCAGCGGTAGATGAAGTTCCTCTCCTGAACCTCGGCTTCGGTCGGCTTGGTCGTCTGCGGATCGGAGCAGCTGGACAGAAGCAGCAGGATCGACCCGACAAAGATCCGTAGCATGTTCGCGAATCCCCGCGCCCTTGCGAAAAGATGGTGCCCCGGCCGGCATCTAATAGACGCCTTAACTAACTGAAATATCGACATTTTTTATTCCCCTTTTCTGTCGATACCCGCACCGATACCCGCAATTCGCGTCGCTACCCTCAACGTGCCGGCCGGCGATTTTGCGAAACGGGCCGCATGCCCGCGACCAATCGTCATTCGCCCGATGGCTCCGGCTCGACGCGCGCTAGACGAAGCTCCCTCAACCGCAACAGCATCGTCAGCGTGCGCTCCAGCTTTCGGTCGAGGTGCACCTCGTACCGGGCCAGCACCTCCAGCTTCGACGCGTCGAGCGATTCGCCGAAGGCCTGATCGCGGATCAGCGGACGGTTCGCCAATTCGGTCCGGCGCCGGTCGTACCAGGGCACCACCTCCGATTCGATGAAACGGCGAAGGTCGTCGGGGTTGGCCGCGAAGGGCGCCTGGCCTTCGTCGAGGTCGCCGGGTTCGTAGGTCAGGAGGTCGGCCCACCAGGCGCGCGTATCGTCGCGAAGGGCCGCGAGCGCCGCCTCGTAGCGGTCGTTTCTCCGAGTATCCAAATGGCCGAGCGCGCGGCGCGACATGACTTCATCGGCCTTCAGGTCGCGCATTGCCTCGTCGGTGCCGGTCGGCGTGTCGCGGACGGCCTCACCGACGCCTTCGGTACCTTCGCCGCTTTGCAGATGTGCCAAGGCAACCCGCGCGGTCTCTTTGTACGAGTCCATGGCCTTATGCAGACCCCTCCGGTGGGCCGCCGCTTCGGCCAGTCGCAGCCGCCGCTTGCGCCACACGATGCCGGCCAGTTCCTCGACCAGATGCTCTTCGGTTGGCCCTTGCGGAACGTGTTCCTGGCGAAACACCTTCAGCAGGGCGCCGTATTCGTCCCCGTCCTCCCAGGGCAGCACCGTGTAGCGCGACAGCACGCCATGCTTGGTCGCGTTGAACTTCACGATTGCACCTTTGCCGCTCATCGTCTCACCCCCCCGCCTCGACCGATCGATTCGCGCCAGAAAGGCGTCCGCCTCCGCCAGGAAGCCTTCGTCGGCCTCCAGTTGTGCATCGAATTGGGCGATTCATTCTTCCAGGCCAGCAACGAGCGTGCGCATTGACCGGATAAGCGCCGCCGCTCTCCGCCGTTCCGCGACAGCCATGGCCGAATACCGCCCATGCTTGCGGGCATTTTGATTACCCCTTGGCGCGCCGGTCGACAGGCCCCCGTGAAGCCGGCAACGCCCGTTGCTCATCGCCGCCGACCGACACGCTTTCCCGCTCCTCGTCTTCGCACCGCATCGCTTGCTCCGGTGCATGGGCAATCTGCTTTGCATGGGGTTGTTCCTCGCTTTCTGGTCCGATCCCTCCCCCCGGGGTACCCACGGCGCCGACGATGGCCTGCCCCCCGGCGTGGACGTGCACATGCTCGACGGTCACCTTTTGCTGCCCCTTGCCGCGATGGCGGTTCAGCGCGTCGAGCAGCATGGCGAAGGTCCGCGACAGCTTGTTTGCTTGGCTAAGGTTCTCATTGCGGCCGACGAAGGTCTGCTCGCCGATCATGGCGCGCCGGAAGCATTCCATGCTGGCGCTATGGGCGGCGATGAGTTGCGCAGCCATCATGCCCTCCAGCTCGTCCTTGGGTGCGATCCCGATCAAGCCGGCAATGGCTGCCGTTATCTGCCGGGTTTTCTCTTCTTCGTCCGAATTCTTCAGCCACAACACCTGCGCCGTATCGCTGGCGACGCGGTTGTTCCAGTCGTCCGAACGCGAGCCACCGATGCTCTTGAGTTCGCCGCTTTCCAGCTTCGGGTCCTTGGCGACAATGTGGCGTATCGGCTTCGAAGCCGGCTTCGATTTGCTCATTGTCTTCTCCTCGGGATCGATCAATGCAGCCGGCGGGGATCGGTGACGAGCGCCCAGGCTTCCCGTTCGGCATCTTCTCGGCTCAGGCCACCGTCGTATTCCAGGATCGCGGCGCGCTCCTCGAAAGCGTGGCGCAGGGCCTCGGTTTCGTCGAAACCTGCCAACCGTTCACTGTCATTACTGCCGATAGAAGCCAGAGGCCCCAGACGGGGCACTGCCGTTACTGTCGTTGGATTTCTTTCGGCAGTATTGGCAGTAGGCCGTTCGGCTATTCCGGCAATCTCGCGGCGTGCGCGGCTCAACCAGTTCATGCGCCGCCCCCGTTGCGCGCGCCGCTGACGGCGGGATTGATCCGATAGCGCACGGTGGGCCGGCCACCGCCGGGACCCGTGCCGCCGCTTGGCTCGTTCCTCAGCCAGTCCTCATCCTCCAGCCAGTCCAGCGCGGCCTGAATGGCATCGACCGTCGTGAGGCTCCGCCACTGATTGCGGCGCACGTCGCGCACCGTGAAGCCTTCTTCGAGCGCGCCACTTTTCAGCTTGGCCGCCAGCGCCTGCGCCGCGCGCAGCCCGTCATCCTTCAGCAGCCCGTAGCAGCGCCGTGCGTGTGCTTCGAGAACCTCGCACCAGGCGGCAGCGCGCAGGGCCGCCGGCCTGTTCACCGGGCCGCGCAAGCCCGTGGCGGCACACTCGACAAGGTGAAGGATCAGCGCCAGCGCGGGAAACAGCTTTTCGTACTTGGCGAGGTGCTGCCGGATGATCGGCTCATCCTCGGCGGGCATCCGGGTGCAGTGCAACTCCGTAGACCATTCGATGAAGACGGCCTGCGCCTCGGCGTCGAAGTGGAAGAAGGGAAACTTGGCGGAGTCGTCGGCCGGGGCCGCACCCCATGCCACGGGGTCGAACTCTGCCAGCGTCTCGAACACGGCGAGGGCCGCTTCCCGTGCCGGCTTGCTGGGCGCGCGGTCCCGCCATTCCCACGGGCACGGATCGGGGTAAACCAGCAACCCGAAGCGTTGCAGCATCCCGTCGTTGGCGAGCGCGTGCGTCGCCTGTTCGAGATATCCCGTCAGCTTGTCGGGCTGGATGCCGCCGAAGATCGAGACGCACAGGTTGGGGACCGATATGTGTCCCCGCCCAATGCGGTCGGTATCGAAGCTCTGATTGCCGTTCCAGGCTTCGAGGAAAAAGGCGCGCTCGCCTTCGCGGCCTTCCCGGTCCCAGGTGGCGATCAAGCCCACCAGCTCATCGCGCAGGACCAGCAGGCCCGCCGGATTGTCGCGCAGCAATTCGCCCAGCTTCTCGACGGTGCTGTCGTTCGTCTTGTAGCGACGCAGGGTCGGGGCGGCGGGTGCCTGCTCCGTGTGCGCACGCAGCTCCTTGGCGATTGCGGTGGGGTCTCCCTTGCTCGGCTTCTTGGCCGCGTCCTTGATTCGGCCCGCCATCGCATCGCGCCGGGCGTCATGCACCATGCTCGCCGTCTCGTAGTCGCCGAGCGACGCCTGGTGCTCCTCCAGCGCTTTCGCGATAAGATGCTCCATCGGCTTCAGGGCCACACCCCAGGCGGGTGACTTCTTGGCAGAAGGATCGCCGACGATGCCACCCCAGAGGTTCGGCACGATCAGCCAGGAGTCCTTGGCCTTCGGCTTGATGGCGCAACGTGCGCCGATGATCGAACCCAGCGCCACCAGCGCCGCTGCCGCAATGAAATCGGGCGGACAAGGCATGCGCTCCGCCTCGTCCATGATCCAGGCCCGCAGCGCCGCCGGCAGCAACGTCTCGGCGTCGAACGCCGGGACGGGCTTCAGCTCGGCGAGGATGGGCCTTGGCGCCGGCCATGCGTTCGAGTGTTCGCTGCCGCCGGCTTCCGCCGCCAATGCACGTTCGACACACGTCCGCACGGCGGGGAGCCCGGCGACCCGGTGAAGGTCGTTGAAGTCGCTGGCGCCGGGTGGCCGGGCGTCACCGAAGTCCGGAACGGCAAGATACCCGCCGACCGCCTGCGTCGCTTCGCGGGCCTTAGACAGACCGGGATTGCCGGGTGTTTCGGCGTCGTCGTCGGCACAGACTACCAACCGAAGATCAGGGAACTTCGCCCGCAGCGTCCGCGCGACCGGCAGCAGATTTCCGGCGTTGAACGCGACCGCCACCGCATGGCCCGTCGCCTCATGGACGCTCGCCGCCGTGGCGTAGCCCTCGGCGATGCACAGCAGGCCCTGCGGCTCGCCGATGGAGAAGTAGCACCCACTCGCCCGCCCGCCCGCCAGAAACCGCTTTTCGCCATCGGCGCCGACGAACTGCAAGCTATGCAGCTCCGCCCCGTCGCGCATCGGGACCAGCAGCGCTCCCTCATGGATGCGGAGCCCATGCGCCTTGATGCCCTTGGCGACGACGTAAGGGTGATCGTCGGGCGCAGGTGGTGCCCCTCGCCAAATGCCCTTGGCCTTCTCGCGAGCTTCAGCCTTGCGCCGGGCGTCCTCGGCTTCGCGTGCGCGCCGTATCGTCTCGACGTGCGCGCGGTGCGCGGCTTCTTCCTGCGGCGACAGGCTACGGCCGATGTCCGCACGCCAGGTCTCCGATGCGCCGGTGCGCCAATCCCCGAAGGCGCCGGCCGGAATGCCGTCGTCTCGCAAGACGTACCATCCCGCGTCGTCGTTGCGCTTTCCGTTGCTGGGGAAGCGGTGCAGCTTGCCGTCCGGTTCGATCACTTCCGGCGGATGCAGCCCCGCCTTCTGGATAGCGTCGCGGAATTGTTCGGTGGGCTCGCGCATGGCCGCCCTCAGCCCTTGGTCTTGCGGCTCGCCGCAATCCGCTCGCCCAGCCAGGCCTCGATTTCGGCTTCGATCCAGCCAACGGCCCGCTGGCCGATTTTCACCGGCGCCGGAAACTCCCCGCGCCTCATTTTGTCGTAGATCGTGCTTCGCGACAGGCCGGTGTTCTTCTTAACTCCCGGAAGTCTCAGGATGGCATTCGTCACGTTCGTCGCTCCTCGCATGTTGCTGGACGCGACGAACAATTAGCGCCGGGGGTAGCTACCCCCTGCAATACCCCCACCCAACTTTTCTAGATTTCCTTTGCTATACGAGTCGAGGTCAGCAGCTTGGCCTTCGTAAGCAACTTCTTGATCGTCTCCACTGAAACATCTTCTTCGCGGGCGACCACCTCCCGGAAGTCCCGACTGCCCGTCTCTTTCAATTGCTCGCAGCGCGTGGCGATGCGCAGCGCGCGCTGGGCGCCTGATTCCGATGCGCGACCTCCGCCCGCTGGATTGTCGACGCAGTCGACCAACCTCTGCCGGTCTAATTCCAGCCGCCCACCCTTCAGCGACAGCACCTCGTCAAGCGGCACGGAATGTCCCGCCAATTCGAGCGCCAGCCCGTCAACAATCGTCAACACGACAGGCTCGACGCGCTTGCTCCTCAATCGGCCCACGTCCCAACGCTTTACCTGCGTCGCCACGTTTAGCGGCCGATTGATGTCCAGCGTCGCGGCAAGAAAAGCGGCCATTGCCTCGCAGCTCGCCTGCCATCGCTCCAGCCGCTCCAGCGGCACGTCCACGCGGTTGATGTCTTCCCGCTTGTCGCACACGACGAACGCGGCCGAACGGCCAGCTTCCGCGACAATCTCGACAGGCATCGAACAATGTTGCCCGCAGCCGTTGCAGGTCACGCTGACGGCCGGCGCGGCGGGCTTCAGCAGCTCCGCCTTCTGGAAGGCCGACACAGCCACCTTCGGCCACTTACGCAAGTCAGCAACGGAGAAGAAGACCGATCCATCGTAAGAGGCAGCAAGCCGCGCCAGCAACGCTTCCAGAGCATCGTTGCCCGTCACTGCGGTTCGATCCCGGAGGCAACCAGCATCGCCCGCAGCTTCAGCCCGATTCCGTCGTACTTCAATGAACAGTAATTTGGCAGTCCAATTCGGAACGTCTCGCGCCGCGCCGGCTTGTCGCCCACTTCCGCGAGATTCACCACGATCTCGGCTTGGTCCACGTCCCACAACGGCAGCGGGAAGGCTTGGCCGGCTTGCTCGACCACGTCGTAGAGGGCGAGCGGGCTCGAAATCGTATCGGCTTCCAGCGTGATCTTGTCGCCTTTGCGTACAGAGGACGAAAGCCGCAGCTTCGATACCCGGACGCTGTCGATCCCGCTGGCAGGCGGGAAGACGAACTGGAAGGTTCGCTGTCTCAGCGGATTGAGGTCGTAGATATGCTCGTCCTCGTCCTCGGGCGGCAAGCTGTCCAGCTTCAAGACGTTGCGCGCGAAGATGGCCTGCAAGGCTTCCCTGGCCTTGGGCGAGCCGCGATAGTTCACGTCGAGCGCGCCTTCGCTTGCCGACCAGACCAGGACAACCTCGAATGCCGGGTTGTGCCTCCGGCGATCAAACTGGTTGGCAACCCATTCGATGCTCTCGCCGGCGAAATCCTCGGGGTAGACGAAGAAATAGTCGCGCTGATCCCGCTTCAGCAGGTCGACATGGCAGTTGCGTCCACGGCCCTCGGCTTGGCGGAACCACGCGCCGATGTCGGCCGCCAACCCGGCCCTGCTGGCCTTGTCTATCGTTGCCGGCTTTGTCGGCAAGCCCCGGCGCTTTCGCCAGTACGGCAAGCGGTCCGCATGATTGAACCGCGTTGCTCCGCGCCAGTACCGGCGGTGATCGAGGAAGGTCGTCATGGCGCGTTCGCAGTGGCTCTTCTTCGCCGCCAGCATCTCGACGAACGCCGTATATCCCGCCTCGTCGCTTCCAAAATTCCAGCGCGCCTCGCCGCGGATGGCATGAAAACCGCTCTCGCTCGACATATCGAAGATCTCGCGAAGCTGCGGCTCAATCGCGGTACGTCTCTCGATGGCCAATCTTTCCCAGGCTTTCAAGAGCGCTTCAGGCTTTGTCTCGCGCATCGCCTCGAAGTCCAAGTCGCCGAATAGTTCGTGGCCCGCGAAGAATCGCTTCAGCAGAGCGTTCGGCACTTGGCGAAAAAAGTGCGGAACCGAATAGTGTCGTGCAGCCATGTCTCAATCCCTTCCAGCGCGTCACCTCCCCCTTTTATGAACCTTGAAAGATTGTACCGCACGATCCTGGACAACCAAAGCGACTCAAATGGGGATAAACTTCCCCGCCCAGGTGGTGGGAACCTACCTTCGTTGCGGCTGGCCCTCGATCCCCCATCGGCTAAACTTACCTCTCCCGGCTCGGCGCCTCCACGCTGTTGCGGCTGGCCCTCGATCCCCCATCGGCTAAACTAGGGCAGCGTGTTGAGACGGTAGGTGTTCAGTTGCGGCTGGCCCTCGATCCCCCATCGGCTAAACTCCGAAGGCTCCCACCATGTAGCGCTCGACGTTGCGGCTGGCCCTCGATCCCCCATCGGCTAAACTAGGCCGGCTTTTGATGGCCGGCCTAGTTTGTTGCGGCTGGCCCTCGATCCCCCATCGGCTAAACTAGCCCGACTTGTACGGCTTCGTCACACGTGTTGCGGCTGGCCCTCGATCCCCCATCGGCTAAACTCAAGCTCCTGTTGACCCGCCTCTACCACTCGTTGCGGCTGGCCCTCGATCCCCCATCGGCTAAACTCGAAGTCAGTGCAGATGGGCGTCGGCCCGTGTTGCGGCTGGCCCTCGATCCCCCATCGGCTAAACTTCAGCGCACCGCTGGCCGACGCCTCGGCCAGTTGCGGCTGGCCCTCGATCCCCCATCGGCTAAACTAGTGCGGTCGCACTCTGTGACGATGACGGAGTTGCGGCTGGCCCTCGATCCCCCATCGGCTAAACTACGCCGAGGTCACGGACGGCCGGCCCGCGAAGTTGCGGCTGGCCCTCGATCCCCCATCGGCTAAACTGTCGCAATGGCTGTCCGAAGGCAAGATCTCGTTGCGGCTGGCCCTCGATCCCCCATCGGCTAAACTTGTTGCCCATCTAACCCCTTGATTCAAAAGGGGTTGGATGGCGCGGCTTCGTGATGGAAACTGTCAAAATAGCTCCAATTGCTCGGGATTCCCCGTGCCCGGCCTGCGACGCC
>CANIRG010000271.1 GCA_947469635.1 Rhodospirillales bacterium | reverse complement strand
CGGGGATTACCAGAATCATCGCCTGCGGCAGGGCTGCACAGGCAAAAATGCGGAGGGATATTTCATGGCTGACCGGAAACCGCGGGTCCTGGCGACCCGGCTCTTTCCCCTCGACGTCGAAGCGCGCCTCACGGCCAGTTTCGACGCCATCCTCAACCCCGAGGACAGGCAGTACGACGGCCCGGCGCTGATCAAGGCGAGCGAGGGCTGCGACGCCATCATGTGCGCGGCAGGCGATGCGCTCACCGCCGAGACCATTGCCGGCCTGCCGGCATCGGTACGTATGATCGCGACCTTCTCCGTGGGCTATGAGCATGTCGACGTGGCGGCTGCCGCCAAGCGCAACATCGCCGTCAGCAACACGCCCGACGTGCTGACCGACGCCACCGCCGATATCGCCCTGCTGTGCCTGCTGGGGGCGGCCCGGCGTGCCCACGAGGGCACGACCATGCTGCGCACCCACAATTGGGTCGGCTGGACGCCGCGCCAGCTCATGGGGGTGCATGTCACCGGCCGGCGCCTGGGCATCCTGGGCATGGGCCGCATCGGGCAGGCGATCGCCGATCGCGCCCGGGCCTTCCGCATGACCATCCACTACAGCAACCGCAGCCGCCTGCCGCCCGAACTGGAGAAGGGCGCCACCTTCCATGCCGATCCGGATGCGATGCTGCCGCATTGCGACGTGCTGTCGATCAATACGCCGATGACGGCCGCCACGCGCAAATGGGTGAATGCCGAGCGCATCGCCAAGCTGCCCAAGAACGCCATCGTGGTGAACACCGCGCGCGGCGGCGTGGTCGACGACGAGGCGCTGATCGCGGCGCTCAAGAGCGGCCGGCTGGCGGCGGCGGGCCTCGACGTGTTCGACGGCGAGCCCAGGATCCACAAGGACTACTACGACCTGGAGAACGCCTTCCTGCTGCCGCACATGGGCTCGGCGACGGTCGATACGCGCAACGCCATGGGCTTCAAGGCGCTCGACAATCTCGAGGCCTTCCTGCTCAACGGGAAGACGCCACCTGACCTCGTGAAGGCTTCTTGACCTTCTTGCCCGCCGAACGTGCGGGGCCGGTCTTCTTGGGCTTGGGCGCGGGTGGCGGGGGTGCGGCGGCCGGCGCGGGCTCAGGCATGGTCTCGGCCACGGCGCGGGTTGGTTCGGCAGGCACGGCCGGCTCGGCCCCCGGAGCAGGCTTGTACGTCGCCTCGCTCCAGCTGGTGGGCGGCGCCTCGGCTGTCGCGCGCAGCGGCGGGGCATATTCCACGCCGCTCTCGGTCTGGGAGCGGAAGGCCTCGTTGTAGTTCACGTTGTAGGGATCATGGTCGTCCTCCCGCTCGCGGCAGATCTTGCCGCGGCGGAAGATGCGCCACAGGGCGCAGTCCTTCTTGGAGACCATGGAGACGAAATGGTCGCTGCTGGTCTTGCCGGTGCTCACCAGCGACACACCGTCAGCGCCGTAACTCGCAGCTGCAACCGCGACCGGTGCCGCACAGCCGCCGGCCAGCAAAGGCAGGCCGACGACGCCAAGAATGACATAAAAGAACCGATGGAAGATCATTTTATTCTTTAAGGAATATAAATAACTCCTTGAAGATAATGATTTTTCTTCCTGCGGTCAAATTGAAGCGCAGCTACTATCCCTAGTCCTTCCTGGGCGGCGGCAACCGCAAGCCAATGTGGAGCTCGCGCAGCTTCTCCATCGGCACCTCGGTCGGCGCATCCATCATGAGGTCGACGGCGCTCTGGTTCATCGGGAAGGTGATGACCTCGCGGATGTTGGGCTCGTCTGCCAGCAGCATGACGATGCGGTCGACGCCGGGCGCCGCTCCACCGTGCGGCGGGGCGCCGTACTTGAAGGCGTTCAACATGCCGCCGAAGCGCAGCTCGACCTGCTCGCGGCTGTAGCCCGCGATCCCGAACGCCTTGTACATGATGTCGGGCTTGTGATTGCGGATCGCCCCCGAGCACAGCTCGATGCCATTGCAGACGATGTCGTACTGCCAGGCCTTGATGGTGAGCGGGTCCTGCGTCTCGAGCGCCTCCAGGCCACCCTGCGGCATCGAGAAGGGGTTGTGGCTGAAGTCGACCTTCTTGGCGGTCTCGTCGTACTCGAACATCGGGAAGTCGACGATCCAGCAGAAGGCGAAGGTGCCTTCGGCGATCAGCCCCATCTCCTGGCCGATCCGGGTGCGCGCCTGGCCCGCGAACTTCCAGGCCAGCTGCGGCTGGTCGGCGATGAAGAACAGCGCGTCGCCATCCTCGGCGCCGGTCAGCGCCTTCAGCTTCGTCAGCCGCTCATCAGCCACGAACTTGGCGATCGGGCCCTTCCCGGCCCCGCCTTCCAGCACGATGTAGCCCAGGCCCGGCTTGCCCTCGCTTTGGGCCCAGCTGTTGAGCTTGTCGAAGAAGCTGCGCGGCTGGCTGCCGGCCTTGGGCGCCCGGATGGCGCGCACCACGCCGCCCTTGGCCACGATGCCGGCGAAGACCTTGAAGTCGGAGCCGGCGAAGACCTCGCCCACGTCGAAGATGCGCAGCGGGTTGCGCAGGTCGGGCTTGTCGGTGCCGTAGGTCAGCAGCGCCTCGGCATAGGGAATGCGCGGGAACGGGAACGGCGTCACCGCGCGCGGCGTATCGCGGCCGAAGCCAGCGAACTCCTCGAACACGCCGCCCAGCACCGGCTCGATGGCCGCGAACACGTCGTCTTGCGTGACGAAGCTCATCTCGAAATCGAGCTGGTAGAACTCGCCCGGCGCCCGGTCGGCACGCGCATCCTCGTCGCGGAAGCAGGGCGCTATCTGGAAATAGCGGTCGAAACCCGAGACCATCAGCAGCTGCTTGAACATCTGCGGCGCCTGCGGCAGCGCATAGAACTTGCCCGGATGCAGCCGGCTCGGCACCAGGTACGAGCGCGCGCCCTCGGGGCTGTCGGCCGTCAGGATCGGGGTCTGGAATTCCATGAAGCCCTGGTCGATCATGCGCCGGCGCAAGGAAGCGATGACCTGGCTGCGCAGCATGATGTTCTTGTGCAGCTTGTCCTTGCGCAGGTCGAGGAAGCGGTACTTGAGGCGCAGCTCCTCGGGCGTGGTGTCGTTCTCCTGGTAGACCGGGATCGGCAGCGGCTCGGCCATCGACTGCACGACCATCTCCGTGGCATCGAGCTCGATCTCGCCCGTGGCGATGCGGCCGTTCACCGTCGCCTTGTCGCGTGCCACGACCTTGCCCGTGAGCGTGATGACGCTCTCGTTGCGCACCCCTTCGACCGCCTTGAACACCGGGCTCGACGCGTCCACCACCACCTGGGTCACGCCATAGTGATCGCGCAGGTCGATGAACAGCAGGTTGCCGTGGTCCCGCTTGCGCTGCACCCAGCCCGACAGCCGGGCCTGCTGGCCGACATGCTCGGCCCGCAACTGGCCGCACGTATGGGTTCGGTAGACGGTAGACATGCTGATTTTCCGGGTTTTTGTGGCCCGGCAAGAGGCACGGATTGACCGCTCAAGTCAAGGGAATCGGGCCTTTCCGCAGGCCGCCTTTGCCGCCGGGGGCCTTCGCCGCTATAGATCACCCGCAATGAAGCTCATCACCACGACCGACGAGTTGGCTGCCTTCTGCAAGCCCCTGGCCCAGGCCGAGTTCGTCGCCGTCGACACCGAATTCATGCGCGAGCGCACCTACTGGCCCAAGCTCTGCCTGGCGCAGGTGGCTGGCCCCGAGGATGCGGCCGCGATCGACACGCTGGCCGAGGGCATAGACCTCGCCCCGCTCGACGAGCTGATGGCCAATGAGCGCGTGCTCAAGGTCTTCCATGCCGCGCGCCAGGATCTCGAGATCTTCCATCTGCGCTCCGGCAAGGTGCCGCAGCCGCTGTTCGACACCCAGGTCGCCGCCATGGTCTGCGGCCACGGCGAGGCCGCCTCCTACGAGTCGCTGGCCACCAAGCTCGCCAAGGCCAAGATCGACAAGTCGAGCCGCTTCACCGACTGGAGCCGCCGGCCGCTCAGCGAGCGGCAGATCACCTACGCTCTGTCCGACGTCACCCATCTCCGGGTCGTCTACGAGAAGCTGAAGCAGCAGCTCGAGAAGTCCGGCCGGCTGGCCTGGATCGCCGAGGAGATGGCCGTGCTCAACGATCCGGCCACCTACCGCGCCGATCCCGAGCAGGCTTGGCGCCGCCTCAAACCCCGCGGCTCCTCCCCCCGCCTGCTGGCGATCCTGAAGGAAGCCGCAGCCTGGCGCGAACGCACCGCCCAACGCATCGACATCCCGCGCCAGCGCCTGCTGCGCGACGAGCAGCTGCTGGAGATCGCGAGCCACGCCCCCAAGACGATCGAGGAGCTGGCCGTGACGCGCGGGCTCGGCCGCGGCTTCGCCGAGGGCTGGCAAGGCCGCGAGCTCATGGAGGCCATCGAGCGGGCCCGCAGCCTGCCCGAGTCCGAGCTACCGGCCCGCGACAGGCCCACCGAGCAGCTCCGGGCGCCCGGCGCCGTGGTCGACCTCCTGCGCACCCTCCTGCGGCTCAAGGCCGAGCAGGCCGGTGTCGCCGCCCGCCTGGTGGCCAGCGCCGACGAGCTCGACCGGCTCGCCGCCGGCAAGCGCGACATCCATGCGCTGAAGGGTTGGCGGCATGAGATCTTCGGGACGGATGCTCTCGCCCTGATCGAGGGCCGCCTGGCGCTGGCGCTGAACGGCGACCAGGCCAACCTCATCCCCGTCCTCGCCCCTCCACCAGCCTGAACGGCCTCGGCGGCTATGCCGTCTGGATGACCGGCTTGAGGTCGAAGGCCTCGGCGGCAGTGTCGAGCCGCCGGGCCGTGGTCTCGCCCAGGCTGCGGTCGAGCAGGGCCGGCACGATCAGACGCAGGTCGCGATCGCTTCGGCGCAGCTGGATCTGCGGCAGGAGCCCCGGCGCACCACCGGAAAGGTTGTAGGCGAGCCGGAGGCACGCCCCCAGCCGGCGGGCGAAGGCACGGCTCTTGTTGTCCGACAGGCGCAGCGCGGTGTCGATGGTCGCGGCCTTGGGGTCGCTCTTGTAGCGATAGGTCAACGTCATCGCGAGCACGGCCCGGTCGCGATGGCTCATGCCGGGCGCCGGCAGATGCAGCACGCGAATATAGGCATGCTCGGCGCGGTAGTCGGGATGGTCGTTCCACGAGATGTCGCTGAGGTGGCAGGCGGCCGCGCGCAGGATTTTCTCGGCCTCGCTTTCGCCGGCGAAGACCGGCGTCAGCCAGTCGAAGATCTCGTCGGGCGACAGGTCGAAGCGCCGCCAGCCCACCCCCTGCTCCTCGGCGAAGGCGATCAGCGGATGGCGCGCCCGCTCTGTATCGTTCAGCCGCGAGTAGTAGAAGCCCTCGCGCAGGCCGAAGGCAGAGAAGACGACGTTCCTGGGCTTCAGCGCCGCCAGCAGCCGATCGAGCGCGAGGCAGGCGAGCGGCAAGGTGTCGACACGCCGGCGCGACACGCCCGGCATCTTCTCCAGCGACTTGGGGCTCTGCACCGCGATCAGCCGCGCCACCGCGCGCGCCTCATCGGCGGCGATGTCGTAGTGATGGATGATGTGCAGCGGATAGCCCGCCTGCTCCATGTGCAGGCGGGCGAAGGCGCGCCACGCGCCGCCGACGGCATAGAAGGTCTTGCCGCTTTCCTCGCGCAACCAGCGCACGCCTTCGATCGCCTCGATGATCACGCGCTTGGGATCACCCTTGCCCGACGACATCAGGCGCAGCGGCCCCACCGGCAGCGTGCTCGACGAGCCGATCCGGCCGCCGCCCAGCGCCACCAGCTCGAGGCTGCCGCCGCCCAGGTCGCCCATGACGCCATCGGCGCCAGGCATGCCGCACATCACGCCGTAACCCGAGAAGCGCGCCTCGTCGCGACCGCTGACGATGTGGGATTCGAGTCCCGGCCGCCGCGCCATCTCGCGCATGAAATCGGGACCGTCGGAGGCGTCGCGCACCGCCGCCGTCGCGAGCAGGTCGAGCGACTTCACCTTCATGTTGTGGGCGAGCGTGATGAACCGGTCGATATTGGCCATCGCCATGTCGACGCCGGCCGGATCGAGCCGGCCCGTCGCATCGAGCCCGCGGGCGAGGCCGCACAGGACCTTTTCGTTGAACACCGGCAGGGGGGCGCGGCTGGCCCGCTCGTAGACGACGAGGCGGATGGAATTGGAGCCCACGTCGATGATGCCGACGCGGCCCTTTTCAACGCCGAGGTTGGTAGAGCGTTCGCCGTCCATGCGCGCCCCTCTAGCCTAAACCGGGCAGGATTGCAGCGGCGATTCCGCCGCTACGAGCTGAGAACCAGCCGCGGCACGGCGCCACTTAGCCGCAGCGCGCTGCCGCGGCCCGACAGCGAAGGGTTGGTCATGAAATAGTCATGGGCGATAAAGGGTTCCTTGCCCACCTGTTTGCGCACGTAGCTGCCGTCGGACCGCATGGTCCAGCTCTGGCCGTCGTCCTTGAGGTTGGCGACCATGATCTGGTCCAGCACCTGCTCGTGCACGGTCGGATTCTCCACCGGGCACAACAGCTCGACCCGGCGGTCGAGGTTGCGCGGCATCCAGTCGGCCGAGGAGATGAACACCTTGGCCTGGATGGAGGGCAGCGACTTGCCGTTGCCGAAGCAGACGATCCGCGCATGCTCCAGGAAGCGGCCGATCATGCTCTTGACGCGGATATTGTCGCTGAGGCCCGGTACGCCCGGCCGCAGGCAGCAGATGCCGCGCACCACCAGGTCGATCTGCACGCCGGCCTTGGAGGCGGCATAGAGCCGGTCGATGAGCTGCGAATCGACGAGCGAGTTGAGCTTGGCCCAGATGGCCGCGGGCTTGCCGGCGCGCGCGTTGGCCGCCTCGGCATCGATCAGCTCGTAGAGCATGGGCCGCAGCGTCACCGGCGCGAAGCCGATCTTCTCCATCGCCTCCGGTCGGGCATAGCCCGTCATGAAGTTGAACAGGCGCGCGGCGTCGCGGCCCATCGCCGGATCGCAGGTGAAGAACGACAGGTCGGTGTAGATGCGCGCCGTGATCGGATGATAGTTACCGGTGCCGAAATGCACATAGGTACGGATCGACTGGGCTTCGCGGCGCACCACCATCGAGACCTTGGAGTGGGTCTTGAGGTCGATGAAGCCGTAGACCACCTGCACGCCCGCGCGCTCGAGGTCGCGCGCCCAGCGGATGTTGGCCTCCTCGTCGAAGCGGGCCTTGAGCTCGACCAGCGCCGTCACCGTCTTGCCCGCTTCGGCGGCGGCGATCAGCTCCTTGACGATGGGCGAGTCGGCGGAGGTGCGATAGAGCGTCTGCTTGATCGCGACCACGGCGGGGTCGCGCGCGGCCTGGCGCAGGAACTGCACCACGACGTCGAAGCTCTCGTAGGGATGGTGGACGACGATGTCCTTGGCGCGGATGGCGGCAAAGCAATCGCCGCCGAAATCGCGGATACGCTCGGGGAAGCGGGCGTTGTAGGGCTCGAACTTGAGGTCGGGCCGGCCGTCGACGATCACCGACTTCACGTCGACGATGTTCAGCATGCGGTCGAGCTCGAAGACATGCACGCTCTGGCTGAGGGCGGAGATCTCGAGCTGGTCGAAAAGGAAGTCGCGCAGCTCTGCCGGCAAGGCGCTGTCGAGGGCGATCGAGATCAGGTCGCCGCGGCGGCGACGCTTCAGCGCGCTCTCGTAGAGCAGGACCAGGTCTTCGGCCTCCTCATTGATCTCGACGTCGCTGTCGCGGATCAAGCGGAAGAAGCCGCGCGATACAACCTCGTAGCCGGGGAACAGGCGCGGCAGGAAGATGTCCACCAGCTCTTCCAGCGGCAGGAAGCGGATCGCCGTGCCGGGCAGGAGCACGAAGCGGTCGACCTGCGGCGGCAGAGGCAGCAACGCCATCAGCGGGCGGCGGTCGCCCTTGCGCTGCAGCTTGAGGATGGCGGAGAAGCCGCCGCTGGGGATGAAGGGGAACGGATGCGCCGGATCGATCGCCAGCGGCGTCAGGATCGGGAACACCTGGTCGATGAAGTATTGCTCCAGCCAGGTGCGCTCGCCCTCGGCAAGCTCGCCCGCCGACAGCACCTCGATGCCGGCCTCACGCAGCTCGTCCTGCAGGGTCGCCCAGACGCGCTGCTGCTCGGCCATCAGCGCCGAGGCGTGCTCTCGGATGGCGGTCAGCTGCTCCGGCGGCGTCATGCCATCGTCGCTGAGCTGGCTCGCGCGATTGGGCAGCATGTCGACCAGGCCGGCGACACGGACCATATAAAACTCGTCGAGAATACCGGCGGAGATCGAGAGGAACCGCACCCGCTCGAGCAACGGATGGCGGGGGTTGCTTGCCTCCTCCAGCACACGAGTGTTGAAGGCCAGCCAAGACAATTCGCGATTGATGAAGCGCCGCGGGCTATCGGCCGCGACGGTGTCCGTAAGGGCAGAATCGGTCGAGAGAGCGTCCATGGCTCGCCCCCGTGGGGCAGCTCCCTTTCAAGTTATTCACAGGGACGGTACCGTCTCTATATGACGGTGTCATGGCAATTCCCTAAATAACTGTTTCCAAACGGTTTTTACGAGAATCTTTGTGAAGACTCTGCTCCTGCTGCGACATGCGAAATCCGTCCTGGGCCAGGCCGGGCTGCCAGACCATGACCGGTCCCTCAATCGACGCGGCGAGCGGGCGGCGGCGATCATGGCTGACCACATCGTGGCCAAGTCGCTCCGGCCCGACCTGATCCTGTGCTCGACGGCCACCCGGACCCGCCAGACGCTGGCGCCGCTGGTGGAGCACCTCCACAGCCCCGCCCCGCCGATCGCCCTGGAGAGGGCCCTCTACCTCGCCTCGGAGGGCATGCTGCTGACTCGCCTGCGGGACGTGCCCGACGAGTTCGGCACGGTGCTACTGATCGGCCACAACGATGGCATCTGGGAACTTGCCCAAGTCCTGGCCGGCCATGGCAGGGCGACGGCGATGGCCGCCCTGCACGAAAGGTTTCCGACCGGGGCGCTGGCGACGTTGCAAGCGCCCATCGAGCATTGGCGAGATCTGGCTGCAGGCGAGGCCGAGCTCATGGCCTTCGTCTGCCCGCGCGACCTCGTGCCGGACTGAACTCTTCCGGACCGCGGGCCTCCAGGCCCG
>CANIRG010000270.1 GCA_947469635.1 Rhodospirillales bacterium | reverse complement strand
CGGGTGGGGCCGGCGGCGCCGCGAGCGGTGGCGCCACGGGCGGTGGCGGCGGCGGCGGCGGCGGCATCGGCATGCTGTTCATCACGGGTGGTGCGAGCCTCACCAGCTCGGGCACGATCACCGGCGGCGCCGGCGGCGCGGGCGGCGCCTCCGGCACCGGCGGACCCGCTGTCGCCAACGGGGCGGGCGGTGTCGGCATCTCGGGCGGAGATCTCACCCTCAGCCTCTCGGGCACGGTCGCTGGCGGCCTGGGCGGCGATGGCACGACGCGGGCCAATGCCATCAGCTTCACCTCGGGCACCAACGTCCTGGAGCTACAGTCGGGCGCCATCGTCACCGGCAACGTCGTGGCCTTCAGCACCGCCGACTCCTTCATCCTGGGTGGCACCGGCAGCGCCTCCTTCGATGCCTCGCTGATCGGCACGCAATACACGGGCTTCGGGGTCTTCCAGAAGAGCGGCGCCGGAAGCTGGACGCTCACCGGCACCAACGCCAGCACGATGTCGTGGACGGTGGGCAGCGGCACCTTGAGCGTCAACGGCTCGATGGCCAGCAGCAGCTTCGCCGTCAATTCCGGTGGCACGCTGGGCGGCAGCGGCACGGTGGGGGCGACGACGATCAACTCAGGCGGCATCGTGGCGCCGGGCAACTCGATCGGCACACTGACGGTGAGCGGCAACTACACCCAGAACGCCGGCAGCTTCTACAATGTCGAGACCAACTCGGCAGGCGCGAGCGACCGCATCAACGTCACCGGCACGGCCACGATCAACGGCGGCACGGTGAGCGTCGTGGGTTCCTCCGGCACCTATGCGCGCAACACGACCTACACCATCCTCAACGCCACGGGTGGCGTCACCGGCACCTATGCCGGCGCCACCAGCAACTTCGCCTTCCTCACGCCCTCGCTTTCCTACGACGCCAACAATGTCTTCCTGATGCTGGTCAGCAGCGGCACTGCCTTCGCCGACGGCGCGCGAACGTCGAACCAGCGCGCGGTCGGCACCGTGCTCGACCGCGCCAGCGGCACGGCGAGCGGCGACTTCGCCACGGTGCTCAATACGCTCTACGGCCTCAGCACGGCGCAGGGCCCCGAGGCGCTGAACACGATCAGCGGCCAGAACTATTCCGGCTTCGGCTCGGTAAACATGCAAAGCGGCCTGATGTTCATGCAGGCGCTGAGCAACCAGCTCGGCGCCGGCCATGGCGGCGGTGTCGGCGCAGGCAGCAGCGTGGCGCTGGCCGAGGCCTGCGACGTTGCCTGCGAGGGCACGCCCAAGCCATGGACCGCATGGGCGAGCGCGCTGGGTGGGCTGGGCAGCATCGGCGGCGACGGCACCAACTCCGCCACCGTCACCTACAACATCGGCGGCGCCGCGCTGGGCGTCGACTATCGTTTCGACCCGCGCTTCATGATGGGCATTGCCGTCGGCTACGCCAGCTCGACGCAGTGGACCCAGGGATTCGACGGTCGCGGCACCAGCGACAGCTACCATGGCTCGCTCTATGCCAGCTTCACCGAAGGCAGCTTCTACACCGACGGCTCGCTGGGCTACGGCTATGCCGACAACCAGATGCGCCGTGTGATCGCCATTCCCGGCCTGGCGACGTGCAACGCCTTCGGCCGCACACACGCGAACCAGGTCAACGGCCAGGTCGAAAGCGGCTACAAAATCGGAATCTACGAAGCCACCGCGGCCACGCTGACGCCGTTCGTGCGGCTTCAGGCCGCCAGCTCGACCCAGGCGGCCTTCACCGAGACCGGCGCCGATTCGCTCAACCTCAACGTGGCGCAGCAGACGACCGAATCGCTGCGCACGACTTTCGGCGGCGAGATCGCGGGCAGGATCGGCCAGGTCAATGCCAAGCTGCGGCTGGGCTGGGTGCACGAGCATGCCGACACGGCGCGGCCCGTCACGGCCTCCTTCGCCGGCGCGCCCGGCCTGCCCTTCACGGTGCAGGGCGCCACGCCGCGGCGCGACAGCGCGATGGTGGGCGTCGCCGTCGACACGGCCATCGCCGAAAATACGAAGCTCTATCTGCGCTACGACGGCGAGTTTGCCGGCACTGCCGACACCCATGCGCTGAGTGCCGGCCTGCGCATGACTTTCTGAGAGGGCATGTCTCGCAAGTTCCACTATGTCAGCGCGGATCAAGACCCGATGGGCGACGCTCGCTTCCGAGCGAGGGTTGCCTATTCGGCTATATGCCGAATGCTTAGAATTGGGCGGTCCATCGACAGCGAACATTGGTTCGCGCAAAGAAAATGGTTCGTGGAGATTGTTTTACATTTCCTTCCACGGTCAACGTCAAGGATCCCTGCCGCGTGACGTAGCTGGTGCGGAAGCTGCCGTCATCGTTGATGGCCGCCTTGAAGGTGTTTCCCGTGCTCGTCGTTCCCGTCAGTCCACTGGCATCGAGGGTAAGCTTGACGACGATGGTGCCGACACAATTGGGCAAATCGCTGTCCTGCGTGAGGATAGGCTGAAAGGACCAGGTTCCTGTTGCGGGCTGATTCGATGGCACGGCAGGCGGTACCGGGGTCGGCGGCGCGCTGGTCTGTGGCGTACTGGCCGGTGGCGCAGCGGCTGAGCCAGGCGGTTGCGGATTCGCGGAACCTTGGCCGTCGATGGAGATCTTCCAGATCTTCAGCTCGATGTTGTCGCTGTTCCACCAGTAGTAATTGCCCGACATGCTCGGAACATCTTCAGGGGCATACTGGCCCGATACGCGCAGCACCTGGCCCACTCGAGGGCGTGTCGCTTCAATCAGATCGAAAAGCCGGTCTCGTTCCTCGATGAACCATTGCCTGTGAAAATTGGGATCGTCGGGCGCATAGGCGTGCAGCTTGAAGCCGCTGACGACCGATTCCATGAGGATCCTGGCCGACTTCTGGCCCGTCGTCAGATGCTTATCCTGCTTGACCTCCAAGACCGTCACCACCCAGTCTTGGATCGCCCGGCCCTGCTGAAGCATTCCAGCAATAGTCTTCTGACACTCGGCGAGGATCTTGTTGCGGTCGAACTCGAACCTCTCGGTCGCAATCCGCGTATGACATTGCTTCTGGGTGTTGCCGATCGCAACTTGCAGTGGCGCAGGGTCGGCGGCCAGGGCGCCTGAGGCGTGCGCGAACACGAGTCCTGCGGAAATAGCCATGAGTCTCAACCCAACGCACCCATCGAACATTTCCATGACTTTGCTCCCCGCTTGCACTCGCAAGACTAGTTGACGGCCCCATTCCGTCAATCGGCAGTAAATGTGGAATGCTCCTATCTGTCCGGCCCTTTCGCTCGCATTTCAGGCGCACTCCTCCCAGGGTGACGTGGCAACTCCAGACGCACTCCGTCTCTCGCGCTCGAGCGCAACTGGAGTTGCGCGCTCCCCTGACTCATACTGCGGACCATGTCGCTGTCCGACGGCCTGTTCCGCCTCCGTCGTCCCCCGCCCAAGGCGCTGCCCGAGCCGGAGCAACTCACCATTGCCCATGCCGGCGATACGCTGCCGGTGACCTTCCTGCGCAACGCCCGCGCGCGCCGCGCCTCGCTGCGCGTCGATCCGGCGCGCCGGCGTATCGTTCTGACGGCGCCGCTGCGCATGTCGCGCACGCTGGCCATGGACTTCGCCCAGCAGCAGGCGGGCTGGATCGCCGCGCGCCTGAAGCGTCTGCCCGAGCGGCAGCCCTTCGCCGACGGCGCCGAGCTGCCGCTGTTCGGCATCCCGCGCCGCATCCGCCACCGGCCCGAAGCGCGCGGCACCGTGTGGTGCGAGGGGACCGAGATCCACGTCGCCGGCCGCCCCGAGCATCTGCCGCGCCGGCTGCGGACCTGGTTGATGGCCGAGATGAGCCGCCGCCTGGCGCCGCTGGTCGAGGCCAAGGCCGCCCGCGTCGAGCGGCCGGTGAAGCGCATCACCCTGCGCGACAACCGCTCGCGCTGGGGGAGCTGCGCGCCGGACGGCAGCCTCGCCTTCTCCTGGCGCCTGGTCTTCGCGCCGCCTGAGGTGCTGGACTATCTCGTGGCCCACGAGGTCGCGCATCTCGTGCATCCCAACCACGGCCCGCGCTTCTGGGGACTGGCGCGCGCACTGTGCGACGGGCCGATGGACCCGCCGCACGACTGGCTCAGGCGGAACGGCGAGACGCTGCTGCAGTACGGGGCTTAGAGCAGGTTCCGATTGGGCAGCCTCATTTGGGACGGTGGGATTCCTCAGCGCGTAGGTTGCTCCATGCGAGCCCGCTCATTGCTGGGAGCGCGGCACTCCAGTGCCGCACCTTTCGTGAGCCATGAGCGCCACCGGAATGGCGCGCTCCCGGCAAGGACATGAGGCCAGCCCCCAACCGGCACCGAGGGACGCGGGACGCAAAAATCCAATGTGTCATTTGCAGGTGGCAGAGTCGTGAGACGTGAGACGAATCGCCCAAAACCCTTATCCCATCGCCCTCGGAGGCGTCTCACGGGTGTGAGACTCCGTGAGACGTCGTGAGACGGCTCAGCCGAACCGGCCGGGGTCGCAGGCTTTCAGCGCCTCGGGCATGTCCTCGCCCTCCATCTGGCGGGCGATCAGCCGGCCGGTCGCGGTGGCGAGCGTCAGCCCGACATGCTGGTGGCCGTAGCCGCAATAGACATTGGCCAGGCGCGGGGCACGGCCGATGGCGGGGCGGAAGTCGGGCAGGGTCGGCCGCTCGCCGATCCAGCGGCCGAGCTCGGCGCCGCCGACGCCGGGGAAGATGTCCTTGAGGTGCTTCACCAGCAGGTCGGCGCGATGCCACGAGGGCGGCTGGTGCGGGGCGGCGAGCTCGACCGTGCCCGCGACGCGCAGGCCCTCCTCCATCGGCGTCACGAAGAAGCCGCGTCCGGCCGGGCTCACCGGCAGGTCGAAGCGGACATTGTCGGGCGCCAGCATGACGTGATAGCCGCGCTCGGCCACCAGCGGGGCGTTGAAGCCCAGCAGGCGCGCGAGGTCGCCCGAGGCACGGCCGGCGGCGATGACGACGGCCTTGGCCGGCAGCTCGCTGTCGGTGGTCTTCACCGAGGTGACGGTATTGCCGTCGCGACCGAAGCCGCGCACGCGCGCCCGCAGGATCGTGCCGCCGTCGGCCGCGAAGCGCTCGGCGAGCGTGGCCACCACGCGGTAGGGATTGATCGTGTGCATGCCGTCCGGGTAGTAGACGCCGCGCACGATATGGTCGCTGAGGCCGGGCGCCAGCTCACGCGCCCGCGCGCCGTCGACGATCTCGAACGCGGTGCCCTTGGCCTTCTGCAGGTCGCGCTCCTCGGCGCCGTCGGCGAAGGACTGCTCGGTCTCGTAGACATAGAGCGCGCCCTTGCTGCGGAACAGCTCGCCCAGGCCCGAGGCCTGGATCTCGGCCTTCCAGGCGATGTTGGCCTCGGCCATCAGCACGCCGAAGGAATCGACGCCCTTCTTCACCTCGGCGGCGCTGTAGGCCGCGAGCGCAAAGCGCGCCATCCACGGCAGCAGCCAGGGGATGCTCGGGCGATGCAGCGTGAGCGGGCCGTCGCGGTCCATCAGCATCTTGGGCACGCGCTTCAGCGTCGAGGGCCGGGCGAGCGGCAGCAGGTGATCGATGGCGATGAAGCCCGCGTTACCGTAGGACGTGGCCTTGCCGGGCTCGCCGCTGTCGACCAGCGTGACGGCATGACCCTCCCGCTGCAGCGCGCGGGCGGTCGCGGTGCCCACGATGCCGGCGCCGACGACGATGATGGGGGCTTGGCTGGTGCTGGTGTCGGTCATGGTGCGAGGTTAGCACGGCCATCGGGATAGCCCAGCTTCCCTAGCCGGCTTTCCGGTTGCGGGCCTGCCGCTTCACGTGCTCGCGCAAGGCTTCGTTCATCTGGGTCTGGTAGCCCGCACCTTTGGGCGTCCGGCTTTTGAACCAGGCGACGACATCGGCATCGATGCGAAGCGTGAGCTGCTGCTTCACGGGGCGATAAAACAGTCCCCTTTTGGCGCCCGACCAATCCCTGACTTCCGGTATGTCGAGCGTATCGATTCGATCGTCAGGCAAGGCGGCAAGGGCGTCGAGCTCTGCGCGCTGCCTCGCCGTGAGACGGCTAGAATTGCGTTTCTTCATAGGCGTTCCTTTCATGTGCTGTCGCCTTTCGCGCACTGATGATTCGCCCTTCTTCGGCATCCGATTCGGGCCAAGTGTGAACGACGAAGACGGTCGCGCCGTCGATGCGGCCGACGGTCTGCCATCGCCCCTCGTCGGCAAAGGGATCGACGCGCGACAGGGAAATCGGATCGTCGAAAACCAGTTGCGCCGTCTCGAAGCTGAGGCCGTGCTTGCGCTTGTTGTCGCGATTCTTGGCAAGACTCCAAGTCCAGCGCACCAAGCCTTCGAGCATAACTACAGAAAGGTAGTTACAGAGAATTTCCTCGTCAAGCATTGATCGCTCGTCATCTGCATTGATTTGCCGCCCTGAATGACTATTTACGAGGCCATGTCTCCTTCCTCCGAAAATTCCCCGTCTCCCGGCTGGCACGCGACCACCATTCTCTCCGTGCGCAAGGGCGGGCAGGTCGTGATGGCGGGCGATGGCCAGGTCTCGATGGGCCAGACCATCGTCAAGTCCAACGCCAAGAAGGTGCGCCGCCTGGGCAACGGCTCGATCGTCGGCGGCTTCGCGGGCTCGACGGCCGACGCCTTCACGCTGTTCGAGCGGCTGGAGGCGAAGCTCGAGCGCTATCCCGGCCAGCTGTTGCGGGCCGCCATCGAGCTCGCCAAGGACTGGCGCACCGACCGCTACCTGCGCCGCCTGGAGGCGATGATGGCGGTGGCCGACAAGGACGTGTCGCTGCTGCTGTCGGGCTCGGGCGACGTGCTGGAGCCGGAAGGCGGCATCATCGCCATCGGCTCGGGCGGCAATTATGCGCTGGCGGCCGCGCGGGCGCTGGTCGATGTCGAGGGGCTCGACGCCGAGGCCATCGCGCGCAAGGCCATGGGCATCGCCGCCGACATCTGCGTCTACACCAACCGCAACCTCGTCATCGAAAAGCTGTGAGGTGGCGCGGGCCTACTCCTTCGCCCGCATGACGGCGGCCGACCTGCCGTTGGTGAATCGCTGGCTGGCCCGGCCGCACGTCGCCGAATGGTGGCCGGACGGCGAAGGCGAGGTCGCCGAGGTGGTCGCGGCCTGCCACGACGAGGAGGCGGAAACCGTGCCTTATCTCGTGCAGCTGCAGGACGAACCGTTCGCCTATCTCCAATGCACGCGCGAGCCGGCCGATGTGCGCAGCATCGATCAGTTCATCGGCGAGGTGGAGCTGGTCGGGCGCGGCCATGGCAGCGCCTTCATCCGACAGTTCTGCGATCGCCTGTTCGCCCAGTCCGTGCCGACCGTCATCACCGATCCCGATCCCACCAATGCCCGCGCGGTGCGGGCCTATGAAAAAGCCGGCTTCCGCCGGATCGGCCCCCGGGACACGCAATGGGGCCATATCCTTCTGATGCAGCGAGACAATGCGCCATGAGCAATGATTTTTCCCCCCGCGAGATCGTCTCCGAGCTCGACAAGCACATCGTCGGCCAGCAGGACGCCAAGCGCGCCGTGGCGATCGCGCTGCGCAACCGCTGGCGCCGCCTGCAGCTGCCCGAGGCGCTGCGCGAAGAGGTGCTGCCCAAGAACATCCTGATGATCGGGCCCACGGGCTGCGGCAAGACCGAGATCGCGCGCCGGCTGGCCAGGCTCGCCAACGCGCCCTTCCTCAAGGTCGAGGCCACCAAGTTCACCGAGGTGGGCTATGTCGGCCGCGACGTCGAGCAGATCGCGCGCGACCTGATGGAGACCGCGCTCGACATGACGCGGGAGCGGCTGCGCAAGGATGTGAAGGCCAAGGCCGAGCTCGCGGCCGAGGATCGCGTGCTCGATGCCCTGTGCGGTCCCAGCGCCAGCCAGGAGACGCGGTTGCGCTTCCGCCAGAAGCTGCGCGACGGCGAGCTGGCCGAGCGCGAGATCGAGATCGAGGTCGCCGATTCAGGCGGGCCGATGCAGTTCGAGGTGCCCGGCCAGCCCGGCGCGTCGGTCGGCATGATCAATATCGGCGACATGCTGGGCAAGGCGTTCGGCGGGCGGACCAAGAAGCGCAAGATGACGGTGTCCGCGTCCTACGACACGCTGCTGCGCGAGGAGAGCGACAAGCTCCTGGACCAGGACCGCGTGGTGCGCGAGGCGCGCGAGTCGGTGGAGCAGAACGGCATCGTCTTCATCGACGAGATCGACAAGATCACCGCGCGCAGCGAGTTCCGTGGCGGCGGCGACGTGAGCCGCGAAGGCGTGCAGCGCGACCTGCTGCCCTTGATCGAAGGCACGACGGTCAACACCAAGCATGGGCCGGTGAAGACCGACCATGTCCTTTTCATCTGCTCCGGCGCCTTCCACCTCGCCAAGCCCTCGGACATGCTGCCCGAGTTGCAGGGCCGCCTGCCGATCCGCGTCAGCCTGTCGTCGCTCACCCAGGAGGATTTCCGCCGCATCCTCACCGAGCCGGAGGCGAGCCTGGTGAAGCAGTACAAGGCGCTGCTGGCGACCGAGAAGGTCGAGATCGAGTTCACCGACGACGCCATCGACGAGCTGGCGCGCCTGTCGGCCAGCATCAACGAGACCGTCGAGAACATCGGCGCCCGCCGCCTGCATACGGTGATGGAGAAGCTCTTGGAGGAGATCAGCTTCACTGCTTCGGACAAGGGCGGCAGCCGGGTCGAGATCGACGCCGCCTATGTGCGCGAGCATGTGAGCGAGCTCGCCAAGAACGCCGACCTGTCGAAGTTCGTCCTCTAGCCTAGAGGCAGTAGGCGGCGATCAGGTCGACGAGATAGGCCGGGCCGTTCAGGCCCCACAGCACGAAGGCCACGGCCGTCGCGGCGAAAACGAGGCTGGCGCCGCCCCACAGCAGCAGGGTGCGCCAGCCCTCCGTCATGCCGGCTGCGCGACCGCCGCCGCGCGCGGCAGCCGCTGCTCGATGATGGGATAGTGCATCGCGGCCGACACCAGGCCGAGCGCGATCGAGATCCACCACATCGTGTCGTAGTTGCCCTGCAGGTCGAACAGCCGTCCGCCGCCCCAGCCGCCGACGAAGCTGCCGACCTGATGGCCGAAGAAGACGATGCCGTTCAGCATGGTGACGTGCACCGGCCCGAAGAT